>NZ_JBHVFU010000013.1:0-192427 GCF_042801455.1 Streptomyces sp. NPDC057565 | reverse complement strand
CTCCACTCGGCGGCACCCACATCTCCCGCCTCGAAGCCCTCATGCTCGCGGCCTGACAACCCGTTTTGCGGATTCCTCAGCAGAGTCCTTCAGGCGGGGAGGAAACGAAACCCCTGCGGCGCAGGGTGCAGGACCGGGACGCCACCCGCGAACTGCTCTGGCGGGTTCGAATGATCAGTCAGAGCATTCCGGGGCGCCGCCACTCCTGTCCGAGGACATGGTGGTCGAGGAAGTTCAGCACCGTCTCGTACATGAGGCGAATGTGGTTCGGCGCCCCGATCCCATGGCCCTCGTCCGGAAAGTGCAGGAAGCTGACGGGCGTCCCGAGCCGCTGCAGATCGCTGTGCAGGCTCAGTGCCTGGCCCATCGGGACGCGGTGGTCCTGGCCGCCGTGCACGAGCAGTATCGGCGTCGTCACCTTCGCGGCGTGGAAGTGGGGCGAGTTAGCTTCGTACCGTTCGCGCTGCGTCCGCGGGTCGCCAAAGATCTTCCGGAAGTATGCGTGCATGTCCGTGTCGATCTGGAACGCCTCCAGGTTCCACATCCCGGCGTGGGTGACGATCGCCTTGAAGCGGTCAGTCAGGGTCGCGGCCCGGTTAGCCAGGTAGCCGCCGTAGGACCAGCCGGCGAGGCCGGTCCGGGTCGCGTCGAGGTCGTCGCGTGCCAGTGCCGCGTCCGTCAGCGCAATGAGATCCCGGTAGGGCTGACCGCCGTACTGGCCCCGGCCGCGCTCCTGCATGCGTTGCCCGTAGCCGGTGGACAGCGCCGGATCCGGTAGCAGCACCGCGTAGCCGCGGGCCGCGAACGGCCATGGGTTCCACAACCACGTCCAGGCGCTCCAGGACATCTGTGGTCCGCCGTGCGGAGCGATGATCAGCGGCGCTGGGCGCTCGGCCGAGACACCCTCGGGCAGCGCGAGCCAGGCGTGCAACGGGAAACCGTCGTCCGCCTCGACGTGTACTTCGGCCAGTGTGCCGGGAAGCGAGTCGAGGTCTCCGGGGGCCCTGAGGAAGGCGGGTTCTTGATCGGCTGTGACGGCATTCAGCCGAACCACTCGAGGCGGGCTGACGATCGTGCTGCGCAGTGCATAGAGGGTGGTCCCATCGGGCGACACGCAGAGAGAGGCGTAGGCGCCGGATGCGGTCAGGCGGGTGATCGTGCCGTCCGCGTCGCGGCGGAAGATCGGGCAGTGGCCCCGCTCGTCACCGGTGAACCACAGCGTGGCATCCCCACGGATCGGCGAGAGGACCGCGCGTCCCGGCCACGGCCAGTTGTCGAACTCCGGCAGGAGGTCGGTCTCTTCACCCGAAGCCAGGTCGAACGCGACCAGCGTGATTCGCCACTCGCTGTCATAGGATTCCTCTCGCTGGCGCTGGCAGACCAACGCCGAGCCATCGGCCGTGAACGCCAGGCGGTAGTACTGCTGACCGGTGCGTGAGAATGTGTGGTGCTCGACGCCAGTGGCAGCGTCGGCGACCACCACGACATTCATGTCGGGAACGCGGCCCGTCGCGGCCCGCGTGTAGGCCACCAGTGATCCGTCCGGCGAGAGCGCCGTCTCTCCCGTGCCCGTCAGGCCCTGGCTGCCGGCGTTCACCGGAGCCCCGTCGGCGTGCAGGACGAAGGTGTGGGGTTCGTCAGGGCCGAGGCCTGCACCAAAGCCACACGGTGTGGTCGCCTCGTACAGAACTGCGTTGACCAGGTTGCTCTCGCGCTCACGACGAAGTTCGGCGTATGCCTCGGCACTCACCGCGCCAGGCAGCAGATCAGCGGTATAGGCGACCGTGCGGGCATCCTTGGCGACGGCGAAGGCGGATATACCTCCCGGGTGGTGGGCGATCTGCCTGGCCTCGCCGCGGTCCGGCAGTGCCCACAAGCCCACGCCCTGGCTCTCGCTCCTTTCAGCGGCGGAATCGGTGCTCTCGCGGCCGGAGAGGAACAGCAGTGTGCCGTCGGCGGCGAAAGCGGGAGCGAAGTCACCCTGTACGGACCGGGCCACGGGGCGGCTCTCGCGCTCGCCTGAGGGGTCCACCTCCCATATCCGCGAAACGCGCCTGGTTCCCTGGTCGTTGATGATCTGCACGGACGCGATCAAGTGCGTTCCGTCGGGCGCCAGGACCAGGTCGGTCAGGCGAGGGTGTGTGGCGAACAGGTCGTGGAACGAGGCGGCATCATCCAAGGCACGGATCATGACGATCATCCTGCCCGCCGCCCCCGAACTGTGACAGGGGTCCGACAATCTGAGGGGACCGCACCGAGGAGAACCGGCTCGGCGGTGGTGCCTCCGACGTGGCGGAGCCACTTCGAACTGACCGCAGCGCGTCTCCTACGGCAGGGAACGGGTGAGCCACACCAGTTCGCCGCGGTCATCGGTCGAGACGTGGTCGCGCTCGAACCCAAGCTTGTCGAGGACGCGAAAGGACGGCGCGTTCCAGGAACGCACCGTCGACCAGAGCCGCTTCCGTCCGGTCGCGATCGCGGCATCGAGCACCGCGGAAGCCGCCTCGGTCGCATAGCCCTGTCCGTGCACGCGCCGGAACAGCTCATAGGCGATCTCCGGCTCGTCAACAGAAGCCCGACCGACAGTGAGCCCGCAATACCCGATGAAGTCGCCCACATCGCGGCGGATGACAGGCAGCAGAGCAATCCCTGTCAGCGCCGACGCAGCCCGCTGATCCTCGATCATCCGCCGGTTGTCCTCGATCGACGGCATGCCACCACCCCGTTCGGCGACGAGCGCGCGATGGGCGTCGATGTCGGGCTCGGTCCACTGACGCAACGTCAGCCGAGCCGTGTCGAGTTGGAGCGGCATCGGTGAATACGGTATGGCGAAACCCTATCCACGCCGCTCTCCAAGCCGGGGCAACTGAGACCACGTGAGACGGACAATTGTGGTCTATCTCAATGAACCGAGTCCACGCATCACGCAGGTCAGCGAGACGCAGCACAAGGAAGCGGGTTGAAAACGCTTAGTGACGCTGAGAAGGCAGTGGGCGGAGCACGGCCGTACGGTCTGCCATTTGCTGGTGTAGGAGTTGGTTCTCGGCTGTTGCTTGGTGCAGCGCGCCGACGAGAGCTGCGACGTCGGCCTTGAGGTGGGCGATCTCCTCCGCGTCGGCAGCCCGTAGTTCCTTGAGTCGGCGGACCTGCTTGCGCGTAAGCGCTGCTCGCTGTCCGGGGTGCCGCCGCGGGCGCGGACCTTGTCGTAGAACTCGTTCTTCAGGTCGGTGTGACGCTGGGTTAGTGCGTTGCGCGGGACGTCGGCTTCGACGGCGAGGGCGACGATCGTCAGGGCGCGTGTCGACGGGCGGGCCACGTCCACCAGTAGCCGAAGAAGTGAAGGGCCGGGTCTCTGAGCTGCGGCCGTGATATCGATCAACGCTGCGACTGTGACTTAGCCGAGATCCACCGATGAGTTCCGCCGGCTGGGCCGGTCTACCAGGACGCACGCCATCGAGCCACCGACTGGAGACCCACCATGACCAATCCCGCACACCCCGGCCGCATGCTGTTCGTGAACATCCCCGTAGCGGACCTCGAGCGCAGCAAGGCGTTCTTCGCTGAGCTCGGGTTTAGCTTCAACCCGATGTTCACCGACGAGACCGCCGCCTGCATGCTAGTCGGCGAGCACGCCTTCGTCATGCTGCTCAGCCGCGAGAAGTTCGCGGAGTTCGCGAAACTGCCGATGGCCGATCCCACCACGCACACGCTGGCGCTGTACTGCTTCAGCGTGTCATCCCGCGATGAGGTCGATACGGTCAGCGCCGCTGCGCTCGCGGCGGGCGGCTCCGAGGCGGACGACGCCGAGGACTACGGCTTCATGTACTCACGCAGCTTCTTCGACCTCGACGGCCACGGCTGGCAGGTCATGTGGATGGACCCGGCGGCGGCGGAGCAGGGCCCCGAGGCGTTCGCGGCCTCCATGCAGGACGCTGACGCCCCGGCCTGACCCACCACCGCGTTCCGCACGTGCGTCGTCGTCGTGCGGTACGGGCAGCAGCGAGCTGCTCCGGCAAAATCATCGGGCAGGTAGTCGTGGTCGTAGGCCTTGTCTACGACCACGACGTAGGTGGCCGCTAGAGGTCCATTGGCAGCAATCTCGAATCCGGAATTCGTCCCACGGAACCGCCCTCCACAGGCTCACCACAGCAGCCCAAATGCGGTGCACCAGAGCCCAGACGGGGTTGTCCCCACTGAGGGGGACGGTGGCAAGCAGGTCGCATCCCCAGATGCCCCTGTGTCGCGCGAAAATACGATTCGGTGCTGTGAGCTGCGACGAGGCCGTTCGGTCAGGCGGTCCTCTGGTCCTGGTTGATCAGGCCGCCGAGGAGGGGCTGTCGCCGGATTCGCTGGGCCTGGGGGTCGGTGACGGTGGCTGGAGCGGGTGGTTTGGAGCTGTCCGGGGGGCAGTTGCTGCCGGGACCGGTGGGGGCGGCGCTGGTTGTGGTGCCGAATGTACTCGGCCGGGACCGCTTGGGCGTGGGCCTTGTTGTAGATCAGGGTCCGGTCGAGGAGCTCGCGCCGGAGGGTGCCCACGGCTCTCTCGCAGATCGTGTTCGCTCTCGGTGCCTGCGGCGGGCTGAGCAGGATCTGCACGTCGTCGGCCTGGAAGACGGCGTCGAAGGCGTCGGTGCGCTTCGCATCCCGGTCCCGCAGCGGAAAGCGCAGCGAGGCCATCCGGCACCCCAACATCATGGCGGGATTCCTCGCCTGCTGGACGGTCCACTGCGCGGTGGGGTGGGCGGTGACGTCGGCGAGGTGTAGTCCGCGAGTGCCGTGCTCGATGAAGATCAGGGCGTACAGGCGCCCCAGCGTCACGGTGTCGAGGTGCAGGAAGTCGGCGGCGATGATGCCGTGGGCCTGGGTGGTGAGGAACTGACGCCAAGTAGGGCCGGAGCGATGCGGCGCGGGGTCGACTCCCGAGGACTGCGGGATCTCCCATACGGTGGACGGGGCGATGGAGTAGCCAAGGCGGACGAGCTCGCCCTGTATGCGGCGGTGTCCCCAGGTGCTGTTCTCGCGCGCCAGACCCAGGATGAGCTGCCTGACGGCGGGCGCAGTCGGGGGCCGTCCCGGGTGGCGGCGCTCGGTGAATGTCCACGTCCGGGAGACCAGGCGTCGGTGCCAGGCCAGCAGCGTGGTCGGCGTGACCGCGAAGACCTGACGCCAGCGCTCCCGCGGGACCAGCCGGGAAAAGACGGCCAGCCAGATCCGGTCGGCGCACTCATAGCGGACCCGAGCGATCTGGCTGAGATCCCTCCCCTGGAGCATTACAGCAACGCGCGGAGCTGAAAGCTGCGGCAGGCTGATCATGCCCGGCGCTTGCTGGCGGTCTCGGGGCACCGTCGGGCGGAGCTGGGGGAAGGAAGCAGCGCCGGAGTCAGTCCGACAAGTGTTGGAGATTTAGGTGGTCACGAGGCGGCGTGTCGTGCAGGCAGCGGCCGGCGGAATGCTCGCGCTCCTTCCGGCAGTCACCGCGGCTCCACGTCTCCGAACGCCCGGCGACAAGGGCCTTCTGGATCCGAGAACGGTGGACAAGTACGTCACACGGCTCGTCGTCCCATCCACCATGCCGCAGGCTGGCGGCGCCGTCGCTGATCGCATCGACCACTACGTGATCGGTGTGCGACAGTTCCAGCAGCAGGTGCTGCCCCCCGGACTGCCGGCGACAACCGTGTGGGGGTACGGCTCAACCCTGCATCCGCGCAGCTTCCACTATCCTGCGTTCACCGTCGAGGCCCACTTCGGAACACCTGTTCGGGTGAGGTGGAAGAACCAGCTGCTTGATCGCAAAGGCCGTTACTTGCCGCACCTGCTGTCGGTCGACCCCACACTGCACTGGGCGAACCCTGCGGGCGGAGTGTCGGCCCGGGACACACGTCCCGGATTCCGCTCGACACCCGGACCGTACTCGGGTCCGGTACCGATCGTGACGCATCTGCATGGCGGGCGGAACACGGAGGAGAGCGATGGCTACACCGAAGCCTGGTACCTTCCCGGCGCGGTCGACCTTCCTGCGGGATACGCCGAAGTCGGGTCATTCTACGAGGAGTTCAAGGGCAAGTTCGAGGACCAGTTCGGCGACACCTGGGGCCGGGGAGACGCCGTGTTCCAGTACGCCAATACGGAGAGAGCCTCGACCTTCTGGTTCCACGATCACGCCCTGGGCGTCACGCGGCTGAACGTCTACGCCGGACTGGCAGGGTTCTACCTCCTGCGAGGCGGCCCTGCGGACCTTCCCGACGGGATATTGCCCGGTCCCGCACCCCGGGCCGGTGATCCGCCCGGTCGGAAGTACTACGAGATCCCTCTCGTCATCCAGGATCGCTCGTTCCACGTCGACGGCAGCCTCTTCTACCCGGCCGGACGTGCTGCCTTCGACGGATTCAGGGGCCCCTACATTCCGGCCAGCGACATCCCTCCGATCTGGAGCCCCGAGTTCTTCGGCAACACGATGGTGACCAACGGGAGAACCTGGCCGGTCCTTCAAGTCGAACCGCGCCGCTACCGGTTCCGGCTCCTCAACGGATGCAATTCGCGGTACCTGATCCTGAAGATCGCCACCCGCCCGCTCGCGCGTAGGCCCGCGCACGCAGTAATTCCCTTCTGGCAAATCGGCAACGAGGGAGGCTTCCTTCCCACACCCGTACGGCGCGACGAGTTGCTCATCGCTCCGGCCGAGCGCGCCGACGTGATCGTCGACTTCGCGTCGGTACCGGTCGGGACCGAGTTGTATCTCATCAACGAGGGCCCCGATAAAGCGTTCCAGGGCGGGAAAGTGGGTTCGGACTTCTCCCCGGCGGACCCGGCCACCACTGGACAGGTCATCAAGCTTACGATCGGAGCACTCACCACGCCGGACACAACCGCCCCACCCTCCCAGCTGTCGCTGCCGTCGTTCGAGCCCTTGGGAGAGGCGAGCCGCATCCGACGGCTTTCGCTCAGTGAGCAGAACTCCGCGTCACTCCCGCATGTCGGACCCCGACAACTGCTGCTCGGCACCCTGAACCGACGTGGCGCCGCTGTGCCGAGGCGCTGGGACGACCCCGTCACGGAGAATCCGGCCCTAGGTGCGACCGAGATCTGGGAGATTCACAATCTCACGAAAGATGCCCACCCGATCCATGTCCACGAGGTCCAGTTCCAGGTCCTCGACCGACAGCGGGCCGGCCGTGCCGCCCAGCCCGCAGAGCCATGGGAGCGCGGGTTCAAAGACACCGTAGTCGCTTACCCGGGTGCCGTCACGAGGCTGAAGGCGACGTTCGACCGGGCGGGCCGGTACGTCTGGCACTGCCACATGCTCGAACACGAGGACAACGAGATGATGCGCCCCTACAGGGTCGGATGACGGCAGAGGCTCTGCCACTCTCCTGCGCATAGCGGTGCCGGTGCGCGGCGTTCACCGCTGCTCGCGCAGCAGCGCGAGGCGGCGTTTGTACTCGTTCGCTGACCATGACGTCCCAAGCATCTTGATGGGCGTCACCATGCTCGGCTACAAGGACCAACTCGTCGAGATCGAGGCCGTCGCCGCCGTGCTCGATTCTTGAGCCGACTGACACGCTGTGGCGGCACGACCAGCAGCCTTCGTCCCTGGGAGCAGCTCCATCCCGGCGGTGGCGAGATCCATCCAGTGCGAGGTGACGACCCGGCCAGAGCGGGCGTACAGGCCGTGGTTGCGGGCGGCAGTCAGATCGTGGTTCGAGCCGGGCAGCGCCGCAGACGCCCAGATCAGACGTCCGAAGGGATCGGCGAGGACCTGCACGTTCATGCCGTGCCGCTTGTGTTGCCCGGAGTAGTACGGAGTGTCGGGGCGATCCGGTCGATCGGCAGCAGGGTGCCGTCCAGGATCACGAACGCCTTCGTCGAGGCCGTCTTGATCGCCTCGGCCAAGGTCGGCGCGAGGGCGGCCAGCACGTCGACGGCCTCGCGGACGCATCGGTAGACGGTCGTGATCCCGATGCCGAATCCAGCGGCAAGCTGGGCATAGGTGTCGCCGCCCCGCAGGTGAGCTAGCGCAAGGAGCGCCTGACGGCCGGCGGTCAGGCGCCGCGAGCGTGTGCCGATCTCCAGCCGCCGGGCGCTGAGTTGACCGGCCAGGTACCTCAGGGTGTGGGTGGACAGATCTATTGATGATGGGTAGGCAAGCAGGCGAAGCTCCTGGCGGTACGGGTGATCTGTCGAGATACCGTCTGCCACGAGTTTCGTTGCGTCTATGCACTGCTGCCGGCCCTCAACTCCCGTCGCCTGCAGTCAGGTCGGAAGTTGATCTCAGTGGGTTGGGCGCTGCGGGGTGCTGGCCACCCCTGCCTCCCGACCGCTGAGCGCGGCGTCCAGGGTCTCCTGGGCCGTACGCATCGCCTCGGCGTACTGCGGCTCGGACATTCGCTGCCAGGCAAGGTCCGGTGCGATGTGCTCGACCCGGCTCATCACCCACCAAATGTTGCCGAACGGGTCCCGCACCCTGCCGCCGCGATCCCCCCACGCACTGTCGGCAGCCTCGGTGATCACCTGAGCCCCGTGCGTAACAGCAGCGGCCATGGCAGCGTCCGCGTCCGGGACATAGACCCGCAACAGCGAGGACATCACCGGCCAGTCGGGCCGTCGGTCGAAGGCCAGCACGACCGTGTCGCCGACTCGGATCTCGCCGTGACCGATGGTGCCATCCTCGACCGGCACCCGTGCAATCTCTTCGCCGTCGAACGCGACGGTGATGAAGTCGAGCAGTGCGCCGGTGTCGTCGGTGACCACCCACGGTGCAACGCTGGTGTAGCCCTCGGGTGCAGTCTGACTCATCGGTGCCGTCCCCTCCTGTGGTTCTTCGTGACGTGACGACACTAGGGATCAACTAGGACAGTTCTGTTCCTAGTTGATCCCGGAATCAGCACGACCCTCGTCAGCGCCCTGGTCATAGCCGTCCTTCCTCCAGAACCTCGCGCTGAGGACGCAAAAGGCTCATTCTCGTTCGCTCCGGCAGGTGGCGAAGGCGCCGAACAGATCTGGGCGGAGCATCGAGGTGACCGTGGCGCCGAGTCCGCCGCTGGACTTGCCCGCGATGGCTCGGTGGTTGCGCGCGGGGAGTGTGCGGTAGCGGGCGTCGACGTACGGCACGACCTCTTCGCACAGGTAGGAGTGGTAGCAGCCGGTGCCGGGTGAGTCGATGAACTGGCTGCTGCCGTAGGGGGCGCGAAGTCCCTGGCTCGGTACCGGAGTTGGAGGGAACCGTCACCGGCATGCAGAAGCTCGTGCGGCACCTGCAGCAAAAGAAGGAGGCCGCCCTGGCGCGGCACGGCCTGAAGTTGTGGGAGTACGAAATCCTGTGGCGCCTGCGCTCGGCGGGAGAGCCCTACCGCATGGCACCTACACGTCTCGCTCAGGGACTCGGCGTCCACCCCGCCACCCTCACCAACCGCCTCGACCGAACTTCAACCGACTGGGAGCGGTGGGTCTGCGCCGAGTGTGGCGGCCTTCCGCCATGGCCCACATCCGCCTCACCCGGTCCGTTGATCCTGCCCGGACCCAACTGTGAGATTGGCCAGGCGGCTCAGGTGTCCTCGTGTCTGCGGGCTTGGCCGCACGGTGATGGTTCACCCCTTGGTTAGGAGCACGATGAAACGAGGAAGACGAACAGGTGTGATTGCCGCGGCGTCGGCCGTGTTGATCGCCGCGACGCTGATTGCGCCTGCGGCCGCAGCCGCCAACCCGACCAGCCCGACTGGCTCCGAGAGTGCTGGCGCGAGCAAGGTCGAACCCGCTGATCCCGACGGGCCACAGGGGCCGGGTCGGTCGCCCGTTGCTGGGCTCGACGACCGGGCCGGGCGCGACAACCCGGATTCGATCTACAGGGCGGGGAAGACCGACGGGTTCCAGCCGCTGACCGACGATTCGCTGTCGGATACTGCGGCCGAGAAGCTGGGCAACGCCGACACCAGGCTGCTGCAGCAGGCGCAGGCGTCGAAGAAGAAGTCTGTCACGGTGTTGATGCTGGCCCGGAAGGGCGCGACCGAAGACGTCGTCGCCGCGGTGGAGAAGGCCGGCGGGACCGTCGGGTCGGTGACCGGAAAGGTCGGCTACGTCCGGGCGACCGTCCCGACCGACAGCGTAACCACTTTGGCCGGCCTTCGGTCGGTTGCGGCGATCGACCTGAACCGGACGTACAAGATCCCGGGCCCGGATCTGGGCGCCGCGGGTGCGAGGACGGCGGCAACGAAGGCTGCGGGGCCGACCGCGCCCGGCGCGAACACGCCCGCCGACAACCCGTACCTACCGATCAACGAGACCGGCGCCGAGGCCTTCGTCAAGGACAACCCGGCCTGGGACGGGCGCGGCACGGTCGTCGGCGTGCTGGACACCGGCGTCGACGTCGAGCATCCCGCGCTACAGAAGACCAGCGACGGCAAGCCCAAGATTGTCGATTGGGTAACCGAGACCGATCCGGTCACCGACCGCGACGGCAGCTGGGTGCGGATGTCCACCACCAAGACGGGTCCGACGTTCAGCTACCTGGGCAAGACCTGGACGATCCCGGAGGGCACGTTCCAGTTCGGCGTGTTCTACGAGAGTGCGACGGCCGGGAGCGACTTCGAGGGCGACCTCAACCGGGACGGCGACACCCGGGACTTCCACGGGGTTCTGTACGACCCGACCACACACCGGATCTGGGTCGACGGCAACAACAACCAGGACCTCACCGACGAGACACCGATGGCCCCGTTCGCGGTCGACCGCCAGGTCGGCCACTTCGGGAGCGACGACCCCGCAACACCGCAGAACGAGCGTATCCCGTTCGTCGTCGAGTACCGCGACAACGTCGATCTCTCCCCGCTCGGCGGCAGCAACGTCGGCAAGACCGCGAACTACGTGTCTATCGGGTTGCCGGTCGCCTCGCACGGAACCCATGTGGCAGGGATCACCGCCGGCACGTCGATGTTCGGCGGCCAGATGCACGGCGCCGCACCGGGCGCGCAGATCGTGTCCGCCCGCGCCTGCACTTGGGGCGGTGGCTGCACCCAGGCGGCACTGACGGAGGGCATGATCGACCTGGTCGCCAATCGCCATGTCGACGTCGTCAACCTGTCCATCGGTGGGCTTCCCGCATTGAACGACGGCTCCGACGTGATCGCCGCGCTCTACGACAAGCTGATAGGCCACTACGGCGTCCAGATCATCATCGCCGCCGGCAACGACGGCCTCGGCACCAACACCGTCAGCTCGCCGTCCGTGGCGGGCAAGGCCATCTCGGTCTCCGCGTCCGTCAGCTCCGACACCTGGTGGGCCGGCTACGGGTCGAAGGTTGCCACGAAGCAGGGCATCTTCGGCTTCTCCTCCCGCGGCCCCGCTGAGAACGGAGCACTGGCGCCGCAGGTGTCCGCGCCCGGCGCCGCCATCTCCTCGATCCCGATGTGGCTGTCCGGTGAAGCCGTCCCCGAGGCCGGGTATTCGCTGCCGGCCGGGTACGGCATGGCCAACGGCACCTCCATGGCGGCCCCGCAGGTCGCCGGAGCGGCGGCGCTGCTGCTATCGGCCGCCAAGGCCCGTTCGCTGACAGTCAGCTCGGCGGCGCTGAAGACCGCCCTGACCGGCACCGCCGACCCGATCCCCGGCGTCCCAACGGTCGCGCAGGGCGCCGGCATCATCGACACCGTCGCGGCCTGGAAGCAGCTCAGCGCCGGCATCAACACCAATGAGCTCACTGTGTCGGCTCCCGTTTGTAGTTCGCTGTCCGGCCTGCTCGCGACTCCGAACACCGGCGTCGGCATCTACAACCGTTGTCTGCCAACGGAAGGCGGCCAGGTGACCGGTGCGCAGAAGACCTACAAGGTCAGCGTCACCCGGACCAGCGGTGCCGCCGGGAACGTCGTGCACCAGATCGGTTGGATCGGCAACGACGGCACGTTCAGCGCCCGCGCGGCAATGCCCCTGCAGCTCGGAAAGGCGACCGATATCACGGTCACCGCGACCGCGACGACCTCCGGCGTGCATAGCGCGATCCTGACCATTGATGACCCGGCGACGGGCGGCATCGACCAGTTCGTTGCCGTCACCGTGCTGGCGACCAAGCCGCTGGCCAAACCCGACTACGCGGTCACCAGTTCCGGCACGCTCGGCCGAACCGGAACCACCTCGCTGCTGGTGCCCGTTCCCGAGGGCGTCGAAGCACTGCAGCTGACCCTGGGCGGGCTCGCCGACGGCAGCCAGGTCCGCGCATTGCCCATCGACCCCGACGGCATGCCCGCGGACTCCAACGCCAGTTACCACTGCTACACCAACTACACCGACCCGGCGAAGTGCAACGCCACCGCACGACCGGTGTACCGACCCAAACCCGGTATCTGGGAGTTCGTGATCGAGTCTCGCAGGACGTCTCCGGTCGAACAGAACCCGTACACAGCGACGGTTTCGCTGCAGGGCATGTCGTTCGATCCGGGGACCGTCACAGTCGACAAGGTGACGATGAACTCGCCGACGAATGTAGGCTCGACGGGGACGAACACCTTTGGCCCCGCGATCGCCCACGTCGCAACTGGCGAGATCGGCGATGTCCGCAATTTGTTCTCGACGGTCTCGCAAGGCGAAATCACGTCCAACATGCTCTATGTTCCGCGTCGGACGACCCGACTCGACGTGACGCTGACGCCCAGAGACGCTGCCGATCTGGACTTCTATGTGTATTTCAACGGCAGGCCGATAGGCCAGAGCACCACGACCGGGGACTCGCCCGAGCACATCGTCATCGATGATCCACAGCCGGGTACGTACTTCATCGTGGTCGCGGGAGTCGCCGTGCCCGGAGACAACGTCACGTTCGACTACCACCAAGAGATGTACTCGAAGGGCCTCGGCACGATCACGCCGAAATCCGACGTGAAGTACACGGTTGCCACGGGCCAGTCGATGCCGGTCGACGGGGCAATGATTGTCAGCGCTCGGCAGTTGACCAAGGATCCCATGGTCGGCCGGGTCCGAGTGGCCAACGAGTACGGCACGATCATCGGGGCGGCGGACGTCACGATCGCCACTGTCGATGTCCCCAAACTCGATCTGGTCGCGTGGGCCCCGCCATTCGTCGGCGCGGCTCTCAATGAGAGCGGCGTAGTCGCGGGGGATCGCCAGTACAACTCCAGGATGACGCCGACCGTCTGGACGGCCGCCGACGGGTTCACCAACCTGGATCTTGCCGGGGGCAGATACGGATCGGCTCTGGACCTGAATGACGGCCAGATCGCCGTCGGTATCACGACGGACAGTGCATTGCATTATCTTCCCGCCCAATGGGCCAAGGATGGATCGCTCACCGTGCTCGGCGTCCCGGATTGGCGGCCCTATTCCAGCGGCTATGCGACCGCCGTGAACAACAAGGGGGTGGTCGCCGGATTTTCCGAAGCAGTCGTCAAGGAGTCCGACGGCAAGAACCACAGCTACAGTGACGGGTTCGTGCGGACGCCGGATGGGACGTTCAGCAAGCTGGCCCACCTGTCCTCGGATCTGACGGGAACCCAGCCGCGCGCCATCAACGACGCCGGAATGATCGTCGGTGCCTCGCGCACCGATGGCCATGCGCCGCACGCGGTCGCCTGGGATGCGACGTCAGGTGTTGTTCAGGATCTCGGCACGCTTCCGGGACAGAACTCGGCCCAGGCGAACGATGTGAACGCCTCCAGGACTGTCGTGGGGACCAGCGGTGACGACGCGTTCGTGTGGACCAAGGCCGGCGGAATGCAGCGCCTCGCCGACTACGGATACAACGCAACCGGCGAGAAAGTCACCGACGACGGGTGGATCCTCGGAACTGTCGAACTTTTCCCGGACGTCGCGGTGTCGGCGATGTGGGACCCGCAGGGACGGCTCTGGGATCTGTCCGGCATGGTGCCGCTCTCTGCCGGTGATCGATTCACGCCGACCTACAGCTTCGACATCAACGATCACCACCAGCTGATGGTCTACGGCGAGGGCGGCCCGAACGCCGCCTGGTCCAGCTCGGTGATGCTGAGGATCCCGGCAGGTCTGGGCAACTAGGCCCCGGCGCCATCTCGTTCCGTCGAGCCACCGCAGTCGGCGGCTCGACGGGACGAAGGCGTTCAAAGCCGGCCCCGGTCCCGCGCGTGCCAGCCAAGCATCACCCGGGAATCGGTGCCGACCAGATCCATCAGCCTGCGGACCCTGCGCTGCATGGTCCGCAGGCTGATCCCCAGTCGGGCAGCGACAGCGGCATCGGTGTACCCACGCCTTCCTCGCAGCTCCGGACGCTCTCGGCTTCCTCCGCCCCAAGACCACAATCCACATGTCCCGACGACCACCAGCCCCGCGACGATATGTTCCTCACACGTCTGTCCGATCAAACCGACTTGCTTTCCACTCGCACGACATGGGCGTTCGGGGCGCTCATCGGAACCCACATCCGACGGGCTATCGTGAGCGGCATGTCTGCCCCTGAGCTGATCCGCATCGTGTCCCGTGACTCGCCCATGGCCCTTGCTCAGGTGGAGCGCGTCCGTGCCGAACTGGCCGCTGTCCACCCCGCCACTGACACCGAAGTCGTCCCCGTCAAGACGACCGGCGACAAATGGATGGGTGACCTCTCCCAGGTCGAGGGCAAGGGCGCGTTCACCAAGGAAGTCGACCAGGCCCTGCTGGCCGGGGAGGCAGACCTCGCGGTGCACTGCGTCAAGGACATCCCGGCCGACCGACCCCTGCCTGCGGGGACCACCTTCGCCGCCTTCCTCGAACGCGACGACATCCGAGACGCCCTCATCCACCCGGACGGCCTGCAGCTCGACCAGCTCCCGGCCGGCTCCCGGATCGGTACCTCCTCCGTGCGCCGCATCGCTCAGCTGGCCGCGTCCCACCCGCACCTGGAATGCGTGCCGATGCGCGGCAATGCCAATCGCCGCCTGGAGAAACTCGCCGCAGGCGAGGCCGACGCCCTGCTCCTGGCCGTTTCCGGACTGGAACGCATCGACCGCACCGACGCGATCAGCGAGATCCTGTCACCCGAGGTGATGTGCCCGCCGATCGGAGCCGGGATCCTGGCCCTGCAGTGTCGCGAAGGGGACACCGCCCTGATCGACGCCGTAAGCCCACTCGGCCACCCTGCCACGTACCGTGAGACCACCGCCGAGCGGATGTTCCTCCACGTACTGCAGGGCCACTGCAACAGCCCCATCGCCGGATACGCACGGGTCGAAGGAAACGGCGAACTGTCCCTACGGGCCAAGACCTTCTCGCTCGATGGCAAGACCGTCCTCAACGCCCACGAATGGGCCGGCCCCCTTGACCCCGCCAGCCTCGGCACCTCCGTCGCCGTCAGCCTGCTGCGCCAGGGCGCACGCGAGCTGATCGACGGCATCGCGCACTGAATCCCGTCCGAAGTACCGGATCTCTCATCGGACTCAAGACCACTTTTGCAGACCACGTACGGGGTTTAGCGCCGCGCTCCGGACGCAGCGATCCTCTGGCCGCGTGGGTGCCGGGGAGCGGTCCGATCTCCTGAGGGGCCATGGCACCCTGAGGCGATAGGTGTCGGGTCGGCCCCAGGCCGGCTGTTGCCCTGCACGTTCTTCCTCGGACGTCGCTGTAGGAGAACTTGAACCAAGCCGACCAAGCCGACTCTTTGACCACCCCAGAGTCTGTCTCTGGACTGCGCAGATTGAAGGGCGACACCGGTCCGGCTGGTCCTGGCCCTCGTGGGGCAGGACGGCGGTGATGGCGCCGCCAGCCGGAATGTGCAGTCGCGTCTCCCTGCTGGCGGACATGGTGACCCGCAGTGGCGTGTGTGTTCTGATGACCGCTGCAACATTCAGTACTCGGGTTCGGGCGCCCGCATAGGATGCGGCCCGTCATTCGCGCAGTGGTGTTCGACATCGGAGAAACCCGCACCCGAGACGACCGCTACTGGGCATCCTGGGCCGACTGGCTCGGCGTTCCACGACACACCGTCAGCGCCCTCGTCGGTGCCGTCGTCACCCAAGGTCGCGACAACACAGACGCGTTGCGCACAACCTGTCCGGACATCGACATCGCCCCGGAGTCCGCTGCCCGCGGAGCAGCTGGCCAGGGTGAGTACCTCGAAAAGACGGACCTCCACCCAGATGTACGCCTTGCTCTCGAAGGACTTCGCAAGCTTGACATCCGTGTGATCGTCGCCGGGCACCAGACCGGCAAAGGCCGGCGAGATGCTTTGCGCGCTCGGCCTTCCAGCCGACCTCGTTGCCACCTCGGCGGATTGGGGTGTCGCCAAGCCGGATGCATGATCTCTGAGTTGTCTCGGGTGTGGTTGGCGGTGGTGCGGGCCGCCTGTCTCCTTGCGACCTGGCAACGCTCCTTCGAGTCATCTGCGCGGCTCCAGCGCACCGCCTGGATCGTCCAGCGCGGTACGCGCGAGTCGCCGGAAGACTCGCAGAGCCTCCAACGCGTTTGCCCGCTGCTCGTCGGGGGGGAAGTGGTCACGGAACAAGCGATTCGGATGGGTAACGCACCACGTGCCCAGGACCGTTGCCGCCCATTCTCTCTCGGAGTCGAGGACTCGCAGGGCGGCAGCGGCCACAAGGTCCGGTCCCTCAACATCGACCACCGCACCACGCCGATCGAGAACGCCCAGTAACTCGCGCCCCCGACGGGACGTCTCCCTGATCTGGTCACGGGCCTGCCGGTCCCGCCGGACGAGGTGGTGGGTCTCTTGAGTCACGTTGTGGTGTTCCATCGCAGCGGCGAGAAACTCGGCGTAGGCCTCCCGTCGTACTTGCCGACGCCACTGCACGTGAGCCGACCGGGCCTGCGACCTTCCACTGAGATAGGCCGCCCCCAAAGCACCTCCGGCGCCTAGCGCCGCTCCCGCTAGAGCAGCCCCCGCCCCCAACCACGCCACTGCGCCGGCATCCATGACACCGATCATCCACCGATACCCGGCGAGCGGTGCCGGTGTGACCACATCCGGCTCTCACGGTGTGTGGCAGGAGTTCCCTGCGTCGGCAGCCAAGGGCGGCATTCCCACGGATCGGCTTCCGCAGTACGTGCACCTCATACTCGGTCACAGCGGCTCCGTGCACCGGGGGAGCGAAATCGTCCGTGTGTCGGCCCGCCTCACCCCGAAAGACATCGAATCGGTCGACAGAACCGTCGGGCGCAAACTGCGCCCCGCCACCGCAATCGACGCCGACGTATGGATCGACAAGGAGGGCCGGATCGTACGCGTGCGCCAGGACATCCACTTCGCGTCCGACCCTGACATTCAAGGCACGCTCACGCTCACCGATTTCAAGAGCGCCGTTTCGGTGAGCGCACCGGTCGCGAGGTGAGCATCATCCAGGTCCGGCGGGGTTTTACGGCAACACCGTAGGCGTCCGCACGCGTAGCCACGTGTGTTCGGATGATTTTGTGTAGCACAGGGGCAGGCAGGAGAGCGGGCTCGAGTTCGCCGTGCGCCTGCCTCGTTTCGGTCAGGAAGGCGTGTCCAGACTGGTCAGGAGACAGGCGACGTCGAGGCAGGTTGCGAGGTACTCCTCGAAGATCCGGTTGTTGAGGGCCCAAGGAGACCGCCGCTGCCGGATGAGGTCGATCGCTGTGGTCGGTTCGTAGCCCAGCTCGATGAGGGCCTGTCCCACGAGCAAGCCCGAGCGGTTGAATCCCGCGTTGCACCGGACCAATGTCCGATGTCCGTCACCGACGGAGCGCGCTGCGTACCAGGCCAACTGTTGGACGGTGCTGAGCTGTGCGGAGGTGAGGAGGTCATCGGGGATCTCGGCGACCTGATGGTCGACGTCTGGGGCAGGACCGTGATCGGGACGGGTGAACAGACTGATAACCAACTCAAATTCGCGGTCCACGACGGCTTGATGGACCTCGCCCAGGCCATCCATCCAGTAGTGGCCGCCCATCCACAGCCCCGGCACGATCTCGTTCCAAGGAGCCTGCGGCTCGGGTATGCCGCGGCTCTTGTGACGTGTCTTCACCTGAGGTCCCCTTCGCAGGCTGAGGCAGTCGGTCGTGAAACTGCGTCCCTGCTCGAATGGTCCCTCGAACTTGCTCTGTTGGGCGGGGAATTCTTGGACGCCCGGGCGACCCTCGGCTGATCATGTGCGACGCCAGGGATGCGCATGACCACGACGAAGGCGTGAGAGGAGCGGCTTCCTGCCGCTGGTGACGCGGAGTGGATACGCACCCCGCACGAAGCGGCCAGCGTACCGGTGAGTGAGCCTCGCCAGGCGGCGGCGGTTCGGCGGAACCGGCTGGCCGGACGGGCGTTCTGGTTCAGCAGGGGCGGGTCCGGCTGCTCATCTCCAGCAGAGCGGAGCGCAGTTCCCGGCGGCCGGTGCCAACGGCCAGGACTCCGCTTCGGATGCCAAGGCCTCGATCTCGGCATCGCTCCGCCCCCAGGCTGGCGCTCGCTCCTCTACCGCCTCGCCAGCACACGAGCCTGAGCCGAAGAACCCGCCCAGGCCGGCTGAGGTCGGTTGTTGCCGATCTTGACGTGACTGGCGAGCGTGAAGTCAGATGCGGTGAGAAGTCGGCATCGAGAAGCGGCACCGCCGCAGGGGGTTTGGTGTGTTCATCGCGGAAGAGGATGCTTTCGACCCTCAGGAGATGCTGAGCCTCTACGACTCGGTCGGCTGGGAGGGCTACACCGCCGACGTCGACAAGCTCTGCCGCGGCCTGCGGAACTCTCACCTTGTCATCACCGCACGAGACGGTTCAGGAACGCTCCTCGGACTGGCCCGGACCGTCTCTGACGACGAGCACATCTGCTATGTCCAAGACGTGGTGGTCAACCCTGCGCACCACAGGCAGGGGGTCGGTCGGGCCCTGGTCGAGGACCTCATGCGCCGTTACTCGCACTGCCGCTTCTTCGTCCTCTCCACGGACCACGAGTCGTCACCGGAAGGCAAGCGCAACCATGCCTTCTATCGGAGCTTTGGCTTCTTGTCCTACGAGGAGAAGCAGATGGCGGGCTTCGGACTGCCCAGGAACCGCCCTGACCTGCGTGAAACGGCGCCATAGAGACTCGCCCCCCGGTCATGGCAAGGACATGTTCACCATTCACCGGCCAACCCCCCGCCGGATGAGGATCCGGCCGTCACGCGTCGTAGACACAACCGTGCCGTCATTTCTCATCGACAGCCGTCAGCCCGGCAATCATCACCTGCCTTCGAAACCGGTCGACAAACGCTGTTCCTAGAGAGGTTCTGGTTCAACTTCGGTGAAGCGGTGACAGATCTACATCTAGTAGATGCCTTCGAGGCGGCCCAGGTGCCGGCCACTCCTCCCAGGGCTGGCCCAGCCCATATCGCGATGACGACGGGGACAGAGAGCGAGAGGCCTCAGATGATCACGGCGGTGATCAGCACGCCTAGCCAACAGCATTGCAACATCGCAGCAGCAGTCACTTTGCGCCGTGTACTCCACTTACGCATTGCCAACAACGGTCGCATACGTTCCCTCCGGATCCGTCTGCGCTCCGGCACGCATCCTGGCACTCGTGCGACATCCACGACCAGACACTGGATCTTCGCGATGCTCGGCAAGGCTGTTACGCAAGGAGGACTCGCTTGCGAAGGAGCGCGAAGCCTGCTCGGCCGAACATCTGGCGCTTGAGCATCTTGATCCAGTCGACGTGCCCTTCTGGGCTGCGGCGTCGTGTCCGCTCCTTCCCTCCTGGCCGTTCCCGCCGTCCTCCGCGGCCGCGCTCGGCAACATCATCGAAACCGGCACCGACTCCTACCGTCTCGCCACCACCCGTGCGCGTGCCGAACAGCAGCCGGTCAGCTGAGCCGACCCTGAGGACTTGATCTCTGTCGCGAACGAGTTCTAGGGTCGGTCGACCCAACGTCTTCCTTCTGGAAGTGTTCATGCCTCGCCGGTCACCGGGCGAGATCAGGACGCAGCTCCCGCGACGCCGAACGCACCATCGGCGGGCACCCGTGATCCGTGGACTGTCCGCCTCGGCAAACAGGCAGATCGCCGTCTTCGAACGAAGTCACGGCCTCCCCGCAGGCGAGGTCGCATACGCGTTCCGCCGCTGGAATGCCGATTTCCGGCGGCCACGCGGGGACCTTGATCGGTTCTACGAGCGCGATGACACAGACCTCCGTAACGGCGACTATCACGTCCGCACCCTGCTGGAGATCACACTCCATGCCCTGAGGTCCAAGGCACGACGCGAGCTGAGCGCAGTCATCGAGCCCGCAGACGAACGCGTCCTCGAGCGCACGCTCAACAATCCCTTCGCGCCCCCAGACCACCCCTGGTGGATGCGTCGAATCGATATCTGAACCTTCAGCCGTTCCTAGTTCTGACCGACATCCTCAGGCACGTCAGGCCAAAACTGCTGCCAGCACTGGCCAACATTCGTTCTTCGTTTTCACCTATGCAGCCACACAAGGGCTTCCCCGCCCCGGCTCCGGTTCCGGGCCCGGGGCGGGGACGGCGACAGGGCGCCAACCCTGGCTGGTCTCAAGCTCATTGAGTATTGCGCTCAGCGCATTACAGTTGGGATCGCTGCCGAGACCGGGTCCGCTCGCATCATCAGTCAGCTCGGCCGCCTCGACCAGGTCCTCGCCCCCGCGGACGTGGTCGCGTTCGAGAGTGCGGTCACCCGGCTGCCCGAGGCGGTCGCGATAGTGGCGGCTACGGTCGGACAGAGGACCGGTGATGCGGATGCGGATCACCTCAGGGCTCGAACGAGTCCTTCGTGCTGGGCCTCGGAGGGCGTTTGACGCCGCTGCACGCCAAGAGCTCGGTCCCGGTGGCGTCGAAGTACAGATTAAAGAACCAGGACCGGTCTGCTGGGTCGATGGTCCCGGCACGTAGTTGCTCGCCGCGGTGCCGCGCGAGGATCTCAACGGTCTCGTCGAGGCCGATGGTCTCGGGCCAGCCGCGGGCCAACGACCGTCTCAACCTCGTTGCGGCGATGCCGGCGACCATCCACTGGGGCACCTCCCCGTCCCCAACCCTTACCTCGGCGCCGGCGGCGATGGCCTCGCGTGCTGGCTTGCACGCGCTCGTCTGGTCGGTGAGCATCGCGACGATGTCGGGCTGACTTGGGGGCTCGTCTTCGGTGGCCATGCGGTGACTGTAGAGACTGAACGTGGGCGTTGCTACAGGATTGCGGCGTGGCCTGCGCGGGGCGGGGAGATAGAGGATCGCGATGTTGTGCCGGGCATCATGGAACGATCTTGTGGTGGCTGGTGTGATCACGGCGTCGGAGTCGTCTTGGACAGCCCCGTTCAGCGGGCTGAGCCCGCGCTCCTTCAAGAAGCTGGTGACCGCGCTGCGCCGCGAAGGTGCGGATCCGGTCCGCAAGGGCCGGCCGTGGCCCCTTCCGCTGGAGGACCGGGTACTGCTCGTGTCGGCCTACTGGCGCAGGAATTTGACGATGCGTCAACTCACGCCGCTCTTCGGCATCGCGAAGTCCGCGGCCGACCGGATTATCGACCACCCCGGTCCCGCGCTTGCCCTGCGGCCCCGCAGGCGGTTCAGCAAGGACACCGTGCTCATCGTGGACGGCACCCTGGTCCCCACCCGCGACCACCTCATCGCTGAGCAGTCCAAGAACTACCAGTACTCCACGAACCACCAGGTCGTCATCGACGCCGATACCCGGTTGGTCGTGGTGATCGGCCGGCCCCTTCCGGGTAACCGCAACGACTGCAAGGCGTGGAAGGAGTCCGGCGGGAGGCCATCGTCGGCACGACGATGACGATCGCCGACGGTGGCTGTCCAGGCACAGGGCTTGTCACGCCTCACCGCCGCCGCAAAGGCGAAGAACTGCCCGACTGGAAACGGCCCACAACACGTCCCACAAGCAGGTCCGCGCCCGTGTCGAGCACGTCTTCGCCCGAATGAAGACCTGGAAGATCCTCCGCGACTGCCGCCTCAAGGGCGATGGCGTCCACTACGCCATGCGCGGCATCGCCCGCCTGCACAACCTCAACCTCGCCGGATAGGCGAGCGGTCGTGGTTGATCACCGACCTCGTCCACACGAGTCAGAGATCATTTTCGGGACAAGCCTGAGTGATGAGTTTTCGCGCCCGCACCCGTCACACCTACGACGGGACACGACGAGGCGGAAGGATGACGTGATGAGTGCGGACACGCGGCTGGAGGAGCTGGGCGTGAGCGGGCTGGGCGAGGTCGACGAGCCGGCGTTCTCGGGGCTGGCGGAGCGGCACCGGCGGGAGCTGCACGTGCACTGCTACCGGATGCTCGGGTCGTTCGAGGACGCCGAGGACACCGTGCAGGAGACGTTCCTCCGTGCCTGGCGGCGGCGGGAGACCTTCGAGGGGCGGTCGACGTTCCGGGCCTGGCTGTACGGGATCGCCACCAACGCCTGCCTTGACCTGCTCGCCAAGCGCCGCCCGGAGCCCGCGACCGGCGGCGAGGTGCAGTGGCTGCAGCCCTACCCGGACCGGCTCCTCGACGAGCTGCCCGCGGGCGACGCGGACGAGCCGGAGACCGTCGCCGTCGCGCGGGAGACCATCGAGCTGGCGTACCTGGTCGCAGTCCAGCACCTCGCGCCGCGCCCGCGGGCCGTGCTGATCCTGCGGGACGTGCTCGGCTGGCCGGCGAAGGACGTCTCGGAGCTCCTCGGGGACTCCGTCAACTCCGTGAACAGCGCGCTGCAGCGGGCCCGCGCCGGCATGCGGGAGCACCTGCCCGCCGAGCGGCAGGACTGGACCGGCGGCGAACAGGACGCCGGGACGCGCGAGCTGGTTCGCCGCTTTACCGACGCCAGCGTGGCCACGGACGTCCCGGCGCTCGCCTCGATGCTGCGGGACGACGTCCGGTGCTCGATGCCGCCCACGCCGGGCCTGTACGTTGGCCGCGACGCGGTGGTGAACGACTGGATCGAGAGCGGCTTCGAGGGCATGAAGGGCCTGCGCGGCGTCCTCACCTCCGTGAATCGGCAGCCCGCCGTCGCCTTCTACCTCTGGCGGAAGCGGGAGGGCGCGTACCTGCCGCTGACGATCGACGTCGTGCGCGTCACCGGCGGGGCGATCACCGAGATCGTCATCTTCCACGACGACCAGTTTCCGCGGCTCGGGCTGCCGGAGCGCCTGCCGGCGGACGGCACGGAGTAGTCCCGGTGTCGACGCTCGCGCTGCGCGGTGGCGCGCGTGTCGCGATGGTCGCGGCGGAGTGGTGCGACGCGTTCGGCGTCGTCACCCGCGGGTGGGTGCAGCTGGAGCTCCACGTCGGCGAGCCCGGGGCCGGTCCTCGGACGCGACGCCGGGTTCTGGCTCCGCGGCACCGGCGTCCGCGCCCTGCGGAACCCCGGCCGTCGCACGGCGAGGGTGCGCATCGTCACCCCCAGGGCCAGGACCGTCACATGCCAGTCAACACCCCGTACGCCAGTTACCGAATGATGGAGGAGCGACATGAACAGCATGAATGACACCGGGGTCGTCGGCCCGGCATCGGGCCGGACCAGCCATACCCACCGACTCCGCGGGCTCGTCGGCACCGGCTTCATTGCCACGCTCGCAGCGATGGTGGCCACCACCCTCGCCGCGGCGCTTGCCCAGGCCGTTGGCGTCGACTTCGAGGTCTCCGATGGTGGCGAGACGGTCCCGTTGTCCGGGTTCGCCGTGGTGACCGGCTTCTTCTCGGTCGTGGGCATCGTCATTGCCGTCGCTCTTCTTCGTTGGAGCGCTCGCCCCGCCAAGCGATTCGTGTGGACGGCAGTGTCGCTGACCGCGATCTCGTTGGTCCCGCCCCTCCTCTCCGGGGCAAACACCGCCACCACCACCGCCCTCCTCGGGCTACACCTCGTCCCTGCGACGGTGATGATCCCCACCCTGGCGCTGAGCCTGCGCACCCGGACCGATTGACGATGGCGCAACGGAACAATGCGCGGCGCAAGGGCGTGCGCGAGCGCACTAACGTGGCCCCCGGTGCTGCCACCCTCCATTCCAGGTTCCTGGCGGGTACGCACCGCCCGCCACTCCGGACCGGCCCCAGCCCTAGGCTGGACGCCCCCGCCGCAGGGCGCCCCCGAGCTGAAGCCGGCGGTGGCCGCCCTGTACTGGTAGCTGCGCAAGTCCCTGGAGGACGGCAAGAACGAGCCGGACGCCGCCGACTTTTACTACGGCGAATGCGAGATGCGCCGCCACGACACCACTCGCCCCTTCGGTGAGCGGGTGCTTCTCATCGCCTACTGGGCGCTGTCGGGCTACGGACTTCGCGCTACGCGCGCCCTGGCCTGGCTGGTGGCCGCCGTGGCAGCCACGATCACGGTAATGATGCTGTGGGGCCTGCCCGCCAACGACCCGAAACCGCAAACCACCGGCCAGCAGGTCAGGACCGGGCAGAACCTCAAGCTCATCACCGACACACCCGACCCGCGCAACCCAACCGGTCCGTTGAGTGAACGCGTCACCACCAAGCGTTTCGAGAAATTTGTACGTGTGGTGATCAACTCGGTGGTCTTCCGCTCCTCCGGCCAGGACCTGACCACCGCCGGCACCCACACCGAGATGACCTCCCGCCTCACCGAACCCGTTCTCCTCGGGCTCGCGGTCCTGGCCGTCCGCAGCCGCGTCAAACGCTGACCGTCCCAACACCGCACGGTGAACCGCACGCCAAGGCGCACCGGGCACTGAAGTGACCGGTGTGCTCGCACCGCCCGATTCGTCGCACGGAAGATATCAGCGTCCAGCTCACAACCCCGCTCGCTGAAACCTTCCGTCCGGCCCGACAGCATCTGTCGTACTGCCCCGTCTCAGAGGTCCGCCGGGCCCTGGAGCGCATCCGAGACATCAGCGCATGGTCCTGGCCAGGCAATAAGCAGCGACTTCACGTACGACTCGAAGGGACCTGGCTGTCACTCAGGGGAGCCGCGTCACAGAAGTTGAGCCAAAGCCGCTTGCCGCGTATGAAGCCACCGCCCCGTGGCTCACTCCAGCACCAACAGCACCGCCAGAGCGACGAGGAGGGAGTCGATCCGGTCGAGGATGCCGCCGGAGCCGGGCAGCCACCGGCCGGCGTCCTTGGCGCGGGCGCCCCGCTTGACCATCGACTCCAGCAGGTCCCCGAGCGGGCCGCCGACCGCCACGGCCACCGCCGTCTGCCACGTCAAGGAGGACAGCACGGCCAGCGTGAGGAGACCGGCCGCGGCCCCGGCCAGCGTGCCGCTCCACCGCTTGGCGGGCGACAGCGGGGAGAGCCGGGGGCCGCCGAGACGGCGACCCGCCGCGTACGCGACGATGTCGGCGATCGACACGGCCACGAACAGGACGAGGCCGAGGGCGCCGGACGATACGAGGCCGGCCAGGGCGCCCAGCCACACGAGCCCCAGCAGGCCCGCCCCCAGGCGGCGGAGCCCGTGCTCCACGTCGCCCGAGAGCAACGGCACCCCGGCAATCGCAAGCGCCCCGGCCGCCGCCACCCGGAGCACCTCCCCGGGGGCCAGCCAGGCGCTGAGGACGAGTCCGACGAGCGCCGCGGCCAGCACCGCCCGGTCCACCGGACCCAGCCGGAGCAGCCCGCCGAACTCCGCCACCGCGACCACACCGACCACGGCCGCGAGCACCGCGATCCCCGGTGGACCGAGCCAGAACGCGGCGGTCACCAGGGGCACTCCGAGCGCCCACACGCACCAGCGGACCATCAGTTCACGGCGCCGGGTCGCCGCCACCGCGACGCCTCCGACCGCCAGTGCCCCGCCGAGGTACGGCACGAGACCCGCGACCGTCACCGGGAGACCCGTCCCGGCGCGCCCGACACCACTGCGGCCGGCGTGCGCAGCGCGTCCAGGGCGCTCTGGCACGCCGTCACGATCCGCGCGTTCTCCGCCGTGTCGCGGACGGCGATCCGGACGGTCCGCCCCTCGTACGCCGGGGACATCGGCGACAGGTCACGCAGGAAGACGTCGTGCCGCCAGCACTCGCGCACCAGCCTCGCCGCGCTCGGTCCGTCCGGCGGCAGGGTCACCGTGAGGAAGTTCGCCACCCCCTCGTCGACCGAGGAGAACCCGTCCAACTCCTCGAGGCCGTACGCCAGTCCCCGGCGCAGCACATGGGTGCGGGCCCAGCGCTCCGAGTAGTAGGCGGGGTCGCGCAGCGCCGTCACGGCAGCCAGCTGGGCCGGCAGGCTCACGGGCCACGGCGGCGTCCAGCGCCGCAGCTCCCCGGCCGTCTCCGGGCAGGCCACCAGGTACGCGGCCCGCATCCCCGACAGCGCGTACATCTTCGACAGCGAGGTGCAGACCACGACCCGGGCGTCGACCGAGGCGAGCCCGGCAAGCGAGTCCGCCGGATCGGCATACCCCAGGTACGCCTCGTCGATCCACCACCGGGTCCGCACGGGCGAGGCCTCGATCACCGCGCGCAGCGCGTCGGCCGGGGCGTGGCGGCCGGTCGGGTTGTTCGGGTTGACCACGACCACGAGGTCGTACCGTCCGTCGCCGGTCGCGGTGGCGAGCCGGGCCGGGTCGAGCAGCCAGCCGTCCTCCCGGCGCAGCTGGAGCCGGTCGACCCGGCAGCCGATCACCCGCTCGGTGACGTGGGCGTACTCGCCGTAGCCCGGATCGAGCAGGAGCACCCGGCTCCCCGGCGTCAGCCACCGGCCGAACGCGCGGAAGATCAGATCGGACGAGCCCGCCCCGACGACCAGCGACTCCACCGGCAGCCTGCGGACCCCGGCGATCTCCGCGAGCAGTCCCTCCGCGCCCGTCGGCGGCGAGGTCCGGGCCGCCCACCCCGGATCCTCCGAGAGGACCGCGCGGACCCCTGGGGACGGCGGGAACCAGGCGTCCAGCACATCCGCCGCGACCACCTCGTGACGGCGAGTCAGGGTCCGGAAGCCGGTGCCGATCGCCGAGAAGAACGCCCCGCCGTGCTCACAGCCGTCCGCACGCGGCGCGAAGGGCACGTCGAGCCGCCAGTCGAGGCCCGTCCGCAGCCGTTCCAGGATCCGGCCGTGGCGCTCCGCGACCGTCCTCGTCAGCTCGGCCACGGAACCGCTGAGGACCTCGAACGAGACCGCGCCCGAGCGGACCGTGCGCCCCACAGGCCGCAGCCCGGCGGCGAGGTACATGTCGAGCAGCTCCGTGCGTCCCATCGCCACCACCCGGCGGCCGCCCCGCGCCGCGACCCAGCGCAGCGCCGCGTACATGAGCAGTGGCGCCGCCGCGGTGGACCGCCAGTGCTCCTCGACGGTCAGGACGCGGATCTCGAACGGCGCCTCCTCGGTCAGGACCGGCAGCTCCTCGCGCGTCAGGTACTTGTCGAGGGAGTAGCGGCCGACCCATGGCGGGGTGAGACTGACGAAGCCGATCCGCGTCTCGCCGCGCGCGGCCACGAGATAGACGTTGTCGCCGTCGAGTCCGTCACTCAGCCTTCCCGACGGATCCACCGGATGCTGGCCGAGCTCCTCCGCGTACACGCGGTGGCGCAGTTCGTGGATCCAGTCGTGATCCCGAGGCGTGGCAGTGCGCAGCTGCAGGGTGTGGTCCATGTGTATCTCCCCCTGAGACGGTCCGGCGTTCGCGCCCCAGCATGGGGGAGTCCGGCAGACGGCACCTGAGTACGCGTACTCAGCCGGACAGCGGAGGAGTTGGAAGCGGTCCAGGTCAGGGCCGAGTCCATGGGCAGGTGCCGAACCACCGGCGCTGGCCGTGCCCCGGCACAGATGTTCGGCCGCGCTGGCTTCCAACTCCTCCGGAAGCGAGCCCTGTTGTCGTGACGGGCAGTGATGGCGTCACAGAAGTTGTGCCAGAGCCCCCATCGACCGTCAGATGCTGCCCAAAGTGCCGGACAAACGCTGCTGCTGAAAGTGAACGAAGCCAGATCCGTCGATCGACTGGTTGGGCCCATCACCGACCGCTACGCCATCATCTTGTGGAGCAGCCCCACGCCCCCGGAAGCCGCGACAAGTGCAGCTGTCGGACCGCTGGCCATGAAGCCCTACCTCACGTTGTCATCCGACTGTGGGTCCTGGGGCGCGTATCGGGTTGTGATCAATGAGCATCTCAGTTTGCGGGGCGGGTGCCCGTCTGGGGTGTGGGGCCCGGCGATCTGTGGCTGTGCCGTGCGGACGCGGGTGACCCGAAGCGTTGCCGTGGGCGGGCACGCGGTGGGGTGCGAGGGCCCCGGCCGTGTGCCCGCCGGGATGGTGTGTCAGAGCACGGCGAGCCGGTCCACCAGCAGTTCCACCCTCTGCTCGGCGTCCTTCGGCAGCAGCCGTCCCGCCCGGGTCAGGGTCGCGAGTCCGTGCAGGGACGCCCAGAACACCTCGGTGAACAGCCCCGGGTCGACGCCGTCCCCGGCGACCTCGCCCAGGCTCTCCATCAGCGCGGCGAAGGCGTCCTTCAGCGGCTCCGGGGTGTCCTCCTGCGCGTACGCCAGGCCGCCGTCGAGCTGGAACAGGGCGTCGTAGACCGCCGGGTTGCGCTCGGCGAAGTCGAGGTAGGCACGGGCGAGGGCGGCGACCCGCTCGCGCGGGCTGTTCGCGGCGGACGCCGCGGCCCGCACCGCCACGGCCATCTCGGCGGCGCCCTCGAGGGCGACGGCGCCGATGATCTCGCGCTTGCCCCGGAAGTGGCTGTAGAGGACGGGCTGGCTGTATTCGATGCGCTCGGCGAGCCGGCGCGTGGTGACCGCGTCCCAGCCCTGCTGCTCGGCGAGTTCACGGGCCGTCGCCACGATGAGGCGCTCGCGGACCGCCCGTTCGCGTGCCTTGCGTTCCTGTACTGACATAACTCGAATCCTAGCACCGCTAGACAAGCAAGCGGCAGTAGTACTAGCGTTGCTCACATCAGCTAGCAACGCTAGATCCCGGGAGGGGCACATGCTCAGCGCACTCGAGGTCATCACCACCGTGATCGTCGGCCTGATGGTGGGAGTGGAGTTCTCCGTCGCCTTCGTCATGAACCCGATCTTCAACGCCCTCCCGGAGGACAGCAACCAGCAGGCCCACTCCCACGGGGGCCGGATGCTCGGCGCCGTGATGCCGTTCTGGTACATCGGCTCACTGGTCCTCGCCGCGGTCTGGGCTGTCGCGGGATGGCACCACCACGGCACCGGCCTCGTCATCACCGCCGCCGCACTGCTGATCGTCAGCGTGATCATGTCGATCCTGCTGCTCGTCCCGATCAACAACCGGGGCAAGACGTGGACCCCCGACAACCGGCCCGCCGACTGGAAGGAGCAGATGAACCGCTGGGACCGCTACCACTACGTCCGCGTCGCCATCATCATCGCCGCCTTCACCCTGCTCGTCGCCGCCCTCACCTGATACCAAAGCCGCCCCGACATGCACTGGTTCGCTCCTGTATGTCGACAGCTTTCGCCCCGTCGGGGTGAGCCCGACAGGGCTTCGGATTTCTGACCCCGCGGGCCGACGCCGCACCGGTGGCGCACAACCCCCACCCCCGGGCGGCAGGTGCCACCGAGATCCCGACATTCGGGAATGCAGCTGCCGCTCAGACCCCACCACTGCGATCCCGACAAGCTACGCCCCTCGATCAGCCGCGTCCGCGCGGCCTGATCAGGCCCCACACGACTCAACAAGCTCCACGAAGCTCACCAAGCCGACGAAGACTCGCAAGGAGAAGAACAATGTTGCTGAAGAAGATCAACACCGTCCTGGCCGCCGCCTTCATCCTCTTCATCCTCTGGTTCGGGACGGACTTCATCCTGAGCCCGGAGACGACGGCGCCGGGCTTCGGCCTGCCGAGCTGGCCGTCCGGCGACGGCGACGGCTTCCTGATCATCAAGGGAATCCGTGACGTCGTCCTGGCCCTGGTCCTGGGCATCCTGCTGGTGACGGGCCACCGCCGGGCGCTGGGCTGGGCGCTGCTGGTGGAGGCCCTCGCCGCCTACGGCGACATGACCACCGTGCTGGCCCACCACGGCTCCGTGGCCACCGCGCTCGGCATCCACGGCCTGACCGCGACACTGATGATGGTCAACGGCCTGCTGATAATGCACGAGACCCGCAAGATCGCGACTGCTCCAACAACGCCCGCCCCGCAGCCCGCCTAACGCCACCTTGGCGCGTGTCGGTATTCGCCTGATGCTCCTATTGATCGTCAAGCCTCTCCTCGCGACGATCTACACCAAGATCATCCCACGGCCCGAGTCGAACGTGACAACGCCAGGGCGTCACCCCGCCGGCGTGCCAGGCGGGGACCCCGGCTTCTTCGCGTCGGCCCCGCGGCGCAGAGCGCTGTCCTGTGACGTGACCGTCGAAAGCGGCGCAGCGATCTGTTCCAGCGACTTCTGTTCTGCGACCACCGCGAAGAAGGCGGCCACCAGGCCGGCGATCACCATCAGGGCCGCCCCCACACAGAATGCGAGAGCGGCGTCCCCGACAACTCCGCTCTGCGTCAGGCCCGCGAAGAGCAGGGGGCCGGAGATACCGCCGGCCGCCGTGCCGATCGCGTAGAAGAAGGCGATCGCCATGGCCCGTGTCTCCATCGGGAAGATTTCACTGACCGTGAGGTAGGCCGAACTCGCACCCGCCGACGCGAAGAAGAGGACGACGCACCAGCACAGCGTCATCGTGATGGCGTCGAGCCGTCCGGCATCGAACAGCCAGGCAGTAAGGAACAGCAGCACTCCGGAGAGGATGTAGGTCCCCGCGATCATCGGCCGGCGGCCCCAGGTGTCGAAGAGACGGCCCAGGAACAGTGGGCCCAGGAAGTTGCAGAACGCGATGGCGGCGAAGAAGTAGCCGGTTGTTCCGGTGGAGACGTCGAAGAACGTGACCAGGATCGAGCCGAAGCCGAATGTGATCGCGTTGTAGAGGAACGCCTGTCCGACGAAGAGCGCGAAGCCAAGCGTCGCGCGCCGGGGATAGTCACGGAAGACGGTCTTCCCGATCTCAATGAAGCCGACGCTGCGTCGCTGTTCGACAGTGATCTCGTTCTCCGCCTCGGGGAGCGGGCGGCCCGTCTCCTCCTCGATCGCCTTTTCCGCTTCATCGACGACCTTCTCCGCTTCCTCGGACTGTCCGTGGATGAACATCCACCGCGGGCTTTCCGGCACATGACGGCGTACGAGAAGGACGGCCAGTCCCAGAACGACGCCGAGGGCGAACGTCAGCCGCCAGCCGACATCCTTGGGGAAGATGTCGGTATCGAGTGCGAGGACCGACAGGAGAGCACCACCCATCGCACCCAGCCAGTAACTGCCATTGATGATCAGGTCGACGCGGCCCCGGAACCTGCTGGGGATCAGCTCGTCGATGGCGGAGTTGATGGCCGCGTACTCGCCGCCGATACCGAACCCGGTCAGGAAGCGGAAGAGGAAGAACCACCAGACGGAGAAGGAGACGGCGGTGAGCGCCGTCGCCGTGAGGTAGACGGTGAGAGTGATCAGGAAGAGCTTCTTACGGCCGTAACGGTCCGTGAGCCAGCCGAAGAAGAGAGCGCCGGAGCAGGCGCCCGCCACATAGAGCGCTGCCGCGACGCCCGTGACCTGGGCGCTAGTGATCGGCAGGCCGCTGCCGGCTTCCGAGAGCCGGCCGGCGATGTTCCCGACGACGGTAACTTCCAGGCCGTCGAGGATCCAGACGGTGCCCAGGCCGATCACGATCATCCGGTGCCATCGCGACCACGGCAGGCGGTCCAGTCTCGCGGGAACCTTCGTCGTGACCGTTCCGGTGACTACTTCTCCGCCTCGGCTCATGGGACTCTGCCTCCTGAGAGGGTGGGGACTGCGGCTGGTTGAGGCTCAGAACGGGGTCGACGCTGAGGAACTGGCCGATGCCCGGGTCGTACTCGCGGGCGCCGACATGGGTCAGGCCCGTGGACTCGTCGGCCGTCCGGCGGTCTGCCTGATCGGAGCAGACCGCCGGCTTGTGACCTGGGCTGTCGCGTACCTTCCGAGTCAGCAGCCCGCAGGTCTCCCACCTGTGCGGTTGGGTGGTTTGGGGACGAGCGCGGTGTCGGGTCGGAAGTGCGGGCACGCGTCGACGCCGCCGGCGAGGGCCTGGACGCGGGCTGCCGGAGCGGAACTCACGTGGACAGCCTCCGGGTGTGTGACCCGCTCGATCGCGCCGTGCGGTCGATGCGCTTTCCCGGCCGGCCGGCCGGGCGGGCGGATCAGCGCAGTCCGGCGAAGAGATCGTTCTCGGGTATGGCCGCGCCGGTGGCGTCCTGGACACGTACGAAGGTCTCCATGCCCATCAACTCGCCGAACCTCTCCTTGCCCATCTTGAGGAAGAAGATGTTCTCACCCTGACTGGCGTGCGCGGCCAACGCGTCGAACTTCTGACCGCTGAACCCTGTCGTGTCCACCCACGTGGTGATCTCATCGTCGGGGAGGCCGATCTCGGCCATCGCGGCGGCCTCTGCAGGATCCGGCTCCGGCATGTCCTCATGAAACTTGCGCATGATCTCGCCGAACCGCTGCATCATCGAGCGGGGCATCGTGGTCCAGTACACCTTCGGTGTCAGCGCGGTCATCTCCAGCGCCGCCATCGTGATGCGGTGGGCCTGGATGTGGTCGGGGTGGCCGTAGAAGCCGTTCTCGTCGTAGGTGACGACCACATCAGGTCGGTAGTGCCGCATGAGTTCCGCGAGTCGGGCCGCGCCTTCCTGCACGGGGGTCTGCCAGAAGGATCCGGGGGCGTCGTTGCTCTGCCAGCCCGCCATCCCGGAGTCGGCATAGTCCAGCGTCTCCAGATCGCTGACCTTCAGGACGTCACAGCTCGCTTCGAGTTCTTGACGGCGCATCAAGGCGACCGCCGCCGGATCGTGCCCGGGATCGCCCGGCTTGACACCTCCCGGTCCGTCACCGCAACCGCCGTCGGTACACGTCACGAGAACCGTGCGGATGCCTTCCGCCGCGTACCGCGCGAGGACCCCTCCGGTTCCGGTGGCCTCGTCGTCGGGGTGGGCGTGTACTGCCATGAGCGTCAAGGGCCGGTCAGTCATGAAACAGTTCCTCCTGCAGAAATACGTCTTGGTCCGAGTGCGCGGCGGGCGTGCCGCGATCCGGGGGCCCGGATCCTGGTGGGGCGGACGACCCTATGGTCTCCCTATTCCCCGCCCGTGCGGCTCCGGCCCCTCGGTCGATGCAACCGTGCCGGCCGGACCGGCTGTTCCCGGCGCGTCCGCTCGGCCTTCCAGACATCGGCGTTCAACGCGAACGAGGTACAGGCGCGACCTGCATGTCTCAGCGCCACGTCGGATCCGACTTCACCGGTCAGGCGGGGGCGAGGTGGCCGCCGTTGCGTGCGGCTTCCGGGGTGAGTCCGGTCCAGCGGCGGAAGGCGCGGTAGAAGGAGTTGGTGTCGTCGTAGGCGAGGAGGTAGGCGACCTGGGAGGTGGGGAGGGACCGGTCCGCGAGGTAGCGGCGGGCGAGTTTCTCTCGGGTGTCGCTGAGGACGGCCTGGTAGCTGGTGTCCTCTGCTCGCAGTTGTCGCTGGAGCGTGCGGGGGCTGAGCATGAGCTGCGCGGCGATGGCGTTGATGGAGCTCTCGCCGGCGGGCAGGCGCTCGTGGAGCGCGGCCCGCACTCGGTCGGCCGTGGTGGCGGACGCTTCGAGATCGGACAGGCGGCGGCGCAGTTCCGGTGCGAAGAAGTCCCACATGGACTCGTCCTCGGTGAGGAACGGCAGCGAGGCGTCCTCGGCGGAGAAGGTGACGGCGTCGGTCTTGCCTTCGCGGATCTGCGTGCCGAAGTAGGAGGTCGTCTCAGCTGAGGGTTGCGGGGCGCGGCGCATGGCGACGCGGGTCGGGTGCACCTCGCGCCGCGTGCCGATGCGTGCCAGTGCTACCCAGAACGCGAGCTCGGCGGAGACAAGCAGTGGGGGCGGGGGCTGCCCCTCGGGCCAGTTGACTGCGATCGTCAGGCCGGTGTGGTCGAAGGTGACGCGGAGGTTCAATGGGCCGATGAGCGGCTTGAACGCGGCGATGCGCTCGGCCGCGGTGCGCAGGTTCGCGCTGCACAGCGCCGCGAAGATCGGCGGATTGAATGCCTCGACGGACAGAGCCCGCCCGATCCTCGCCGCCAGGTCGGGATCCGCGGCCTCGGCGTCGAGCGCGTCCCAGAACCGGTAGTACTCCTCGACCGTCATCGAGACCTGGCCGTGCGCGAAGACGCCGGCCGGGAGCTGCGCCCGCCGCAGCACGCTGGCGACGGAGATTCCGAGGTCGTGCAGGAGCGCACGGGCCCCCGGGTCCAGGGTGAACCGGTCTGATGCCATGAATCGAGGGTAGTTGCCCGCATGCGGCGGCGGGGATGCCGTGTGCGCCATTCGACACGCAGAAGGCGCCATTCGGCGTTGGCGCGAATGGCAAGAGGGAAGGCGTCTTTCGCTAGTTCTTTGTCGTGATTCTCCGCCTAGCGTGGAGGCCACGAGCCACCGCAGCGGTGGACACGACGAAGGATCGGAGACGACCATGACCAGGACCGTCCTCATCACCGGCAGCTCGAGCGGCATCGGCCGGGCGACCGCGAAGCTCTTCCACGAGCAGGGCTGGAACGTGATCGCCACGATGCGCAGCCCCGAGCGGGAGACCGAGCTCACTGCGCTGGACAACGTACTCGTCACCCGGCTCGACGTGCAGGACTCCGCCTCTATCACTTCGGCCGTCGACGCCGGCCTGGAGCGCTTCGGGCGGATCGACGTGCTGCTCAACAATGCGGGGTACGGCGCCTACGGTCTGCTGGAGGCGATCCCGATGGACAAGGCCCGCCGGCAGTTCGACGTGAACGTCATGGGCCTGCTGGAGACGACCAAGGCCGTCCTGCCGCACTTGCGCGCGAACGGCAGCGGCACCGTCATCAACATCTCCTCCATCGGCGGCAAGGTCACCTTCCCGCTCGGCACCCTGTACCACGGCACCAAATTCGCCGTCGAAGGACTGAGTGAGGCCCTGCACTACGAACTTGCCGCGATCGGCGTCGACGTCAAGATCGTCGAGCCAGGCATCGTCAACACCGACTTCGCCGGCCGCTCCTTCGACTTCACCAACGACGAGTCCCTCGCCGAGTACCAGAAGTTCGTCCATGCGTTCCTCACAGCGCAGGAGCAGCTGACCGTCGCCGGCGACGAACCCGACGTCGTCGCCGAGACCGTCTACCGGGCCGCAACCGACGGCACCGACCAGCTGCGCTACCCGGCCGGCCCGTACGCCACCGAGCTGATCGCCACCCGTGCCGCCGCCGCCGACGCCACTTTCATCGGCGGCATCAAGACCCAGTTCGGTATCTGATCAGCAGGCACCGACGAGCCCCGCACCCTGTCTGACGATGAGGACTCCCATGACCACCACCAAGACCGCCCTCGTGACCGGCGCCTCCTCCGGCATCGGCGAAGCGACCGCCCTCAAGCTGATCGGCCTCGGCTACACCGTCTACGGAGCGGCCCGCCGCACCGACCGCCTGCACAAGCTCGCCGAACACGGCCTGCGTCCGCTGGCGATGGACGTCACCGACGACGACTCCATGCGCAACGGAGTCGACCGCGTCATCTCCGAGACCGGGCGCATCGACGTCCTGGTCAACAACGCCGGATACGGCTCGTACGGTGCCCTGGAGGACGTCTCGCAGGACGAGGCCCGCCGCCAGTTCGACGTCAACGTCTTCGGCGCCGTCCGCCTGACACAGATCGCCCTGCCGCACATGCGTGCCCGCCGCAGCGGGACAGTCATCAACATCACCTCGATGGGCGGGAAGGTCTACACCCCGCTGGGCGGCTGGTACCACGGCACCAAGTTCGCCCTCGAAGCCCTCAGCGACTGCCTGCGGATCGAGGTCAAGCCCTTCGGTATCGACGTCGTCGTCATCGAACCCGGCGGCATCCGCACCGAGTGGAGCGGCATCGCTGCCGACCATTTGGAGAAGTCCTCCGCCTCGGGCGCCTACGCCGGCCAGGCCGAGGCCGTCGCCGCCTCCATGCGCTCCGAGGCCATGGTCAAGCGCATGTCCCCGCCCACCGTCATCGCCGACGCCATAGGCAAGGCCGTCACAGCACGCCGGCCCAAGACCCGCTACGCCACCGGATTCAGCGCCCGCCCGCTCATCGGCCTGCGGCGCTTCCTGCCCGACCGCGCCTTCGACACCCTGGTCTCCCGGTCCATGGGCCTTCCCCGCTGACCCCCCGAGACGGTCCGCCCTAAGCGGCCCCGCGCCGCGGGCGGCGGGCCGCGGACGGCCTGGACCGGGGCGACGCCTGCACCGCGCCCCACCATCACCCTTTTCACTGAAACCCTCCCCGGGCACACCCTCACCACCAGGAGAACTCGTGCGCGTCATCGTCTTCGGAGCGTCCGGAATGATCGGGCACGGCGCCCTGCGTGCCTGTCTGCGGGACGACGCGGTCACCGAAGTCCTCGCGGTCGTCCGAACGCCCCTGGACGTGGCCCATCCCAAGCTGAGGCAGATCGTCCACGCCGACTTCACCGACTACACGGCGATCCAGGACCAGCTCACCGGCCTGGACGCCTGCTTCTACTGCCTCGGTGTCTCCGCCGTGGGCCGCACCGAAGCCGAGTACACCCGCGTCACCTACGACTACGCACTGGCCGCCGCACGCGCCCTGATCGCCGCGAGCCCGAACCTGACCTTCGTGTACGTCTCCGGCGAGGGCACCGACCCCACCGGCAGGAGCCGACAGATGTGGGCCCGCGTCAAGGGCCGTACGGAGAACGACCTCCGGGCGCTGCCCATGACCGCGTACATGTTCCGTCCCGGCTTCATCCAGCCGGTCGACGGCGCTGTCTCCCGGACCTCGCTCTACCGCCGGCTCTACCGCGCCACCGCGGTCGTCCACCCGCTGCTCAAGCGCCTCTTCCCCCAGCACATCAGCACCACGGACGCCGTCGGCCGCGCCATGCTCGTCGCTTCCCGGCCGGGCAGCAACGCTCCCGCCGTCCTGCGCAACCCCGACATCAACGACCTCGCCACCGCAAGGAGATGAAGGAGATGACGATGTCACTCGGCCTGCCTCTCGTTGATCAAGGAGCCTTGGCGCAGCCATCGGACGAACGCGAAAGCCCAGGTCGCGAAGAGGACGAGCAGCACGAGTGCCAGGAGCCAGGGGGCGGGGCGGGACCAGGCGGCGAGGAGGGCGATGACGGCGGCCATGGCCAGTACGGCTTGCACCGACTGGAAGGCGGAGGGGCTGGTGCACAACTCCGAACTGGGCGAGAGGCACCCGGACCATCGACAGCTGGTCGTCCAAGTCGGAGACGCACTCTCAGTCAAGATCCTGGAAATCGACCCAGTCCAGCGACGCATCACGCTCTCGCACCGTCAAGCGATCTCCGCCAGCCAGGACGAACCTGGTATCTGACAGCGCACATGCCCCGGAGCCGGACGCTCACAGGCGCGTCGAAATCCCCGGATTCTCACGGTATTGGCCCACCGCGGGTGTACTCAGTCGAGTGGTTCAGGGCTCAGCCAGCATTCGGCTTCCCAGCACTGCCAGCTCTCGGGGAGTTGTCCCAGTGGTAGCAGCCCATGGGCCAAGGGCGGGCCTTCCCAGGTGCCGTTGGAGATCTCGGCGACGAACGTGCGGTACGGCTCGGGCAGTTCAAGGACATGTTCGGCTTCCCATGCCCGAACAGCAGGCCAACCAAGGGGAGGGCGGCGGAGGTCGTGAGGAATGGCTTCGCTGAGGGCGGACATCGCAATACGGAGTCGCTGCTTGGCGAGGTCTGTCATGAGGCTCCATTAGCGGGGAGGATTCGCTGCGAATCGAGTGCCGAGCTCGGCCCGTTGCCAGCCGACCTATCGAGAGCGCGTCTCGCTGTCCGTCGCTGCTCAGCGTGGTGTGTCGAGGAGGTAGAGGGCGGCGAGTCCCGGGAGTCGGCGTCGCATCTCATCGGGGTCGTCGAAGTCGAAGTCTTCGCCCATCTCTACGGAGTCTTGTCCGGAACGGTCACGTGAGGCTGCGTACTCGTCCCAGGCATCGTAGAAGTCCTCTTCACCGCCGGTGACGCGCTTGAACGCGCCGCTGGCCGCGTAGTTGACGTCCTCGTAGAACACGGCTTCATCGTCGTACGTCTCTGCGGCGGCGATCACCGCAGGATGCTCAGCGAGACTGTCCGGGCAGGCTGCAGCCCTCTCGTACCAGTCGCGACCCAGCGCGATCAGGCCGGCGCGGAAGTCCATGAAGCTGTCGTCCGAGCAGCCGCCACCTATGAGGTAGGCGGCTGCCCACACGTCCCATCGGTAGACAGCTCCATGCACCTTGTCGAAGCGTTCCTCGTAGCGGAGGAGGTCCCCTTTGGAACGGGTGGCCAGCTCATCAACCAGGGCATCGACGAAGGGCTTGTCTGCCGTGCTGGCCGAGCGAGCGGCCTCGATGATGGTCCAGAACTCAAAGGTGTCCATGGCTGGGAGCTCTGCCAGCTGGGTATGACACCGGCTCCTGCTGGGGCTGATGGCTACCACTGTGACCACGGCGACAACCGCGACGACCTTTCGTCCCACGCCCGATGAGGTTCTCAACGAGGCGAGACGAGACGAGACGAGAACCTGAGCGTTGTGTTCGTCGCCGATCGGGTCACGATGCAGTCTGCCCATCGCGCGCTGCTCGCCCTCGACATCACCGAGGACGAAGACCTCGACCCGATGGACTACCAGGAGCTCAGCGACTCCCAACCGCCTTGAGAGTTCCGGACCATCCCGGCCGGCGTCCACGACGTGCACGGCAATTTGGCGATCGCCAACATGGACTTCGCGGAGTTCGCCGAGGCAGCCTTCACCGATCCCGACCGCATCTACCGGTCCTTCTGAACCAGCTACTACCGGTTCTCGTCCCGGATCATCTGCCGCAGGCCGGTGCGGGCCGCGGCCAGGTCCCGTTCCAGTTCTTTGACGTAGTCGGCGAGTGGCCGGAGCTGCGCCAGGTCGTGTTCGAGTTTCCTGTTGGCCTCTGTGAGTTCGGTGATCCGCTCGGTCAGTTTCCTGTTGCTGATCTGGTCGAGCTGATGTTCGAGCTGCTGCCACATGGCTGGATGGTGTCCAGCACCCGTTGGCGTTTGAGGAGGCTGGTATTCCGCCTGGACAAGGGCGAGCTCAGTAATCGCCACTCGCGGCTCTTCCGTCCACTGCCAGGCGGCCTACGGTTCACCCACACATTAATTTATGTGAATCAGGTCACACCTGGAATGACTACTCCTTGTTCATGCTGCGGCGGAAACCGTTGGCCCGCTCCGCTGTGCAGTTCGGCTGAAATTAGCGAGCCTGTCATGGGTGGCGGCTTGTACTCGAGGCGGCCCGGCGCTCAGTCAACTAAGAGGTTGTCTCACGTGGCAAGTTTCGCGAGCTTCTTGTAGCAGGTCAGAGCGGCGGCCATGGCCAGGCCTCGGCTCTGCCAGCCGTTGCGGACCACGTACGGGATCTTGAGACCACGAGCAGCCCATGGCAGGCTCATGCCGCATGATCGATGAATTCGCGAAAGACAACCTGCACGGGAGACTGCGGCGGGACCGCAAGGCGCTGCTCTGGAAGCTCGACGGCTTGTCCGAATACGACGCCCGCCGACCTTTGACAGCGACCGGGACCAACCTCCTCGGCCTGGTCAAACACGTGGCCACCGTCGAGGCCAGGTACTTCGGCGAGGTCTTCGACCGCCCTTCCCCGGAACCGCTGTGCCGGTGGCAGGACTCCGACGGCAGCGATCTGTGGGCGACCGAGGACGAGACCCGCGATCAGATCATCGGGTTCTACCGGCGCACGTGGGAACACTCGGACGCGACGATCAACGAGCTTCCCCTCGACGCCCCCGGCCACGTGCCGTGGTGGCCGGAGCCTTATACCGACACGAACCTGTTCGGCATCATGGTCCATGTCCTGGGCGAGTCCATCCGGCATGCCGGGCACGCCGATATCCTGCGCGAGGGCCTCGACGGCCGGACCGGGTTGCGCGCCGAACACGAGAAGCAGATCGACGAGGAAGCCCGTGCAGCCTACTGCGCGAAGATCGAGCAGGCCGCCAGGACGGCCGCACCAATCAAGACTTAGAGGCTGTCTCACGCGACTTGATGTTCGTGCGGCATGATGCCGGTCGTGGGTGCTGATCTATCGCATCGCCGCTTCACGGTATGGACCGAGGCCGGCCTGTGGCGTCGGCTGCACCGGGCGGTGCTGGACGAACTCGGGGCCCGGGGCGAGGTGGACTGGACCTCGGCGATCGTCGACGCGGCCTCCGTTCGCGCCAAAGAGGGGGATCGCTGACCGGGCCGAACCCGGTCGATCGCGGAGTTGTTTTGGCGCTGCTCGTGTGTCTCCGTACGCCAAGGTGATAGATCTGGCTTCAGGGACGCCACGAAACGGGGCGCGGCTTACACTCCGCGACCGGGTTGTTGGTTAGGGTGACAAGTAGAGGCTGATCCCGATGCCCTTGGCCAGGACGATGGCCAGGCTGGTGAGTTCGTGGCTGCACAGGCTGACGACTCGCGCGGAGTCGTACAGGTCAGGAGCGGGTGTCCGCGGGGCGGTTATGGTCGCTGGAGGGTGGTCGGACACGACGGGGGGCTCGCGTTGGATCGCCTGGCAGGAGAGGACCTGGAAGTCGGCCCGGCCCAGTTCGTGCTTGACGGGTTCATGATCTTGCTCGGTCCAGCCGCGCAGCCGCCCGTACAGGCTGACGATCCGGGCGGTGGCGGCCGCGACGATGCCTTTTCCGACCTGCCCGCGGGAGCCGAGGTACTGATGGGACACACTGGCCGTGGCGTGCCCGGACTTCCGGGCACCGGAGTCGTCCGGAAACAATGCCCCGCCGTCGTGGGGCGCGGTCACCGGCTTCGCCAACGAGGTCAGCGTCTTGTTGCGGTCCCGCGGCGCCAGCAGGGCGGCGACGTAATCCCGCAACGCCCGACGCTGCGCACGGCGGACAAGAAGGTCACTACCGCAGGTCGACCGGACGCGGTGGGCGTGTGACCGGCCGGCCGGCGCCCGGAGTGCTGCCCCCGTCGCTGCGCGCGTGGCTCGGGCTGATCGCGGCCCTCGCCGCGCTGGTGGTCGTCGTGGTCGGGGTCTTGTACGCCGGCCACGACAAGCCCGGCAGGGTGGACGGGTGGTTCCAGCCCGTGGTGGACGGTGTGCGGCCGCCGTGGCGGAAGGTCGCTCTGGCCACGGACTTCTGGGGGGAGCCCGCCGGAGCGGAGATGCTGGTCGTAGCCGCCGTGACGGGCTGCCTGCTGCTTCGGCGTCCTCGCGCGGGGGTGCTCATCGTTGTCGGCGTCGGCCTGAGCGTGGGGACGGCGACGCTGCTCAAGCACCTGGTGGGACGCACCATCCACGGCGACGGCAACCTGGCCTATCCGAGCGGGCACACGGCCTTCTTCACCGCACTCGCCCTCGTGGTGGCGCTGCTCGCGACCGGCCGGCTCGGGCTCGGCAGGACGGCCGGGACGTCACTCGTGCTCGCCGCGGCGCTGGTGGCCGGCGCCGCGATGGGATGGGCGCAGGTCGCCCTGGGCGCGCACTACCCGACCGACGTCCTCGGCGGCTGGTGCACCGCGCTGGCGGTGGTACCGGCGACCGCGTGGCTGGTCGACCGGATCGCCGGCCGGATGGCCGACGTCGGTCGTCGGGAGCGCCGCTGACGTCGCGTCACGTCTCGTCATGCCAAGCGGCGGAATACGGGCTTCACGGGTCGCCCGGCCAGCCAGGGGGTGGGGTCGGCGGCGTCCAATGCCTTTCGGTACACCGCACATGCCTGGGCCACCACATCAACGGTGCGGTCGATGTCGGCGTCGTCAAGCGCACTGCTCACCACGAACGACGGGGCCAGCACTCCGCCCGCGAGGAGTCGGCGCAGGAACAGGGTGCGGTGCTGCTGCGACGGCTGCCGGTTCTCGTCGAGGGTGGCGAAGACCAGGTTGCTGGCCCGGCCCCGGACGATGACGTGGTCGCCGACGCCCATGACGGCCGCGGCGTCGCGGACACCGGCGGCCAACCGCTCGCCGAGGGCATGCAGTCGCGCGGTGATGCCCTCCTCGACGTAGGTGGTCTGCACGGCCATCGCGGCTGCCAGGGAGTGCGTTTCCGCACCGTGCGTGGTGGACAGCAGGAACACCCGGTCGCGGGAGTGACGCAGCCCGCCCCGTTCCATCAGATCGCGGCGCCCAGCCAGCGCGGAGACGGCGAACCCGTTGCCCAGCGCCTTGCCGAACGTGGAGAGGTCGGGGGCGACGCCGTACAGGCCCTGGGCGCCCGCCTCGGACCAGCGGAAGCCGGTGATCATCTCATCGAAGATCAGTACGCAGCCGTGCCGGTCGGCCAGTTCGCGCAGGCCGGCGAGGTACCCGGGCGGCGGCTCGGTGTGGCCTGCAGGTTCGAGGATCAGGCAGGCGACCTCGTCCTGGTACCGGGTGAGCAACTCCTCCGTGGCGGTCAGGTCCCCGTAGGGGAACGCCACGGTGAGCTCGGTGGTCGCCGCCGGAATGCCGGCGGACATCGGCGTGGTGCCGATGAACCAGTCGTCGACGGAGAAGAACGGATGGTCGGCGCAGATGGCCACCCGCGGGCGCCCGGTGACGGCGCGGGCGAGGCGCACCGCGGCGGTGGTGACGTCGGAGCCGTTCTTCGCGAACTTCACCATCTCGGCGGTCGGTACCGTGGCCAGGAAGCGTTCCGCGGCCTCGACCTCCACGATGGACGGCCGGACGAAGTTGCTGCCGCGGTCGAGTTCTCGCCGTACCGCCTCGATCACGCGCGGGTGGGCGTGGCCGAGGCTGACCGACCGCAGGCCGGAGCCGTACTCGATGTAGCGGTTGCCGTCGATGTCCCACACGTGGGCACCGCGGCCGTTGCTGATGACCGGGGCCAGGTTCTCGGGGTACTGGTCGTCGCCCTTGGCGTAGGTGTGCGCGCCCCCGGGGATCATGGCGTGCAGCCGCTCGTTCGCCGTCCGCGACCGGGGCAGGAGGAACTCATCGGTCTCTTTGGTCTCTTTGGTGTCCACGCCGACCTCACTTCTCTCTTTGCTTCAGGACCTCGGCGAGGCTCGGCGCCTCCCGGTCCCGCTGGGACATCGATGTGGCCGGCAGCGGCCAGGGAATGGCGAGCTCCGGGTCGTCGAAGGCGATCGTCACGTCCTCGGCCGGATCGTGCGGGCGGTCGATCCGGTACGAGGTGTCGGCGGTTTCGGTCAGCGCCTGGAAGCCGTGCGCGCACCCCGCCGGGATGTACAGGGTCACCTGGGTCTCGCCGGACAGCTCGAAGAAGGCCCGGTTGCGGTAGGTCGGCGAGTCCGTCCGCAGGTCCACGACGACGTCGAAGATCCTCCCGTACGAGCACCGCACCAGCTTGGACTCGCCGGCGCCGGAGCGCAGGTGCAGGCCGCGCAGTACGCCCCGGACCGAGCGGGACACGCTGTCCTGGACGAAGGCGTCCGAGTCGAGGCCCACCGAGCGGACCACGTCGGCGTCGAAGGTGCGGCAGAAGAAGCCGCGCTCGTCGGCGTACGGCGTCGGCTCGAACAGGTACGCGCCGTCGATCGCCGGGATCTTGGTTGCCTTCATGGAGCCTCCCGCAAGGCGTGGGCGTGGTCGGCCGCCGGGAACAGGGCCGCGGTCAAGGCGGTGAACTGGTGCTCAAGGCGCTGGGCGGCGGCCAGGTTCCGCTCGGTGAGGGTCTGTCGCAGCTCGGCCGATCGCTGCTCCAGCGCCCGGAACTGCTCGAGCAGCCGGTCGGCGTCGACCTCGCGAGCCGGGTGGCAGTACGCGGCAAGGCCCATCTGGGCCATGAGCGCGTCGCTCTTCGCCGCATAGCTGAGTGCGAGCGTCGGCGTGCCGACCTTCAGCGCGCAGATCAGGTTGTGGTATCGGATCGCCACCACGGTGTCGGCAGCCGCCGTCTCCTTCATCAGGTCGGCAAGTGAGGCCGCCTCGGCAGCGGTGACCAGCGGCGAGTCCACCATGTCGAGGATCGCGGCGACCACCGGCGCATCGCACTTGTCGCCGGTGAGCAGCCTGACCGGCCTGCCGTCCTCGACCAGCGCGCGGACGAAGCGGATCGTCCCGTCGAGGTAGCGCCGGTGGATCTCCTCGGCTCGGGCACGGTCGTCGTTGCCGCCGTGGAAGTCCATGACGCCGACGCAGACCAGGCCTGGCGGGCCCGACGGCGCGCTCGCCCGCGGCGTCGGCAGAGCGAACGCGAGATCCGGGTGGACCTCGTCGCGCGCGGTGTCCACGCCCATCGCCCGCATCGCGTCGCGGGACTGGGCATCCCGGTACGAGCGGTACGCGGCCAGCCGCGCCGACCAGCGCACCAGGGCTCGGGTGGGCCGGTTGCCGATCGCGGCGGCGCCGACGCCGACCAGCGCGACCCGGGTGCGAAGCAGCCGGCCGCTCGCGCAGAGCAGGAACAGTGCGTACGGGAAGCCCCACGGCCGCAGCGGCAGCGTGGCCTCCAGGACGCCCATGCCCGGCACGATCACCACGTTGTGCCGGCGCACCCAGGCAGCGGTGCGGACGGCGTCGACGAGTTTGCCCAGACCCTTCGCCGCGATCGCGCCCGCACGCGACGCGGTCCGGTACTCCCCGCGGTTCCAGTGCAGCCGCGTCGCGGGGATCCCGTACCGGGTCGCGACGACCTCGGGTCCGCCGCACAGCGCGTCCACGACTGCCTCCGGGTGCTCGGCGCGGAGGTACCCGAGCACGGCCTCGAGCGACCCGTCGTTGCCGAGGTTGCCGGAGCCGAGCAGGCCGAACACCCCGACGCGCACCGGGGTTTCGTCCGCGGACGTCATGCCTGCCTCCCTTCACGGCTGGCGACGAGGGCGTCGACGGAGATGGTGAGCCGGTCTGGGTCGACCGGGGCGCGGTCCTCGACCCGCTCGCCGGCGCCGGGCCGGACCCGGCTGGTCATCCATGCGGCCAGGTGGCGGTAGCACGCGCGTCGGTCGGCCGAGGACAACGGCGCCCGCCGGATCGCCGCGACGAAGCCCCACATGTACTCGGCGAGCAGCCGGGGCGTCGGGTGCAGCAGGCCCGCCCGGCGCGGGTCCAGGTTGATGGAGCGGGAGCGCTTGCCGGGGTTCGCCCGCTCGGCGCGGGTGGGGTGGTCGCGGCGGAAGTACAGCAGCTCCGGCACCTGATGGAAGGGCCCCTGCAGGACGATCTCGGCGACGAATGTGCGGTCCGCGTGGTGGTAGCTGTCGTGCGGCCTCACCCGGCGCAGCATGTCGGCACGCATCACCCCGTAGAAGTCGTCGCCACCGGGCTCGAACAGGAAACTGCGGAAGCGCTCCGGCGCGTGCGGCGAGGCAGTGGCGAGCCCGTACTCGTACGGGACCTTCACCTGTCCTTCGCCGTCGATGACCGCCTGGTCGGAGTGCGCGAGGACCACGTCCGGCCGCTCGTCCAGCGCCTCCACACAGCGGCGCAGCAGGTCCCGGGCGTACAGGTCGTCGTGCGAGGCCCACTTGAACAGCTCGCTGCGGCACTTGGTGAACACGTGGTTGTGGTTCGGCGCGGCGCCGATGTTCCGTGGCAGCCGGAGGTAGCGGATGCGCGAGTCCTGCGCGACGTACTTGCGGCAGATCTCCTCGGTCCCGTCGGTCGAGGCGTTGTCGGAGATGACCAGCTCGAAGTCCTCGTAGGTCTGGCCGAGGAGGGCGTCGAGCGACTCGGCGAGGTACTCCTCGCCGTTGTACACGGGCAGGCCGATGCTCAGCCTGGGGCGGGCGGTCATGGCGTCCTTACTTTGGGAATGGAGTCCTGACTTTGGGAATGGAGTCCTGGTGGTGCTCGCGCAGGGCGGACCGCAGTTGCAGCCACCACACGGCCGAGCCGCTGACGGTCGCGGCAGCGACGCCCCAGGCCGAGCCGACCGTGCCGGCCGCGGCCGCCCCGCCGAGCCCGCCGCTGACATAGCAGGCGGAGGCGAACAGCTGGCAGCGCAGGCTGCGCTGGGCCGCAGCGAGCGCGCGCAGCCCGGCCGCCGCGCCGGTGCCGAGGCCGACGCCCGCGATGCCGAGGGTGACCGGCACAACGAGCTCCGCGGCGGAGTGCCAGACGCCGCCGAGCACGAGCTCGCCGAGCCGGTCCGGCATCAGCAGCAGCGCCCCGCCCCAGAGCAGCGCGCCGGCGGCCTGCCCGCCACCCAGCAGGAGGCAGAACGTGCCAAGGCGGTGCGGGGCCCGCTGCAGCACCCGTGCCGCCTCCGGGACGGTGACCAGCGAAAGACCCATCAGCACGGCGAGGAACGGGCCGAGCAGCAGCTCGGCGCCCCGGACCGCACCCACCGCGCCGACCCCGACGATCGCGCCGAGCCCGTACGCCCGCAGCTGGCTCGCGCCGCTGAGGCTGACGTTCTCGACGAGGTACCGGTAGCCGAGATCGCGCTGCTCGCGAAGCCACCCGCGCGCTCCGGTCATCCGGGGCCGGATGTCGGACTGGAGGCAGCCGTACCCCGCCGCCACCGTGGCAGACGCGCCCCACGCGAGCACGAAAGCGGACACGCTGCCCACGCGGGCCGCCACGACCAGGGCCGGGACGAGTGCGACGCCCCACACGAGGTCGTTGACGAACGCCTTCCGCCCTGCGCCGGCGGCGAAGAACGAGAACCGCCAGGCGTCCTGCAGCAGCAGCCCAGGCAGCATGACGCCGAGGCAGGCGAACGCGGGCCCCACGCTGCCGCCAAGACCAAGCCCGACCACCAGACACGCCGTGCCGAGGGCGGCACCGACGCCGAGCGCGGTACCCGACGACCGGGCCACCGCCCCGCGCCAGGACGCGTCCGGCGCTCCGCTGAAGCGCACCACGAGCGGGTCGGTGGCCAGCCCGCGGGAGACGTTGAGCACCACGCCGTAGGTCACCCAGGCCAGGCTGAACACGCCGAACGCGGTCACCCCCAGCGAGCGGGCCACGTAGATCCCCACCACGAAGTTGCTCATGCTGGAGGCCGCCTGATCGGCCAGTCCCCAGGACAACCGGCCGACGATGGCCCGCCGGGCGGATCCGGCCGGTGTCGTCGTCTTCTCCCCCTCGATGGTCATCGGCGTCATGCTTTGATCAGCCCGGCGTCGTGCAGGGCGCCGGCAGCGACGGCGACGGTGTCGAACGGCAGCCCGGACCGCTCGGCGACGTCCAGCAGACTGTGCTCGCCGTCGGAGAGATTGAGCACCCAGAGCATGGCCATCTGGGCCTGCTTGGTGTCGCTGCGGCCGCCGAGCGTGTCGTACAACCCGCGTCGGCCCAGCTGTGGTTCGCCGTAGGGGCTGAGGTTGAGGTACCGCCGGTTGCGGTCGAGCACGGCGAACGCCTCGCGGCAGACCGCAAGGGTGTCCGCCATCGCCTCCGGGGAGACGAAGTCCGGGTTGTCAGCCGAGGTGTGGTACTCGGGGTACCCGGCGTACGGGGTCCGGCTGAGCGATCCCACGCCGAGATCGAACCCGGGCGAACAGTACTGCCGCTCGTCGTACCCGTACGGGGTGAACTCGTCGACGCGGTGCGGGCGTTCGGAGGCGGCCAGCACATATCGCATCACCCGGTCGATCTCCGCGTCGCCGCGTCTGCTCTGCTTGTACGTCAGCTGCCCCGAGTCGCCGGCGCAGGCCAGTACGAGCCCGTGCTTGACCCGATCCACCCGCTCCGCGTTGCGGGCCAGCCAGGTGATCGCCCCGACGGTGCCGGGCGCGTAGATGAACCGGTAGGTGTAGTACGGCGTCTCATGCGCCAGCGCGCCGGCCAGGAACGTCGCCACCGCGATGCCGGCCAGGTTGTCGTTGGCCAGCGACGGGTGGCAGACGTGGCAGGAGACGATCACCTCGTCGGGGACCTGCCCGGGGACCACGTGTTCGGCGTAGGTGAGGTGGCCGTCCGCGAGCGTGGAGTCGATGCGCACCTCGTACTCGCCGTCCGGCAGCGCGTCCAAGGTCTCCTGGGCCAGGCAGAACCCCCATTCCGGCTTGTAGTAGCTGGTGCGGTACGGCACCCAGGCCGGGTGCTCCGGGAGGGTGTGCAGGTGCGCGCGGAGCTCGGCCAGCGGCATGGTCGCCGACACCGGCACGCTGTAGCCGAGCACGTGCAGGCTGGACGCGGCGAAGTCGACGACCCGCTTGCCGGCGCTGTCGGCGATGTACGCGTCCCGGATGTTCCACTCCTGCGGCACCGTCCAGTCGAGCACCTCAGTCCCGGTCGGCACCTCGTGCACCTGCAGCGGAACGTACTCGCCGACGATGTCCAGGGTGGCGCGCACCCCGTCGCCGGTGATGCTCCGGCACAGCGGGTACAGACGCTCCACCAGCGCGTGCATCTGCTCGCCGACCGCGGTCATCGGCGCCACCGCAGCGTGTCGTCGACGGCGCCGGCGTCGGACGCCGCGCGCAGCACGGCCAGCCGGGTGAAGCGTTGCTCGAAGTCCTCCCGGGTCAGCGCGTGTTTCCGGTAGGTGTCGGCGAGTTCGAGCGCGCCCTCCTTCACCGTCCACTCGCAGTCGAAGCCGGGAATCGCGGCGCGGAACCGGGAGAAGTCCACCCGGTACGACCGCGGATCGGCACCGGTCTCCCCGGTGATCACCACCTTCGCGCTGGACACCGCCTCGGCGACCTGCTCGGCAATCTCGGCGACCGTGACGTTGTTGATCTCGCTGCCGATGTTGAACGCGCGGTCGTGCACCGCCTCGCGTGGCGCGCTCAGCGCGGCCGTGAAAGCCCGTGCGATGTCGGCGGCGTGCACCAGCGGGCGCCAAGGGGTGCCGTCGGAGAGCACAAGGACCTCGCCGGACAGGAGCGCGTGGCCCACCAGGTTGTTCAGCACGATGTCGGCGCGCAGCCGGGGTGAGTAGCCGAAGGCGGTGGCGTTGCGCATGAACACCGGGGTGAAGTCGCCGTCGGCCAGCGCGTGCAGGTCGTCCTCCACCCGCACCTTGGACTCCGCGTACGGCGTCACCGGGCGCAGCGGGGCGTCCTCGGTCACCAGGTCGTCGCCGCCGGCGGCGCCGTAGACCGAGCAGGTCGACGCGTACAAAAAGCGCCGCACTCCGGCGTCGCGGGCCAGTCGGGCCAGCCGCACGGACGCGTGGTGGTTGATGTCGTAGGTGAGCTCCGGCGCCAGCGATCCCAGCGGGTCGTTGGACAGTGCGGCCAGGTGGATCACGGCGTCCACCCCGGCCACGTGGTCGGCCGTGACGTCGCGCAGGTCCACCCGGTGACCCGGCGGGTCCGCGGGCGGCGGGCCAAGGACGCAGTCGGCGAACAGGCCGGCGTCCAGACCGACGACCTCATGTCCGGCGGCCGCGAGGACCGGGGCCATCACGGTGCCCAGGTAGCCCTGGTGTCCGGTCAGCAGTACGCGCATGGTTCATTCCCCCAGATTGAGAGTGAGTTTGGTGACGGCGAACGCCTCGGCGTAGCGCGCGTGGCATTCGATGCCGCGGATTCGTGCAAGACCGAGGAAGGCTTCCCGGTCGTACCAGGGCCGGTCCCGCTGCGAGGGGTAGTGCTCCTGCAGCAGCCGCACCTTCTGTTCGGCGATCTCCGGCGACAGCGGCTGGTACACCGCCGGACGGCCGAGATCGCCGTCCCACTTGACGATCTCGTAGCCGAGCACCAGGTGGTCGCGGAACGCGGTGGGCAGCAACTGCGCCAGGCCGCGGTGATCCTGGTGCGCGTCATCGGTACGCGGCGCGAGGACCAGATCCGGCTCGGTCTGCAGACGCAGCTCCTCGACCGCGGCCTTGGCCTCCTCCCAGTGCGCGGGCAGCCGGCCGTCCGGCAGCTTGAGCACGGTCAGCCGCAGGTCGGCGCCCGGGCAGAAGGCAACGAGCGCGGCCTGCTCCTCCTGCTCCCGCTCGCTGCCACCGCCGGAGAGCACCAGCACGTCGACGCGGATACCCGGCCGCGCGCGGCACAGCGTCAGCAGCGTGCCGCCGGCGCCGATGGCGATGTCGTCGCAGTGCGCGCCCACCGCGACGATCCGGTCCAGGCGCCCGGCGCTGAGCTGGATCATGCGATCCCCACTTCGGCGTTCGCCCCCGCGCCGTCCCGTTCCCACACGGCCCACGGGCGGTTGCCCCGGGCGTACGCGTCGTCGAGCGCGGCCCGCTCCTTCACGGTGTCGGTCGGCTTCCAGAAGCCGCGGTGCTGGTGCGCCACCAACCGGCCGCGCTTGGCCAGTTCGGCGCATCCGTCGGCGACCAGGTCCCCGTTCTCCGGGATGTGGTCGAAGACCTCCTGGCGGAGCACGAAGTAGCCGCCGTTCTCCCACAGCGGTAGTTCGCTCACCGCGGTGATGCCCCCCACCAGGCCGTCCTCGCCCAGGTCCACGCAGTGGAACGAGGACTGCGGCGGCACCACCATCATCGACGCACCGGCGTCGCGCCGGGCGAACCGGTCGATCATCTTCGGCAGCGGGGCGTCGGTGAGCACGTCGGCGTAGTTGGCGAGGAACATCTCGTCGCCGTCCAAGTGGTGCCGCACCCGGCGCAGCCGCTCCCCGATCGGTGACTCGATGCCGGTCTGTGCGAATGTGATCGTCCAGTCGGCGATGTCGGTGGACAGCAGCTCGGTTTGCCCGCCCCGCAGCACGAAGTCGTTGGACGTCGTCTCCTCGTAGTTGAGGAAGAAGTTCTTGATGTGATGCGCCCCGTACCCGAGACACAGGATGAACTCCGTGTGCCCGAAGTACGCGTAGTAGCGCATGACATGCCAGATCAGCGGCCGCGGGCCGACCATCGCCATCGGCTTGGGCATGTCGTCGGAGGCTCCGCTGCGCATACGCAGCCCATAACCGCCGCAGAACAGTACGACCTTCATGACTTGACCTCGACAATGCTCAGTTCCGGGACGGGGAAGACCAGCCGACCGCCCCAGGCGTGCACGAAGGACAGTTGCTCGACCAGTTCGTCCCGCAGGTTCCACGGGAGGACCAGCACGTAGTCCGGTCTGTCGGTGCTGATCTGCTCGGGCGGCAGGATCGGGATGCGGGTGCCCGGGGTGAACCTGCCGTGTTTGTAGGGGTTGCGGTCGACCGTGTACGGGAGCAGGTCGGGCCGGATGCCGCAGTGGTTGAGCAGGGTGTTGCCCTTGCCCGGGGCGCCGTAGCCGACGACCGTCTCGCCGCGCTCGGCCGCCTCGATGAGGAACCGCAGGAGGTCCCGACGCACCTTGGCCACCCGAGCGGAGAACTCGGTGTACCCGGACAGCTCCTGCAGCCCGGCGGCCTTCTCCCGGTTCAACACGTCGGCCACCCGCCGGGTCGGCTCGCCGGCCACCTCGGCCGGCCGGGCCCACAGCCGGATGGAGCCGCCGTGCGTGGGCAGCAACTCGACGTCCACGAGCGCGAGTCCGCCGCTCGCCAGCGCCCGGGTCGCGGACGCGACCGTGTAGTACTGGAAGTGCTCGTGGTAGATCGTGTCGTACTGGTTCTCCTCGATCAGGGTCAACAGGTGCTGCACCTCGATGGAGACCCAGCCGTCGTCGGCGACCAGGGCGCGCAGCCCCCGGGTGAATCCGACCACGTCGGGGATGTGCGCGTACACGTTGTTGGCTACCACCAGGTCCGCCGGGCCGTGCTCGGCGCGGACGGCCGAGCCGGTGGCCGGGTCCAGGAACTCCGTGAGCGTGGGCACACCCGCGTCCCGCGCCGCGGCGCCGACGTTCACCGACGGCTCGATGCCGAGGCAGCGGATCCCCCGGTCCACCATGTGCCTCAGCAGGTACCCGTCGTTGCTCGCGACCTCGACCACGAAGGCGTCGGGGCCGAGAGCAAGGCGCTGTACGGCGTCGCCGACGAACGTGCGCGCGTGCTCCACCCAGGAGGTCGAGTAGGAGGAGAAGTACGCGTACTGCGTGAACGTCTCCTCCGGCGTGATCAGCGGAGGGATCTGCGCCAGCCAGCAGTCGGTGCAGACCCGCAGGTGCAGCGGGTACGCCGGCTCCGGTTGATCCAGTTGGTCCGCGGCGAGAAAGCTCTCACATGGTGGCGTCGCCCCGAGATCGACGACGCTCGCCATCGCCTTTGAGCCGCAGAGTCGGCATTGTGTCATCTACTGTCCCCATCCTTGCTCGCGCGGGTGTCCCCGCCGCGAGCCAGTGCTGACCGCCCCGCGATCGCGGTGCGGTATTCCTCCACCAGGCGTTCAAGGCCGACGGCCGGGCTGAACCCCTGCTCGTAACGGCGCCGGGCCGCCTGGCCCATCTCCCGGCCCAGGGCCGGCTCGGTCGTGATCCGGCGTATGCAGGACGCGAGCGAGGTGGGCTCGCCCGGCTGGTGCAGCAGCCCGGTCACCCCGTCCTCGACGAGTTCGACGAAGGCGCCGTGACCGGCGGCGACGGTCGGGACCCCCGCCGCCATCGCCTCCACGACCACGAGGCCGAACGCCTCAAGCCATGTCGAGGGAGCCACCACGGCGACCGACCGCGCGACGGCCTCCCGGCACTGGGCCGGGTCGTACAGGCCGACGTACCGCACGTCGTCCCGGCCCGCCGCCCAGGCGGTCACCTCTGGCTCCAGTGGCCCCGCGCCGGCGATCACGAGTGGCACGCCCACACCGCCGTCAGCGGCGATCTCGTCCCACGCGGCCATGAGCAGTCGCACGCCCTTGGCCTCCGCGAGTCGGCCGAGATAGAGCAGATGCTCGCCGGCGCCGGCTCGGCAGGTGCCCGGGTCGGGCACGAAGTTGTGCTTCACCGCCAGCCGCTCGGCCGGCATGCCGGCCCGCACCAGGACGTCGCGCTGTGCCGCGGAGATGCAGAAGAACCGCTCCACGCCGGACCACCACCGCCGCCGGTTGACCGACAGGCTGACCGCGAGCGGCACCGTCGCCAGCCGGGAGTTCCGGTAGCAGCCGTGGCGGACGGCGGGCAGTGGTGCAGAGCCGACGCACTTGGTGCACGGTTGGCCGTCCCGCTGCAGTGTGCCGGGCGGGCAGACCTGGGTGTAGTTGTGCAGCGTGGCGACGACGGGTACGCCGGCGTCGGCGCAGGCGGCCAGCACCGCGGGTGACAGGAGGGGGAAGACGTTGTGGACGTGGACCACGTCCGGCCGCTCGGTGCGAAGCCGGGCGGCGAGCTCTGCGCGGACCGCCGGGTTCCACGGCACGAGCAGCGGTAGCGCGGCCTTGGCGAGGAGGGACCGGTCGGCGATGTCGTCGCTGCGCCGCTCGAACACCTCGACCCGGTGGCCGGCCGCGCGCAGCAGCGCCACCTCCTGGTCGACGACCTTGTTCTCGCCGCTCGGCTGCGCCGAGGCGTAGCGGTTGTGCACCACGAGGACGTGCATGCTCAGGTCACCTCCGATCTCTGGGCCCCATGCGGGATGCGTCGTCGAGGGACTTCGGGCGTCGAGAGGGGAGCGACCTCGGCAGGTGCCGCAAGGAGCGAGGCGGCCAGGGCCAGATGCAGCAGATACGGCGAGGCGTCGCCAAGGCCGGCCTCGGTGTACGAGGCAATCGCGCAGTAGCTGATCAGGAAGATCGCGCAGGCCCTCTGCAGCGACGGTGGCCGCAGCAACGCGACGCTCCCCAGCACGATGATGATCGCCGCGACGAGGGTGACGCCGATCAGACCCTGCTCGTTGTAAACGGCCAGCCAGCTGTTGTCGATCGGCAGCCCGCCGAACGACTTGTCGCCCAGGCCCACGCCGAACAACTTCTCCGAGGTCGACCGGGGCGCAGCCAGCAGGGCGTCCCAGACCTTGGCCCGGCCGGTGAGGTTGGAGAAGTTCTCCTTGCTCTGTCCGCGCAGGAACCACGCCTGCAGCGCGGAGGCGAACCCCACCGCGGCCACCGTGGCGCACACCACCGCCCAGGTGAAGAACCGGCGGGCGGCGGCGCTGGTCGGGATGAGCGAGCCGATCGCCAACGCCAGCCCGATGAACAGGCCGAGCGTGGCCGTCCGGGTATGGGTCAACGCGAGCAGGACGAGTGACGGCACGATGACCACCGCCGCGCTGGCCCTGTCGGTCCGGCGGCCCAGGACGAGCAGCACGGTGAGCCCGGTGATCACCGCGGCGTACTGTCCGATCTGCGGCGGGGTGAGCGGCCACAACGCGCCGACCAGGCGCCCGCCGTAGAGCTCGGGCATGGCCGCGCCCGGTGAGACGACCAAGCCGGCGGCCACCGACCCGAGCACCGCGAAGTACATCCGGATGTGGTGCCGGACGAACGTCAGGCTGCCGTCCCACCAGCGGCTGAGCAGCCACAGCGTGCCGATGAAGAGAGCCAGCCGGGTGCAGCGGAACAGCGCACCGAACCCGGACTCCAGGTACGCGCTGGAGATCACGCTCGGCACGAGCAGCAGGGTGAGCAGGAACACGAAGGCGCTGGCTCGGATGTGCAGCCGGAGATTGAGCGCGAGCGCCAGCGTGAACGCGGCGACCAGCGCGCCCATGGTGACCATCTGGATGAGGGAGCGGGGCAGCGGAATGATGGTGTCCGCCCCGGCGGAGCCGAGCGTGTTGAGGATCAGCAGCCCCCAGACGATCCCGACGATCCTCGGTGTGGCGGCAGGACGCGGTTCGGCGCCGGGCTGCGTTCCCGCTGTGTCCGGTCCGCCCGGCAGCCCACCGCGCGTCAGTGCCCCGCCCATCTCAACCACCGGCCTGTGGGTCGAGGGTGCTGCCCGCATCCTGCTGGTACGGCGTGCCCTGCCACTGCCCGAAGCCGAGGATCCGGCTCGGGTCGTGGGCGACGAACTTCCATGGTCCGCGGTAGACGTTGTCGTGCCAGCGGTTGTGCTGCTTGTGGGTGATCGCCTCAGCCACTCCCTCACCCTTGTACGGCGACCAGTCCGGATAGGTGCCGTAGTTGGCCAGCACCGCCATGCGGTCGCACTTCTCCGTGCACTTGACGACGGACTTGTCGAGGACGAAGCGGTTGCCGTGGATGTCCACCCGCTGGGTCTTCCACCGGCAGTCGGCGTAGAGCGGTGCCTTGGCGATCGCCGGCTGCTTGCAGCGGTCGGTGTCCGGCACCAGCAGGGTGCAGTCACCGGACGAGGTGTTGGCCGGGCTGTTGCAGAACCGGTCGGCGTTTTCCCACAGGGTGATCCCGGACCAGTTGTTCTCCAGCACGTTCCGGTAGATTTCGATCTTGTCGGTGCGGGCTTTGATCCGCGGTTCGCCGCCGGACTCGGACAGGTAGAGGGTCGCGAACGGGAAGGTGTCGCCGTTTTTGGCTCCTCTGCGGCCCTCGACCCAGTTGTTCCGCCGGATCGTGTTGTTCCGGATGACCGCGTTGTAGCTGGTCTCGTAGATCAGCGCGGCACCGTCGTTGGCCTCGAGCACGTTGTTCTCGATGCGGAAGTCGTTGTTGTTGGTGTCCGCCCACAACCCCGTTCCGCGGTTGTCGTGCACCCAGTTGCCGCGTACGTCGGCGCCGTTGACGGCCCAGAACTTGATGCCTCCGGTGCAGCCGCAGCCCTCCCGCCGCCGCTCCCAGTCGCCGGTGTTGTTGCCCACGATCTCGTTGTCCTCGACCACCAGGTCGCGGAGGGGGCCGCCGGCCTTGTACGCGTTCATGCCGTACTGGCCGTTGTCGCGCAGGCAGCTGGCGCGGACCTGCTGGCGGGCACCGGCCATCAGCCCGGCGCCGGAGTTGTACTGGACCGTCGCGTGCTCGATCACCCACCCGTCGGCCGAGTCATGGTTGACCACGCCCTCGTCGAGCGGCGCGACGAAACTCTGCACGGTCAGGTAGCGGATGGTGACGTTGCGGGCACTGCCGCCGAACGCGTACTGGTTCTTCTTCTGGCCGTCGAGCACCGCGCCCGGCGCACCGAGGTAGCGGTCCCCCTCCTTGGGGATGACCTGGGCGTAGCGGTCCAGGTCGAGCCTGTGCTTGCCCGGTCGGAGCCAGAACGTGGTGTTCGGGGGGCTGCTCTTGGTCTTCGCTGCCAGGTCACCGACCACCGCGGGGTCGACCGTCACCGCGCCCGCCGGCGCCTTCTCCGGCCCGGCCGCGGGTTCGGCACACACCCGGGCCGCGGACGTGGATGGTGCGGCCTTCGGCTCCGCTTTGTCGCCCGACGTGCTCTCACAGCCGGTCGCCGCCAGCAGGGCCAGCGCCAGCGGTGCCGCCGCCAACGCCCAGTGCCGCCTCTTGATCCCCAAGCGTCCTTCCTCCCTAGCCTTTGAACCTGAGTACGGTGGTGAAGCCCTGCGTGCCGTCGGCGAAGCCGGTGCCGACCAGCGTGGTGGTGGGTTCCTTGCGCCCGAATCCGGCGGAGTACCAGCCCAGCGGCGGGTCGGTCTCGCCACGATGCCCCCGCCAGCGCAGCTGCGCGGGCAGGTCGAGCACCGCGGAGCGGTCCTCGCCGTCCCGGGTCCAGGTGAGCACTGCCCGGTTCCCCACCAGGTCCGCGGCGATCGCCGGGCCGAGGTGGAACGCCAGCTGCACGTCCCGGCGTGGGCCGCGCACGTCGTCGACCACCCTCAGCTCCTGGCTCGTGGCCGTCAGCTCCACCCGGCGGCGGTGCACGGAGCCCTGGTAGCCGTCGTGCTCGGCGCACCAGCGGGCCGCCCCCTTGTCGGATGTGTCCGCGGCCAGGACGCGGCTGCGGGCATGCCGGGTCCACAGGAACGGGCCGCCGGAGACGGACTGGTCACCGCCGTCCAGCTGCAGGGTGTTGTGGCCGAGGGTCGAGCGGAAGTGCTGCCGCCACTCGGGTTGCCCGTGGTAGCAGAACGTCCCCGGGTCGGCGAGCACGTCGACCCCGTCGTGCCGGACCTCCACGGACAGCGCGTCCGCGTGGGCATGCGCGGCGATGGACAGGAAGCCGTGCGGACCACCGTCGCAGCGGCACCAGATCTCTTCCGGACCGCGCAGGATGGTCATGCCTGCATCGGCGAAGTGGGCCGGTCGGCTTGCCGGGCGGGTCACGGTCGGTGCGGTTCCCTTGTTCGAGTACGGCCGGATGAGCGCGGCCAGCAGCGGGGTGCGCACATCGGTGCCGGTCACTGCCGGCCACCAGGCGAGCCGGCCGAACACGGCGTCCCCGGTGGCCAGCAGCGAGGCCCAGCGGTCGGTGCCCGCGCCGTCCAGGACCAGACCGTGACCGTCGTCCGCGTCCCCCTGGCGCGGCGGCCGTAGCCGGCTGTCCACGATGGCCGCGAGCGCGTCGGTCATCCGCAGCAGCACCAGCCGGATGGACGCGGGGACCGGCACGCCTGCGGCATCCGCCTCGGCCACCGCGGCCAGGCCGAGTTCCAGCACGAGTCCGTGATATTCGGTGGCCAGCTCGCGGTTGAGGCCGGAGGCGAAGGTGTTGCTGCGCAGGTGCCGCTCCAGCGACCGCAGCGCGCCGGCCCGCCAACGTGCCGAGGAGGGGAACCAGCCGAACGCGCAGGCCGCGGCGAACTGCCCGGCGGCCTCGGCGATGACGTGGTTGTTCGCCGAAGACCCCCGGCTGGGGAAGGCGGCCAGCCAGCGCTGGTGGTGCCAGATCTGGTTCAGCGCCACCGGGTTGTCCTCGAACAGCGCGGCCACGCCCGGCCAGCCGTCGAGCAGCCGGCGGACCCACACCCAGGACAGCAGCCGGATGCCCAACTCGATGCCGCTGATCCAGTGCACGCCGCGCAGCGGTGGGCTGGCCGCCCACCACGACCGCAGGTGCTCGGCCACTCGCTCGGCGTACCGCTCGTTCCCGGTGATCGCGTAGGCGGCGGCGAGCACGGTGAGGTACTGATGCCGGGACAGCTCCCAGATCTGCTTGATGTCCCCGACCGCGTCCTCGTTCCGGTACGGCACGTCGAAGGCGTAGCCCCACGGAGCCCGGCGCCCGGTCTTCGGGTCGCACCACCAGTCCGGGTCGGCCAGGTCGTCGCGGACCACCCCGAAATACTCGACGTACCCGTACATCAGCCGGTCCGCCTCGGCGATGAGGCGTTTCGTGGCGTCCGGAGGCAGTGCGGCGATCGTCCCGGCGGGCAGTACCGCGGTGAACCGGGCGCCGGTCACGCTCGGGCAGTTTGGCCGCGCCGACCGCCATCGCCGCCTGCGTACGGCGTCGCCCACCCGGCCGCCGACCTCCCGCGGTCCCATCCGGGACAGCCGCCGCAGGTACCAGCCCGCGCTCATGGTCATCGCGCCCTCGCCAACGTCACCGGCGCACCGCCGGCCAGCCCGGGCGGCACAGCGAGGGTGGCCGCCGTGGTGGCGACCAGCGACTCCAGCGGCACCGGCATCGGCCCGCCGGTCCGCACGGCCTTGATGAACGCGGCCAGTTCGGCGGACTGGCCCTTGTCCCGGGCCTTGGACAGCCGCGAACTGACCCACCGCTTGCGGCCGTACACCGAGGCACGGACGAAGTCGTCGAGCCGCAGCACCTTGCCGTCCGCGACAAGGTCCAGCGTCTCCTTGGGGAAGCTGGACGCGCCGGTGGTGACGTAGCTGATGGTGGCAGTGGACCCGTCCGGGTAGCGCAGCACGACCTGCAGATCCTCGTTGCCGGACGTGGCGACCGCGTACACCGAGACCGGGTCGGCCGCGAGCAGCCAGCTCGCCGTGTCGATGAAGTGCCCGCCCTCGCCGGCGAACCGCGAGCCCTCGTTGCCTTGTTGGAGGTACCAGCTGCCGTGCTGCAGCCGGCCCGCGTTGACCAGGTAGCGGAGGCTCGCCGGACCGGTCCGGGCGCCGAACCGCTTCCTGGCCTCATTCAGCAGCGGCGCGAACCGGCGGTTGAAGCCCACCTGCAGCCGGTCGTTGCCGGACTCCTCCACCGCTGCGAGCACGCCGGCCAGCTCGTCCTCAGTGAGGGCCAGGGGCTTCTCCACGAACACCGTCTTGCCGGCCAGCAGCGCCCTTCGGGTCAGTTCGGCGTGCGAGCTGTGCCGGGTGACCACGAACACCGCGTCGATGGACTTGTCTCCGAGCACGGCGTCGAGATCGGTGGTCGCCTCGGCGAAGCCGAACTTCCGCTGCGCGTTGGCCGCGGACAGCGCCGTCGTGGTGACGACTGTCGACAACTCGACGCCGTCGCGCTGTGCCAGGTGCGGCAGCAGCATCGACGTCGCGTAGTTTCCCGCGCCGACGAACGCCAGCCGTACCGGCGTCTTGGCGGCCCGGGCCGGGGTGGACACTCCGCCGGTGCGTCTCTTCACCGCGGGCACTGCCACCTCCGGGACCACCGCTTCCCCCGCGTGTTCGGGGTACCGGAACAGCACAGCCACGGCCTTCAGGTCGCCGTCCTTCAGGCGCTGGTACGTGTCGACCGCGTCATCGAAGTCGGCAATGTGGGAGACCAAGGGCTCCACGTCGACGCGGCCGCGGGCGACGAGATCGAGGAAGCACGCCAGGTTGCGACGCTCGGTCCAGCGCACGTAGCCGATCGGGTAGTCCCGCCCCTCGAGCTCGTACTCCGGGTCGTAGCGCCCGGGGCCGTAACTGCGGGAGAACCGGACGTCGAGCTCCTTCTCGTAGTACGCGTTCCACGGCAGGTCCAGCCGGCACTTGCCGATGTCGACGACCCGGCCGCGGTCCCGGCAGAGCCGGGCGGCCAGCTCGACAGGCTGGTTGCTGCTGCCGCCGCCGGCGGCCAGGTACACCTGGTCCACGCCGTGACTGCCGGTGAGCTCGGCGACGGCGGCTTCCACGGCCGCGGACGCGGGATCGCCGCAGGCCGCAGCGCCCAGGCGCTCGGCGAGCTCGCAGCGCACCGGGTCGGGGTCGACCCCGACGACGCGGACTCCCGAGGCGGCAAGGAGCTGCACCACCAGCTGCCCGATCAGCCCGAGGCCGATGACCAGCGCCACGTCGCCGAGCTGTGATTCGCCGCGGCGGACGCCCTGCAACGCGATCGACCCGACGGTGCCGAAGGCCGCGTGCCGCCGGGCGAGGCCGTCCGGCACGCGGGCGTAGAGGTTCTTCGGCACCCAGTTCAGCTCGGCATGCAACGCGTGCTCATTGCCGGCGCAGGCCACGAGGTCGCCGACCGCCACATCGTCGATCCCGGCGCCGACCTGCTCGACCACCCCGCACAGCGAGTAGCCCAGCGGCGTGTAGGAGTCCAGCTTGCCCATCACCTTGCGGTAGGTGGCGGGCACCCCGTTGGTGGCCACGCTCTGCATGACCTTGGCCACCTGGTCCGGACGGGAGCGGGCCTTGCCCAGCATCGACATGCCGGCCTCGGACACCTTCATGAGCTCGGTCCCGGTGGAGATCAGCGAGTAGGCGCTGCGGACCAGCACACCGCCCGGCTTGCACCCCGGCACCGGCACGTCGAGCACCGCCAGCTCGCCGCTCTTGTAGTTCTGCACAACCTGCTTCACCCGAGCTCCTCTTGTTTCTACGCCGTCAAGCTGCCTGGCTCTGGCCGGAGCCAGAGGTCGCGCTGCGATACCAGTACTCGAGGGTCATGACATGCCACAGATGTTTGGAGAAGTCCCGCTGCCCGGCGGCGTCCTCGGCGACGAGGCGCGCCAGTGCGTCGCGGCGCAGGAACCCGGAACGGACGAGCACGCCGTCGTTGACCACCTCGCGCACCAGCGGTGCCAGATCCCGGCTCATCCAGGCGCGCAGCGGGGCGCTGAACAGGCCCTTGGGCCGGTAGACGATCTCCCGGGGCAGGATCGAGGTGGCCGCCTCCTTGAGGACGGCCTTGCCCTGCCGTCCGACGATCTTGCGATCGCCGGGCACGGCGAACGCCGCCTTGACCACCTCGACGTCCACGTACGGCACTCGCACCTCGGTCGACGCGGCCATGCTCGACCGGTCGGTGTACGTGAGGTTCAGGCCCGGCAGGAACATCCGGGCGTCGCCCAGGCACATGCGGTTGACGAAGTCGTCGAGGTTGTTGTCCTCGTAGATGTCCGCATGCTCGGTCAGCACGTCCTCGACCGTCCCGGCCAAGTCCGGATTGACCAAGGCGAGCAGCTCGTCCTGGTCGTACATGGTGTAGCTGCGCCGGAACGCGGTCTCCTCCGGCAGATCGGCGAAGGAGAGGAACCGCTTCGCGAAGCGCACCGACCGGTACCCCCGGCGGGACGTGGCGACCGGCAGCCGATCCACGGCCCTGTACAGGCCGCGCCGCAGGGGTCGCGGGACGCGCTGGTAGCGCAGCGCGAGCAGGTTGGCCAGGTGCTTGCGGTACCCGGCGAACAGCTCGTCGGCGCCCATCCCCGAGAGCATCACCTTGACCCCGGCCTCCCGGGCGGCCGAGCAGATCAGGAACGTGTTGATCGCGGCGGGGTCGCCGATCGGCTCGTCCAGGTGGTACGTCATCTGCGGCAGCAGGTCGAGCACATTCGGAGCGATCTCGATCTCATGCAGGTCGACGCCGAACCGCTCGGCCACCCGCCGGGCATAGCGCAGGTCGTCCGGCATCGCCTCGAACCTGGCGTCCTCGGCGCGGAACCCGATCGTGTAAGCGGAGATCCCGGGTCGGTCGCGGGCCGCCAGCGCGGTCAGGTAGCTGGAGTCGAGGCCGCCGGAGAGGAAGGTCGCCACGGGTACGTCGGAGAGCAGGTGACGCCGAGTCGACTCCTCGACGACGGCAGCGACATCCGGCCGCTCGCCGGCCCGGGCCCGCTCCCGGCCCTCGGCGGCGACGTCCCGGAGGTTCCAGAACCGGCCGCGCTCCACTCGGCCGTCGGGCCGGCACCGCAGCCAGCTCCCCGGCGGCACCTTCTCCGCTTCGCGGAACGCGCACCGTGAGTCCGGCACCCAGTAGTACAGCAGCGAGGCCACCAGCGCCGCATGGTCCACCTCCAGCGACCCGCCGGTCGCGGCGGCGAGCGCCTTGAGCTCGGAGGCGAACACCAGGCCCGCACCGCGCCGGAGCAGGAACAGCGGCTTGATGCCGAGCTGGTCGCGGGCGAGCACCAGTTCACCGGTTCGCTCGTCGAAGATCCCGAACGCGAACATGCCGCGCAGCCGGGGCAGGCAGTCCGTGCCCCAGCGCCGCCAGGCCTCCAGCACCACCTCGGTGTCGGAGGTACCGCGGAAGCGCACCCCGGCGGCTGCCAGTTCGGCACGCAGCTCGGGCGCGTTGTACAGCTCGCCGTTGTACGTCAGGGCGAGGCCGCCCGAGACCATCGGCTGGGCGCCGGTCTCGGACAGGTCGATGATGGCCAGCCGGCGGTGCCCGAGGTGCACTTCGCCGTCACCGAGGGGGTGGCTGTAGCGGCCCGCCCCGTCCGGACCGCGGTGGGCGAGGGTATCGGTGAGCCGGTCGGTCACGACCTTCCCGTCCGGCCATCGGTAAGTTCCTGCGATGCCACACATGTCCTACCGTGCCTCCTGGTTGCTGTCCGGGACCCGTGCAGCCCACATCGGCAGCCGCTCCCTCCGTCGCCGGCCCGTCCCGCTCTGCGGGGCCGGCCGCTCGTTCCGGCCGCGCAGCGCGGTGTGCAGCCCGTTCCACAACGTGCCGTCGGTCCGGTCACGCGGATCGGGGTCGATCAGCACCACACCGATCACCGGAATGCGCTGGTCCGCGAGCTGCCGCGCCACGGTGCGCAGCCATGCGGCACTGCCGTGCCCGGCACGCACGACGAGCACGGTCTGGGTGCCGAGGTACTGGAGGTCGGTCCACGCCGTGCCGGGCGAAACCGAGCCGACGCCGAGTCGACGCTCCTGATGCGGCACGTCCGCGGCACGCTCGCCGCTGACCACGGTCGGGTCTCCTGGCTTCGGGCGGCGGCCTGCGAGCTGCGGCCGGGGCAGACCATCGACGATGGCCACTGGGCCCTCCGCCGCCAGCGCCCCGGCGAGGTTCAGGGCGATCACGCTCGTGTTGCGCGCACAGCCCAGTTCCAGCAGCGACAGCGGTTCCGCGGAGCCGCGTACGGTGCGGGCCAGCGTCGCGGTGAGCCGTTCGCGTGCCGCCCGGGTCCGTCGGCGCTGCCACAGCCTGGCCGGCCGGTGGGGCAGCTCCGCGATGATCGAGGCGCCGAGGTTCGCCGCGATCTCCCGGCGCAGCACGGGGCGGTCCGCCACGACAGCGCCGACCGCGGCCAGCGCGAGTCCGAGGACGAGTCCGAGGACGAGCCCCATCACGGCGTTGGTGACCGCGGCCCTGGGCAGGGAGTGCCGCACCGCGCGCGGGGCGTCCACGATCTGCGTGCCGACGATGGGCTGGGGCGTGCCGATGCGCGCCTCCTCGGCGCGCTGGCCGAAATCGGCGATCCGCGAAGTGAGCTCGGCCCGGCGGGCGAAGAGCGACTCGATGCTCGCCGACGCTTTCGGGTCGCTCCCAGGCGATCGGCCGCCGATCGCCTTGTTGACCTCGGCGAGCTCGTCCTGCATGCGATCACGCTGGTCGAGCAGGGCCTTGGCCTCGGCGTCCGCGGTCTCCCGCATCCGCTTCACATGGTCCGCGACGAACGCATCGGCCAGTGCCTTGGCCCGGGCCACTGCTTTTGCGTCGGTGTCACCTGTCACATCGATCTGCAGCAGGTTGTTGGTCAAGCCGGTACCCCGGTAGTCCCGCATGAAGTCTTCCGGTTTTTCCGGGGACTTGAGGGACCGCAGGGCCTGGTCGGCGATCCGCGTGGTCCCCAGCAGCTCGACGTCGGTGCGAATCAGCGTTCCGGTGTCGTTCGGCTGGTCCTCCTGATGCGCGACCAGCACCTTGGTCACCGCGCTCGGCGGCGGCGGCAGCAGGACCGCCACCGTCGCGCCGATCAGCAGTCCAAGCAGCGCCAGGGAGCACCAGAGGCGGCGGCGCCTGCGCACTGCCACCACCAGCGCCTGCAGGTCGAGGAGCGGAGCGGCGGCCGACGACTCCGATGTCTTGCGCGTCGTCACACTGAACCTCCCGTCGCGTGGCCGCGAACCGCGAGCGCCGGAGTGGCCTCATCCGGAGAACGGCCGGCAGTCCGCGTGGGACGGGCCCGGACCGTGTCGGCGACGACGATGCCGACGACCTCATGCCTGCTGTCCGCACATGCCTCGGCGATGCCGACGAGCTCCTCCGCGGTCCAGCTGCCCGCGCTGAGGACGACCAGGGCACCGGACTCGGTGTCGCGGTCCGGCACCACCGGCCGGTCCACCGAGACCTCCACCACCCGCAGCAGCGGATCGCTCTTGGCCTCGGCGACGAGCTGCCCGGCGGCCTGGCGGGCGATGTCGTCGCCGTCCGGTACGACAACCAGCAGCCGTCGGGGGGCCGGTAGTTGGTCCCGGAGGCGAGCGCACAGGCGCCGGTAGCGGATCCGCCTGTCGGCCTCGTCGCCGGACATCCGCGGGGTCGGTACGTCCCACCGCGTGTCGACGCCAAGGAGCGGGCGGATCCAGGCCCGCGAGCCACGGCCTTTTGGCCGGTGCGCGGGCCGTTCACCAGGTACGTCGACGGTGCCGAGGAGCGCCGAGCCCAGCGCCGCGGCGATCTCCGGTTCGGTGCGCAGTCGCCGATTCGTCCGTGCGGCGGCGAGATGGCCGATGACTGCGAGCAGGAAGAACAGCAGCGCCCCGGCGACGATGAGCTGCATCCTCGTCGGCGGTGCCTCGCCCGTCGGCCGGGCCGCCGGCCCCATGACGACCATGCCGGCCTTGTTGGTGGCCGGGTCGGCCTCGTTCAGCTTCTTCATGGCGTCCTGCAGCGCGGTGCGCAGCTTCTCGAGCTCGGTGCGGGTCTGCACGCTCTCCACGGTCTGCCCCGGATCGGCCGTATTGGCCAGGTCGGTGATGCGGCGGTCGGTCTCCACCACCTGCTTCCGCAGCGCCTCGGGCCCCGTCGCCGCTCCGGGGTCGGTGCTCCCGCCTGCGATCCGCGCGGCGAATCTGATGAATTCCTGGGCCACTTGGTCGGAGAGTCGCTGCGCGCGCTCCGGGGTGTCGGCCGTACCCGAGATCTTGATGATGTTCCCGTCGGCGGCCTTGGCGCTCACTCGATCCCGCAGCTCGCCGCCGCTGACGCCGGTCCAGCCGAGTGTGGCGGCCGCGCGGTCGACCACCGCCGAACTGGTCGCGATGTCCACCTGAGTCAGCAGCTGGCGCTCCTCCCACTGCCCCGGCAGCAGTACCGATGCCGACGTCGTGTATCTCGGCGGGATCAGCAAAGAGGCGCCGTAGCCGACGAGCGCGCCCACGAGGGTGAGGATGGCGAGAAGCCGCCACCGCCGACGGAGAATCCGCCCGATCGTGACCAGGCGGATCGTGTCCTCGCTCAACGGCGCGGCCTCTTCCCTGTGCGGGCCGGGTCGCCCGCCGACACCGGAGTGCGGTCATGGCAGGCGGCGGCGTAGGCGGCGAGCAGCGACGCTTGCGAGTTCCGCCAGGAAAGCGGCCCGCTGATCCGCTCCTGACCGATCTTGCCCATCAGGGCCCGCTCCTCCGGATCGTCCAGGAGCAGCGCGATGAGCTTGGCGAATGCGGCCTCGTCGTTGGCGGGCGCGTAGACGGCGGCGTCACCGGCGGAGACGCGCGCCTCCCGGAGGTCGAACGAGACGATCGGTCGGCCCATCGCCATGTACTCCAGGACCTTGTTCATGGTCGACACGTCGTTGAGCGGATTGCGCGGGTCGGGGGAAAGGCACACGTCCGCAGTGGACAGGTAGCGCACCAGATCGGCGTCCGGAATGCGCCCGGTGAACTGCACCTGCTCGGAGAGCCCGAGCCGCCGGGACAGCTCCACCATCGCGTCGAAGGCGTCGCCGGAGCCGACGAACACCGCATGCCAGTCGGTCCGCCCGAGCTCGTCGCGCAGCTTCGCAAGAGCCCGCAAGGCGTAGTCGACGCCGTCCTGAGGGCCCATGACGCCGAGGTAGCACAGCAGATGAGGCTTGCCGTGCTTCAACTCCGGCTCGGGCGGCACCGGTTGGAACCGGTCGATCTGGGGCGCGCTGCGCACCACGAAGACGTCCTCCGGCCGCCGACCGCCACGGCGCATCGCGACGTCCCGGTAGCTCTCGTTCGTGGCGAGCACGACGTCCGCGGCCCGGTAGGTCCGCCGTTCCAGCGCGCACACGGCGCGGTAGAGCAGGTCTTTGCCGCGGTCGAACCGGGAGAGGTACAGCTCGGGTACCAGGTCGTGCTGGTCGAAAACGAACCGCGCGCCGCGCCGCTTCAGCCACAGTGCCGGCAGGAACAGCAGGTCGGGCGGGTTGCAGGCGTGGACCACGTCGACCGGGCCGACCTTGCGGGCCAGCCGGACCGTGTGCCACAACGCCGATCCGTACTCCCGCAGGTAGCCGGCCGGTCCTCCGGTGGCCGCGCGCAACGGGTAGCGGTGGATCCGCACCCCGTCGATCTCCGCCTCCGGCTCCGTGTCCCGCTTCTCCCCCCGGGGACAGATGACGTGCACCTTCCAGCCCGCGTCGCGCAGCGTCGTGCACTCCTGCCACACCCGCCGGTCGAACGGCACCGACAGGTTCTCCACCAGGATCAGCGCGCGCCGGTCTGGCCGGTCGCCGCTGGTCGTGTTACCAAGCAAGGCCCATGTACCCCGGTTCGGCCCGACGCGTCTCGGCATCGGGAAGGCGGATGAGGTCGACAATCACCGGGCCGTCGCCATGGGGCAGCGCCGCCAGCACGGCCGGATCTCTGGTCCCGACCAGGCACACCTCGGCGTGCTCGAGCACCTCGTCGACGGAGTTTGCGAGCAGCTGCGCGAGGTGCGGCAGCCGGGTCTCGATGTATTCGCGGTTCGCGCCGATCAGCCGGGAGAGGCTCACGTTGGCGTCGTAGATCCGCAGGTCGTAACCCTTGCCGAAGAGCCTCTCCGCCAGCTCGACGAGCGGGCTCTCGCGCAGGTCGTCGGTACCGGGTTTGAAAGACAGCCCGAACAGACCCACCCGGCGCTTGCCGGTGCGCTCGACCAGCTCCACCGCGCGCTGCAAGTGTTCGGAGTTGGAGGGCAGCACGTGGGAAAGGATGGGTACCGAGATGTCGGCCCGCTGCGCCGCGTAGACCAGGCTGCGCAGGTCCTTGGGCAGGCAGGAGCCACCGAAGGCGAAGCCGGGCCGCAGGTAGGCGGGGCTGACGTTCAGCTTGCGGTCGGCCAGGAACACGTCCATCACCTGGTGCGAGTCCACCCCGAACGCCTGGCACACAGCGCCCAGCTCGTTCGCGAAGCCGATCTTGAGGCCGTGGAACGCGTTGTCCGCATACTTGATCGCCTCGGCCGTCGGGACCGGCACCCGGAACACCTCACCGGGCAACCCGTCGTACAGCGCCATCACCGCGTCGCCGCTTGCCGAGTCGAGCTCGCCGATGACGGTCTTGGGCGGGTCGAAGAAGTCCCGCACGCTCGTGCCCTCGCGCAGGAATTCCGGGTTGACCGCGACCCCCAGGTCCACCCCGGCCGTGCCGCCGGCGTACTTCTCCAGGATCGGTACCAGCAGGTTCAGGCAGGTGCCCGGGAGCATGGTGCTGCGGAACACGACAGTCTGCCGCCCACCCCGCTCGGCCAGCGCGGCGCCGATCTGCTCGGTGACCCGCTCCAGATACGTGGTGCACAGGCTGCCGTTGGGCTCCGACGGCGTGCCCACGCAGACCAGCGACACCTCACTGCCCATGATCGCCTCGCGGACGTCGCCAGTAGCGCGTAATGCTCCGGTCCGTACGACCTCGGCGATGAGCTCGCCGATCCGCTCCTCGACCACCGGGGCCTTGCCGTCGTTGACCAGGTCGACCTTCACCTGGTTCACGTCGACCCCGATGACCTCGTGGCCCATGCTGGCCAGGCACGCGGCCGACACGCAGCCCACGTAACCGAGCCCGAAAATGCTGACTCTCATGACGCGTCCCTCCTGCTAGGCAGGCCTTTGTGGCCTGCGGTTCGCGCGCCGGCCGGACGACGGCCCCCGCGCATCAGTAGGCCCCTTGCCCATGGAGCACCGCACGCAGCGTCTTCCACAAGATCACTGTGTCCAGGGCGAGCGACCAGTCCTCCACGTACCGCAGGTCGAGGCGGACCGCCTCCTCCCACGGCAGGTCGCTGCGTCCGCTGATCTGCCACAGGCCGGTGAGCCCGGGCTTGACCAGCAGCCGCCGACGGATGTCCGGGTCGTACGCAGCGGACTCCTCCGGTACCGGAGGCCGCGGGCCGACGAGCGACATCGATCCGGTGAGCACGTTGAAAAGCTGCGGGAGCTCGTCGATCGAGTAGCGGCGCAGCACGGATCCCACCCGGGTCACCCGCGGATCCCGGCGGAGCTTGAACAGCAGGCCTGCGCCCTCGTTGCGGTCGGCGAGCTCGGCACGTGCCGCGTGAGCCCCGGCGACCATGGTGCGGAACTTGAGAATGGTGAACTCGCGGCCGTCCTTGCCGACCCTGCGCTGGCGGTAGAACGCCCCGCCCCGACTGTCCACCAGCACGATCAGCCCGACGAGCACCATCAGCGGCGCGAACAGCATCAGCAGGATCGCCGCGCCCATCCGATCGACGACCCCTTTGATCGCTCGGCGGCCCCCGGTGAAGGTCGGCATGCTGACCCGCAGCAGCGGGATCCCGAGCACCGCGTCGACGTGCAGCCGCGGGCCGGCCACCTCCATCAGCACGGGGGCCACGACCATCTCGGCATCGCTGCCTTCGAGGTTCCAAGCCAGCCGCTGCAGCCGGTCCGGTGACCAGTGCGGGTCCGGGGTGACCGCGACGACACGGTAGCCGTCGCGGTGAACGTGGTCGGCTACGTCCGCCAGTGGGCCGACGACCGGCACTCCGTCCAATTGGTCACTGTCGAGCCCGAGACCGTCCGTCGTGCACACCGCATCCACCCGCCAGCCCAGGTGCGGGAACTTGCGGGTACGGGTGATCAGGTCGCGCACGGTGGCCGGGCTCCCGGCAGCGAGCACCGGTCTCAGGCACCGCCCTTCCTTCCGCTGCTTGTGCAGCCAGAGGCGGAGCAGATACCGCGCGGTCATGGTGATGAGCGCGATCGCGGGGATCGCGACGAAGATCCAGAGCTTGATGTTGCGCGAGGTGAGAGCGATCCCGCCGAGCGCCAGTACGACGGTCGCCGTCAACAGTGACCGTCCGAGCCGGCGGAATTCCTCGGCGCCCTGGCCGAGCACGGCCGGAGCCCACGACCGGCTCACCGCAAGCGCTCCCAGCACCAGCAGCTCGGTGCCGAATGCGAGAATTCCCCACTTCTCGTGCCAGTTGGCCGCGTCCCGGACCCCGAAGAAGTTGCCGATCGCCGCCACCACCAAGGCGGTGGCCACGGTATCGCTGGTGATCACGGTACGGCGGTACCGCTGCTCCCAGTCGTTCGCGGGCTGGCTGATTGCCCCGTTCTCCAGACGCTCGCGCGCCGACGGAAAAGGGTCGACCAATCGCCCCTGCCGCACAGAACTCCGCACCCACGGCCCCCTCTCGGGCTCCAAGAATTGTTCACCGACATGTTCTGGCGCCGGAGACGCAGCTGTTGGCTGCCCGTAGCGCCGGACCTATAAATCATCAGTTGTCGCCTGATGTCCTGCATGTGAAGAAACGTCAATCTAGACCATCGGTGCCCGTCTGATCCGGGTTCCGCAGTTGCAGGTCGGGTCCAGTGCTAGAAAATTTGGGCTGAGCTGCGGAAACGCCAATAGGTAGGCACGCCGGGCGCGGCGTGTCACGGTCTGTCAAGCGAGCGGTTCAACCAGGGTGGTTGGGTTTGCTGACGGGCTGCGGAGTGGCGGCCGTCGAAGGTGATGTCGAAGGCGTTGAGTGCGGTCCTCCAGCGCATGGTCCAGCGGGCCTGGCCCTTGCCGGTGGGGTCGAGGGACATGATCGTCATGTAGGCGCGCTTCAAGGCGACTTGCTCGTTGGGGAAGTGTCCGCGGGCCTTGACTGCCCGACGGATCCTGGCGTTCACTGACTCGACCGCGTCAGGAAGTCCCTTGAGTCCGTCGCATACGAGCATGAGGACGTCGGTCACGCCGCGGTTCTTGATCTCGGTGAGGATGTGCAGCCAGTGCTTGGCGCCCTCGCCGCCGTCGCCGGCCCACAGCCCCAGGATGTCCCGCCGGCCCTCGACAGTGACCGCCAGGGCCACGTGAATTGGCCTGTTGGCTACCGCCCCGTCACGGATCTTGGTTCTGTCGACGATCTTGTGATGCGGACGCTTCAGCGGGGCGCGTCAGTCGTTCGCGATCATGCAACGCGTGCTCTCGTGATGTGCTCTTGGAGCTGTTCCCGTACCTGTCCGCATTGTTGATCGAGGAGGTCGAGAGGCAGCCGGACAAGGTCATGCTCAGGACGCGGGTGCGGGCGACGACCGCGGCCTGCCGGTGCGGCCAGAGTTCGACGCGGGTGCATGGCCGGTACATCCGAAGATTGCGTGACGTCGCGGTGGGTGATCTCGGTGTCGTGATCGAGTTATCCATACGCCGCTTCCGCTGCGAGAACGCCGCATGCCCGGCCGTGACGTTCGCCGAGCAGATCACGGGACTGACGACTCCACATAGCCGTTACACCCCGTTGCTGCGAGGGGTGTTGATGCAAGTCGGCCTGGCCCTGGCGGGCCGGGCGGGAGCCCGTCTGACGACAGTGATCGGCATCACGTGGGCAAGGACACCCTCCTGCGCCTGGTCAGGGCCCTGCCCGAACCGCATGTCGGCGACGTGGAGGTGCTGGGCGTCGACGATTTCGCCTTTCGCAAGGGCCGCCACTACGGCACCTTGCTGATCGACATGGCCACGCACCGGCCGCTTCAACTCTATGAAGGCCGCGATGGCGAGGACCTGGCGGCCTGGCTCCGCAGCCATCCCGAGGTGAAGTTCATCTGCCGTGACCGCTTGTGGGCCAACCTCGGCCAGGCGGTCGAGAAGAGCGTGAACACCCAACGCTCCCGTCTGGCCGAACTGCCTTCCGAACCTGCCGGCACACGCGACGCGCTGGCGGAGCAGTCGGAGGTGGTCAGCGGTCGGCGGAACTGAAGGATCGTGACGCGGCTGCGTGAACAGCACGCCGCCACCCACGCACTGTGGGAACAGGGGATGTCGAAGGCGGCGATCGGGCGGAAACTCGGGCTGCACCAGGCCACCGTCCGCAAGCTGGTCAACGCCCGATCCGCCGATGACGTCGTCGCCAAGAGCCTGCAGCGGGCACACATCGTTGACCCGTACGTCGACTACCTGCACCGACGCTGGAACGAAGGGGGCAGAAACGCCGCCCAGCTCTACCGAGAAATCCAAGACCTCGGTTACCCCGGAGGCGAGTTGGCGGTCCAGCGTCACCTGCGACGCTATCGGACCGGGCGTGGACACGCGCCCGCCGTGGGGCCCAAGCCTCCGTCGGTCCGTGAGGTCACCTCCTGGATCATGACCCACCCCGAACACCTGCGGGACGAGCACGCAAACAACCTGCACCGGCTGCGAGAGCGCGATCCCGAGCTGGACCGGCTCACTCTCCACGTCAGGAAGTTCGCCGTCATGATGACCGCACGCCACGGCGACCGTCTCGAGGACTGGATCGCCGGCGCCGAGCAGGACACCCTGGCCCCGCTCGCGTCCTTCGCCCGCAACCTCCACCCGACCTCGATGCCGTCCGCAACGGCCTGTCCCTGCCCTACAGTTCCGGTGCCGTCGAGGGCAACGTCAACCGGCTGAAGATGCTGACGCGCCAGATGTTCGGTCGGGCCGGCCTCGATCTCCTTCGCAAACGAGTCTTGCTCGCACGATGAGTCCGGAGCACTCGCATCATAAGATCGTCGACAGAACCCGGATCTCACGTGAATAGCGTCAATGAAGATCATGGGATAAACGGCGCCGAGGGGCCGGTTCTGCCATTCAGCCATGCCGTCGAGGGCCTTGTCGGTGAAGGTGGAGATGGTCTGCCGGGACACCTCGGCTCCATAGACCTCGGCAAGGTGCGCCTGGACCTCACCGGTCGTCAGGCCCTTCGCCGCGAGCGAGATGACCATCTCGTCCACGCCGGACAGACGCTTCTGCCGCTTCTTGACGATCCTCGGTTCGAAGCTTCCTTCCCGGTCGCGGGGCACGGCTATCTCGACCGGGCCGACGTCGGTAAGCACGGTCTTGGCGCGTGCCGTTCCGTGAGTTGCCGCCGTTCTTCCCAGCGGATCGTGCTTGTCATAGCCGAGGTCGTCGGTGATCTCACCCTCGAGAGCGGACTCCAGGAGCCGCTTGGTCAGCTGCTGGAGCAGCCCGCCCTCGCCGGTCAGCTGAAGGCCCTCGGCCTGAGCCCGGCCCACCAGTTCGTCAATCAGCCAATCGTCCACAGACTTCGCTGGCGCTGCCTCAGACGGCTCGGCGGGTTCGGCCTCGGTCATGTTGTCGCTGGTCATCGATGCATCTTCCATGATTGGGAGTTACACCGAACGTTTTACAGTCCCTGGCTTCGCCTGGAGCAGGAGCTCGGCAGAGAGCTCCCCATGGACTACAGGGCGATCGTCGACGCCTACTGCTCCAGCCGTAGATCGTGATCTCGATGGTGAGGGGCGCTGAGGCGGCAGGTGGCCAGCGTTGATCATCTGGCCGATATCGCCACGCCGTCGCGGGCGTCGGCTCCTTCTCGTCTACCCGAGTTCACCGAGACGGAGGGCGTCCCTTATCTCGCTGAGCTTCGCGGTTGTCGCTGGGGTCCGCTCCTGCGCTTGTTCAGCGAGTCGGAGGGCGTCGTCAATCTCGCTGAGCTTCGCGGAGGACAGGATGGCCGCCCGCTCTATCAGGTCGTCCCGGGACACAGTGGTCAGCCATGTGCACGGGGTGAAGCCTGGGCGCGGGAACGCGAGCCGCAGCACGCCTTCGAACGGCAGTCCTTCACCGGCGCCCACCATCACTTCGATGCCCAGACCGCTGATGTCGACGCCCGCCGGAGCGACGACCTGCATCACCCGGATCCCGGACGTGTCGTCTCCCGACAGGAGGACGACCAATCTCCGCTCGTCGAACTGGACCCACCAGACTTCGCCGCGTTGCACAAGTCCTCCAGACACAGGACGGCAGGCAGACGCTGGGCGACCCTGACGCGCTGTTGAGACGGGTGCGGCCACCGTTGATCATCGGTGTGTGAAGACTGAAGATCATGCGGTGGCCGCAGGTCACAGCGTAGACCTGCCCGCTGGCAGGAGGAGTTCGAGGGCCTGATGAGCCAGATAGCGGGACGGTTCACGCGGGTCGAATCGCGGCGCCGGGCCCGGAAGTTGGTACTCGGCCTGCTGTCGGATCTGCCGCGCAAGAACTGCTGGACCATCGCGGAGTGGGCCGGGGACAGGACCCCGGACGGCATGCAGCACCTGCTCGGGCGGGCCAAGTGGGACGCCGACCAGGTCCGCGACGACGTGGGTGACTACGTGGTGGAGCATTTGCACGACGACGAGGCGGTGCTGGTGGTTGACGAGACCGGCGACGTGAAGAAGGGCACCGACACTGTCGGTGTCCAGCGCCAGTACACCGGCACCGCGGGCAGGATCGAGAACGCCCAGGTCGCTGTCTACCTGGTCTACGCAGGCCACCGCGGGCACGCCGCGGTAGACCGGGAACTGTACGTTCCGCGTTCCTGGACCTCCGACCCCGACCGCTGCCGGGCCGTCGGCCTTGGTGACAAGACGGAGTTCGCGACCAAGCCGGAGCTGGCCGCTCGCATGGTCACCCGATTCCTGGACGCCGGCCACCGGGCCGCATGGGTCGCGGGAGACGAAGTCTATGGCGGCAACCCGAGGCTGCGCACCGCGCTGGAGGAACGCGGCACCGGCTACGTCCTCGCGGTGGCCTGCTCACACGAAGTCACCACAGGAGCCGAGAAGTTCCGCGCGGACACACTGGCCAGGAAGGTACCCAGGAGGGCCTGGCAGAAGCTGTCCGCAGGCGTCGGAGCCAAGGGCCACCGCTTCTACGACTGGGCTGTCATCGACCTCACCGGCCCCCGGCCCGGGAGCCGGCAGTTGCTGATCCGCCGCAACCGCAGCACCGGCGAACTCGCGTACTACCGCTGCTACTCGCCGACCACAGTGCCGCTGGCCACCCTGGTGCGCGTCGCTGGATCAAGATGGCGGGTCGAGGAGTTCTTCCGGTCCGGCAAGGGCTTGGCGGCCTTGGACGAGCACCAGGTCCGCCGCTACCCGTCCTGGTCCCGCTGGGTCACCCTGGCCATGCTCGCGCACGCCTTCCTCGCCGTCGTCCGCGCGAACGAACACGACCGTCATCCCTCACCCGACGAGCTGATCCCGCTTACCTGCAACGAGATCCAACGACTGTTCATCACGCTCGTCATCCAACGCGTCTTTGACCCTGTCCACCGGCTTGGCTGGTCCGTCTGGCGACGCCGCCACCAGGCCCGATCCCAGACCAGCCACTACCGGCGACAAGCCGCTCAAGCATGAAGATCACGATCTACGGCTGGTGTACTACGCACCGGTCCAACTCAACGGCCACCTTTACCTCTCATCTGATCCGGCTTGCGCATGGCGAGAGCTGGGGGAGGAGATCCGGTCGACGTCGGAAGTCTGGACTGAGAGCCGGCCGGCCACCCTATGAGCTTCGCCGAGTGGCTTTACCAGTATCTGATTGGCGAGAACATGGCCGGCTGGGACAGCGCGGCCTCTTACCCCGGACCCGTCCTGCTGGAGTACCTGCCCACGCGACCGGGAGAACGTACCCGCGAGACGTACGGCCCAGAGCGCGGCATATGAGGTCTGCACCAAGTGAGACGACTTCTATTAGGTCATCTCGTCTGGGCCGCTACTCCTGCCAGCGCGGTTGGCTTCTCACATGCCGCGGTCTGGCCCGTACCAAGGCTCGGGGTGTTCGTCGACAGGCATCGGCAGGTATCGCATTTACACAGGGCCTGGATAGAAGGCTGCGCTGTTGGGACCGGTCATGTCTTCACCGATGAGATAGCGGTAGAGCCATTCGGCGAAGGTCATGCGGTGCTCTGCCCAGGTTTCGTCGTAGCTCACCAGGAGCCCGGGGACACTGGTGGCAGCGATGAGGAAGATGGTCTCTCCTCTGTCGGTGCTCGCGATCGGCCACAACCCGTTGCGGGTGCCGAAGCTCAACTCGTCGAGTCCGAAGAGCTGGCGCGGGTCTTCGTCCGCGTCGAGATCGAGCTCGTCCCACGGCACCTCGGACCATGCTTGGATGCTTCCTCGGATCTCCTGGCCCAGGTTCCACCGCTCGGTCGCCGGATGATGGAGGTACAGGTGGCCATTGAGCTGGATCGGGGCGTAGGCGTCAACCAGGACCCGGTAGTCGGGCGGCAGTTGTATGCCGAGATCCGCGTGGAGACGGTCCCAAGCAGCAGGGTCCGCAAAGCGGTTCTGGGCCGGGCCGAGCATCGCCAAAACGACGGGCAAGTAGTCGGTCATGCACAAAACGGTCAACGTCCTCGACTCCATGCCGAAGTCCGCGCAGCCCGGCGCGAAGAAGGCCATCCAGGACATCTACAACGCTGAGGACCGCGACCACGCCGAGGCGGCGGTCAAGACGTTTGCCAAGCTCTACGGCGCAAAGTTCCCCAAGGCCGTCAAGAAGGTCACCGATGACCAGGACCAGCTGCTGGCGTTCTATGACTTTTCGGCCGAGCACTGGATCCACCTACGGACCACGAACCCCATCGAGTCGACCTTCTCCACCGTCCGGCTGCGGACCAAGGTCACCCGCGGCGCCGGCTCCCGCACCGCCGCCCTGGCCATGGTCTTCAAGCTCGTAGAGTCCGCCCAGCAGCGGTGGCGGGCCGTGAACGCGCCCCACCTCGTCGCCCTCGTCCGCGCCGGAGCCCGCTTCGAACGCGGCCAGCTCGTCGAGCGACCCGAGGCTCACGCCGCCTGAATAACCTCCCAGATCCACCGATCTTGGTAATTACTCGGCGCCCCCGCCCTCTGACAGGATGCTCGCGATGACGGGTGTGAGTGTTCGACAGCTCTCGCGGCGACCTGGCCGGGCCCGGGTCGCAGCCCCACCTGAGTCAGTCGACCGCTTCGACGTACGACGCCAGATTCGCCAGCGAGGAGGCGATCCCGGCCTCGTGGACGGCTTGCTCGATGCCAGGTGGCACTTCCGTGGCGATGACGGTCACCTCGGTTCCGTCACCGACGGCAGCGAGGTACCAGGTCATCGTCATGGTGCCCGCGTACGAGGGGTCGTCGGCCTCGAACACCGCCCTCTGTACCACGCGCTCCGGCGGCACCAGCTCTGCAAACCCGACGTCGACGACATCCGTCGCATCTGAAGTCTTGCCGGGGCTATCGACGGGGTCGAGGTAGGTGAGGACCATCCGGAATCCGCCACCAAGCCGGGGATCCCATCGCTCGACCCGCCCGCGCATGCCTTCCGGCGGCAGCCATGCCTCGAGGGACTCCCTGTCGAGGAGAGCGCCGTAGACAGTCGCCGGTGGCGCCGCGATAACCCGGCTGGCGCGGTCGGTCCTACTCATGGCCCGAGTCTAGGGGTTCCGCCAGGCACATCCTCCTTGAGCACCTCTAGGGTGTGCAGCGAGAAGATCTACCGATCGGCCCGGAGATGCCATGCCTCTGCAGATGAAATTGGGTGCGATAACACTCGATTGTCCTGATCCGCTGGCTCTGGCGGCGTTCTATCAGCAGGCCACCGGCCTCGAACTGCACCCGAAGTCGAACGCCGACTTCGCCGGGCTCAACCGCGAGGACGGACTTTTCATCGGCTTTCAGCGGGTCGACGACTACCGGGCTCCGAGCTGGCCCGACCAAACCGTTCCCCAGCAGCTTCACATCTGCTTCAACATTGAGATCGAGGACGACCTGGACGAGGCCGAGACCCAACTACTGGAGCTGGGCGCGGGCAAGCCGGATCACCAACCTCATAATGAGGCCAAGGCGCGGGTCCTCACCGATCCGGCTGGGCATCCCTTCTGCCTGGTCAGACGCTGACTGCTGGAGCTCGGCATGGCCAGCGCGCTGCTTCCCCTTCGTCTCGACTCACCTTGTGAAGGCTGCCCTGGCCTGCCGTCAGCTGCAGGTGCTGATGACCGTGGTGCCAGCGCTCATGGCCCGTACGGCACTCAGCCTGGCACCGTCGCAGCGTGAATGGGCGGGAGCAATCGTCACGATTTGTGGATCAGCGAATTCACGTGGATGAAAGTGAGTCCCGGTTCCCCGCGACTGTCGTGATGAGATCGACAAGACCGCATTCCACGGAGGCATTGACGACGGGCTCGAAGTCATCGACGCTCGCTGCTCTCGCGGCGAAGTCCGAAGGGTAGATACTCCACCCCTCGATGCTGCTCCAGCCCACCTGAATGGTGGCGTGGATTCCATCCGGCGAGGAGACACGCAACCAGGCTGTGCACTGGTCCGAGAAGTCGAAGGGCAGGAAGACGGTGCCGCCGGTGGGCCGCAGCCGCCGCAGGTGGTCGCCCCACTGATCGAGGAGTCGCCGGAGGCCATCCGCGATGTCTTGGCCTGCCAGTGCGGACTCATCGATGGCGAAGTAGTAGGAATCGCACGTGTGTTGGTAGACACCCAATCGCAGAAGCAGGTCGTCGTGGACATCGTGCTCGGTGGTGCGCTCCAAGCGCAGCGGAACGTTGTTCATGGTGAGGACTCCAGCCCGATCGGGTCTGAGGCTATGCCACTGCCCGCTCGGTGCGTTCGACGAGGTGTCCTCGCTTGAAGCGAGCACCTGCCCGCACCAGTTGCAACGAGTCCGCCGGGCTCTCAGGGGTCCTGACACGAATTGAGTCCCGTTATCGGCCAGTCCTCCAGCGGCGATCGCCACGGCCGGCCTCGCTGGATGTCACCACCCCGCCGCCGCACCAACGCGACGAGACGGTCGAACTGCACCGGGCTCAACCTGACGAGCGACTCGAGCCACTTCGGATCACCTGCTGACATCACCCCATCCATGACCGGACAACGCCGACGGGCGGCGGTTGGACACCGAGTGGTTCGGTCAGATTCGAGCGGCACTCGACGGGCAGAGAGCGGCGCCGCTCAGACCATGCGTCGTAGCGCGGTCTCCACGGCATCGACCAGCGGATCGCCTTCGGTCCGCGGGTGCCTGGCCAGGCCGAGTTCGATGTCCGGCAGGCTGGGCAGGGCGTCCGCGTCGTGGCACGCCATGGCCGGTTCGAGATTCCCGGGCAGCACCGCCGTAACGCCGAGCCCGGCCCGCACCGCGGCGAGCACACCGACGAGACTGTTGCTCTCGAACGCCACCCGCCAGCGGCGGTCGGCACCTTCCAGCCCTTCCAGCACCGACGCACGCCATGTGCACGGGCCCGAGAACAGCACCACGGGTAGCGGATCGGCAGCCAAGTCCACACCTTGGCCGACCGCCCAGACCAGCGGTCGGCGCACCGTCCAGCGTGGCCGGCCGGGAACGTCCGCCGCCTCGTCGAGCACGAGTTGGACGCGTCCCGCGTCGTACGCCTCGCGCCTCGCGTCGCCGGAGAGGCTGAGCACCTCAAGCGTCGCGCCTGGATGCAGCCGGGCGAGGTCGGCGAGGGCCTGCGGAAGCTGGGACGCGGCGAGGTCTTCGAGCAACCCGACGCCGCAGTGGCCGGTCAGTGCGCGGCCGGCTTCGGTGAGTGCCTGCGCGGAGAGCGAGAGGATGCGCTCCGCGTATGGCAGGAGTTCGTCACCCGCGCGGGTCGGCGAGACGCCGGTCGTGGACCGGAGGAGCAGGGGGCTACCGACGGTGTTCTCAAGCTTGCGCAACTGCTGGCTGAGCGCGGGCTGGCTCTGTCCCAGCGCGCTTGCGGCGCGGCTGATGCTGCCCGCCCGCACAGCAGTGACGAACGACCGCAGCAGCACGATCTCCAGATCCCTGGCCATAAGACTTCATTATATCGGCTCCAATCAACTGGCTACTTCCTATGGCCAGATGGAGGACCTAGCGTCACGTGGGTGACTCGATACCGACAGGTGCTCGCCGTGCCCGGGATGGCATCGCTGCTGGGCGTCTCGCTGCTCGCCCGCACCGCGATCACGGCCTCCGGGATGGCGCTGACGATGTACGTCGTTCTGGGCCTGGACATGAGCTACGCGGCAGCGGGAGGAGCCGCGGCAGCCATGACCACCGGTCTGGCGCTGGGCGGTCCGCTGCTGGGCCGCATGATCGACCGGCGGGGCGCGCGTATCGTCCTGCTGATCACCGTCGTGGTTCAGGTCGCGTGTTGGCTGAGCGTCGCGGTACTGCCGTACACGACCCTGCTGGCCGCCGCCTTCGTAGCAGGTCTGCTGATGGTGCCGGCCCCGATGGTGACCAGGCAGGCGATCGCCGCGATGACGAAGGCGGGACAGCGCCGGGCCGCCTTCGCGCTGGAAGCGGTACAGGGCGAGCTGTCCTACATGGTGGGCCCGCCGATCGTGATCCTCTGCGCGGCACAACTGCCCTCCGGCGTGGTGGCCTGGGGCGTCGGCGCTGCGATCGTGGCGGGCGGAGCGGGGATCGCCCTGCTCAACCCCCCGCTGCGGGCCGAGGACGAGGCGCCGGCCGCCCCAGCCAACCGCCCCCGGCGCCGGGAGTGGCTGGGCCCGAGAATGATCGCGGTGCTGGTGATGGCGTTCGGCGCCACGATCGTGCTCAACGGTACCGACCTGGCCATCGTGGCCACTCTCAAGGAAGCCGGCCAGGTCTCCTGGGCCGCCGTCGTGGTGGCCGTGTACGGCGCGGCCTCCATCGCCGGCGGGCTTCTGTACGGCGCGCTCCCGCGACCGCTGCCCACCTGGCTGCTGCTCGGCCTGCTCGGGCTGGTAACCATTCCCGCCGGACTGGCCCACGACTGGCGCTGGTTGTGTGTGGCAGGCTGCGGCGCGGGGCTGCTTGCCGCACCGACTCTTTCCGCGTTGTCCGACGCCGTGAGCCGGCTCGCACCCGCGAGCGTGCGCGGTGAGGCGACAGGCTTGCAGTCCTCGGCGCTGGGCGCGGGCTTCGCCCTCGGCGTCCCGATCGTCGGCGGGGCGATCGACACGTCCGGGCCGGCAGGCGGCTTCGCGGCGGCCGGCCTGGCCGGCCTCGCCGCCGCGCTGATGGGATGGCTGCTGTCCCGGCGCTCACTCATCCGAACGCGGTCGGTGCGCAGCGATCCCAGCTTCATCGGGGCCTCGGACGCGCGATGACCTGCCTGCCGTCCAGTGGCTGAGCCTTGTCAGGCCATGCTCGGCGTTGCACGCCTCCACAACATGGCCCTCAGGGGATAACCCCAACCCCATACGGGACAACCTCTAACACAGGCGATAGGCGCAGCGGCGAGGTTCGGCGGAAGATCCGTGATCAGCATCGGACGCCGATAGCTTCGTGCTCATGCCAGTGGAGTTCCTGACCGACGAACAAGCGGCTTCGTATGGCAAGTTCAACGAGGAGCCGACCCGGCCTGAGCTGGAGCGGTTCTTCTTCTTGGACGACGAGGTCCGCAAGCTGATCGCGAAGCGGCGCGGAAACCACAGCCGGCTCGGGTTCGCTCTCCAGATGTGCACCGTGCGCTACACGCGGGCCTTCTGCTTGCTCCCTTCCGGACGTGGTGGCACGGATCGCCTGGCTCAGCGAGGCGCGTACGCCACATGCTCGAAGGGCCACTCGCGGGCCAGCCAGTAGCTGACGACGCGGTAGAGCTCGGTATCGAGGGAAGCATGGTCCGCCCGGACCCAGGAGCGGACGTCAGTGACACCAGGGTCCTGCCGTGAGCCGTATATGTAGACACAGCCGATGACGTCACCCCCAGGGACCGACAGGACGGTGTAGGTGAAGCCGACGCGCCGGTCGAAGTCCTCCGCGTGCCGGCGCAGGTCGTCGAGGTTGGCCTCCAGGGACATGCCCCCCGGAGGCGGCCAGGAGCGGTCGGCGAAGTCGGGGTTTGCTCGAATGTGGGCAATGCTGGAGGTCCAGGCGGCGTGATCGGCCGCATTGTGCTGAGGGCCGAGGGGCTCCAGGCGGAAGCGGTCGGTGGCAGGCGGGTGCGGTACGGCGAAATCCGGAGCCACGAGGGACTGGTCAGGTGAGGTCACCGCGGGAGGTTACCCCCGGGCCCCTACCGATTTCTCACGAATATTGGGAGACAGCACTGATAGCCGTCGTGCCGAACCCTGACATCAACAACGCCGGACAGGCGTGTACCCACGCACGCCGATCCGGTCGTCACGAAAACGGGCGACGGTGTAGGGATATAGCCATGCGGCCTGATCGCACTCATCATGAGCGGCATGCAGAGTGTTCAGGTGGGAGCAAAAACCGGCAAGGCACGGGGATCGCTTGGTAGTGCCTCGGTCGTTCTCTTCGTGCTGGGAAGCTTCGACGCGGGGATTTACCTCGCCGAGTTGATCACGGATGGGGACCGCTACGTCGCCATGCTTGAGTCCGGCTCTGGGCTGCTGTTCGCAAGCTGGATTGCCGGGGCCGTGCACCTTCTCCGGATCAGAAAGGTAGACAGGCAGAACTCGTAGGGGCCATAGGTCCCCCGGCGCCTGAGCGGTACAGCAGCGGAGTACCAACCATGCCGACTGGGGCCAACCGCGCATGCCCCCAACAGCCGTCTGACCAGCTCACCGTCGTACGGACCCACGTCGGCCAGGATCTCGGCGGACAGCTCCTCGACTGCGCGGATAAGCGGGCCTACCGCTCCGGCGCCGCATGGCTCCGCTCGACGTATGGACGACGAACAAACTGCTCCAGCGCTACTACCTCCGTCACGGCTTCGCACATGTCCGCATGGTCACGGAGGGCGGCAACGTAAACGGCGGCCCCAGAGCTTCCGGGTGGCTGGCGCAGTGTGCAACAGCCCGGGCAACTCACGGCTCGCCGATGGGGCGGCGCTCTACGCCCACCATCACCGCACCGTCGCCTCTGATCCACGGCCGCGACGACCGAGTGATCTCCTTCGAGTCGACCCTCTTCCTCGCATCGAACATCCCGGACTCGCGGGCGCATCTGATCAACCGCTGCGGCCACTGGGCCCCAGTTGGAGCACGCCGACGAGTTCAACCGCCTCGTCACCGACTTTGTCACCAACCACTGAACGGCGCGTGCTGCCGGGCATCCGACACCCGGCAGCACGGCCGTCCGACGGCGGTCCTAGCGATGGTGCGGCCCGTGGGACGAGCGGAGGACGAGCTCGGGCGCCGTCACGACGCGAGTGTGCTCGCGCGACGGGTCGGCGATCCGCTGGACCAGTAGTTCGACCGCGGACTCGGCCAAGGTGACCAGGCCGCAGCGCACGGTAGTCAGCGAGAAGACATCCCAGGAGGCCATCGAGATGTCGTCGAAGCCCACCACCGTGACGTCCTTGCCGGGGGTGTAGCCGTGTCGGTGCAGCGCACTGAGCGCGCCGATGGCCACCACGTCGTTCAGGCAGAAGATCGCGGTCGGCGGCTTCCGTAGGGCCAACAGCGCGTCGATCCCCTGACTTCCGGTCTCGTGCGAGAAGGACCCCCGGAACATGAGCTCGCTCGGCAGCGGGATCCCGTGGTCGGCGAGCTGCATCCGAAAGCCCGCCTCGCGATCACGCGAGGTACTCGTCGAGGACGGGCCGAGGATGGCGGCGATGCGCTCGTGCCCCAGAGACACGATCAGGTCAGCGACCAACTGCGCACCGCCGTAGTTGTCGACGACGGAAGTGTCCAGCGAGGTCTGGTCCAGCTCGCGGTTCACGAGGACCGTGGGAACGCCGCGTGCGGCGACCAGGTTCGGGAGCCGGTCGCCGAGCAGGGCGTTCATGAAGATCACGCCGTCGACCGACCCGTTCGCGAGGCTGCGCAGCCCCTGCTCGTCCTGGTCCGTCGCCGGGATCAGGATCGTCCGGAATCCGCCGCGGTCGAGAGCGCGCCGCATCGGCTCGATCAGCTCCGGATAGAACTGGTTGGTCAGGTCGGGGGCGACTATCCCGACGCGCTTGGTCGCCCGGGTCGAGAGATTGCGGCCGCTCTCCATCGGCACATACCCGAGCGACGCGGCGGCCTCCTCGACGCGCTCGCGGGTCGCTGCCGACACGCTCGGGTCGCCACGAAGGGCACGTGACACGGTCGACTGTGAGACGCCCGCGGCCCGTGCGACATCGATGCTGGTGGCCGATCGCCGTCTACGGTTCATCGAATTACTTCGCTCCTACCGGCGGAGGTGGGTCTTGACATGCTTGGAGGCGAGGTGAGGAAGCTCTGACCTCGCCCCAAGCATTCGCTGCTGTCTAGCCTTTCACGAGCCAGTTCTGGAACTGCACCTGGATGCTTGGGTGCTGGGCGTACCAGTTACCGTCGGTCTGGACGCCCTGCGCCGCATTCTTGCCGATCGCCAGCCATCGCTGCACGCTCGCCGGATACGAGCTCAGCGGCAACTTCTTGAGGTCCACCGGGTAGGTGGTGTCCGTCACATACTTGAGGTTGGCCGGCTTGTCCCGCACCACCATCGAGATGGCCGCCTGCCCGACCTTGGGATCCGTTGCGCCCTTGGGCACGACGTACCACGACGCCGAGATGTAGGAGCCGCTCCAGCTCGCGTTCAAGGGGTAGTGGTTCTTCGTGACCGCGCCGTAGACCCGGCCGGCGTAGGTGATCCCGATGGTGCACTCACCATTGAGCATGTTCGCGGTCGCGACGTCCGCCTGGTTCCACCACACGGTGTCGCGCTTGATCTTGTCGAGGGTCTTGAAGACGCGCGCGGTGTCGAGCGGATAGACATCCGCGGGCTTGACCCCGTCGGCCTGGAGCATGATTTCGGCGAGGCCCTCGAAGGTCTGCGGGAAGCACCGCTTGCCGGGATAGTTCTTGGTGTCCAACAGGGCCGAGATGTCCTTGGGTTGCTTGTTCTTCGGGAAGGCCTTGGTGTTCCAGAACATCACGGTGCCGTAGATGTCGTGGCGGACGCCGTACTTGTCGGCCTGGCCCGGGTTGAGGTCACCCATCGGGATCACCTTGGGGTCGAGCGGCTCGAGCCACCCCTTGGCCTTGGCGATGTAGAAGTCGCTGTTGGTGATCTGCCCCATGTTCCACGGAACCGGGCCACCCTGCTGCACCGCGTTGAACAGTTTGGTCGTCTCGCCATCGGTGAACTCGCGTGAGGACTTGACGCCGGTCAGGGCGGTGAAGTCCTTGAAATAGGAGTCTGCTCGGGCCTGTCCGATGGTGCCGCCCGAGGTGTCGTACCAGAGCAGCTGACCGTGGAGGTTGCCGAAGACGCTCTTCGGGTACTGGGCGGCCGGGAACTGCGCCGAGTCTCCGGCGAACTTGCCTCCTCCTCCGCCACCCCCACAGGCGGAGGTCAGCGCCAAGGCGACCGCGGCAAGCCCGGCGGCGGCGAGCTTGAGCTTCATCTTCATGGTCTCTCCATTTCGGGCTGTGCGAGCTCCTGCGAGAGGGCTGGGGAGACTCGGTCGTCCGCCGAGTCGTCCGAGACGAGAAGGGCGCCGTGTTCGCGCCAGCACAGATCGACCTCGTCGCCGACGTGGCTCAGGGCGGCGTGCCCGGGAACCCTGGCGGTGTAGGTCGCGCCATCGGCGTCGACGATCGTGCGGGTCGAGTCGCCGACGAAGACATTGCGCCTGACCCGGCCACGGACGAACCGGCCGGCATTGTCGTCGCCGGGCGCCCTCACCACCACGTTCTCCGGCCGGACGATCAGCGCGACGGCCGTGTCCTTCGCCCACGTGCGATCGGTCGGCACCTCGAGTGTCCTGCCGTCGCCGGTCTCCACATGGGCGACCTGGGAGCCGAGCGCGCGGACGCGTCCGGCGACGACATTCGCGTCGCCCACGAATTCGGCCACGAACCTGTTGCGTGGCTGGTGGTACAGCTCCTCGGGGGTACCGACCTGGATGAGCTTGCCACGATCGAGTACCGCGACCCGGTCGCTCATCGTGAAGGCCTCGACCTGGTCGTGGGTGACATAGATGGCCGTCACGCCGGCGCGCTCCTGCACTTCGCGCAACTGGGCCGACAGCTGCTCGCGGAGGCGCTTGTCCAGCGCACCGAGCGGCTCGTCGAGAAGCAGCACACGCGGAACCGCGGCGAGTGAGCGGGCGATGGCGACCCGCTGCTGCTGACCACCACTGAGCTGGGCCACGTTCTTGTCGCGGTGGTCGGTGAGCTCCACGAGCCGGAGCATCTCCTCGACGCGCTCCTCGATGACCTGCTTCCCGGCCTTGCGCACCTCGAGGGGAAAGGCGATGTTCTGCCTGACCGTCATGTGCGGGAAGAGCGCATAGCTCTGGAAGACCATGCCGACATCGCGCCGTTGTGGCGAGACGCCCGTGATGTCCTTGCCGTCGAGCAGGATCCGGCCGCCGCTGGGGTCCAGCAGGCCCGCCACCAACTGGAGGATGGTGCTCTTCCCCGAGCCGCTCGCGCCGAGCAGGGTGAAGAACTCTCCCGGCTCGATGGTGATGTCGACGTCGTCGACCGCGCGGACTCCGAGGCCGTAGTCGTGGGCGAGTCCGGACAGTTCGAGCCGGCCTGAGCGAGTGGGCCCCGGGTTCGGCGCCGGCATCTCTGTCTTCACGGGAGCCTCCGATGGGGTCATCACTGCGCACCTCTCAGTCCGGCTGGGCGGTTCGGTCTCTTTCCGCGGCGGCGCAGCAGCGCGGGACCGATGTACGCGAGCACGACGAGCACGATCAGGACGGAACCGACCGCCGCGATGGTCGGTTCGGGTCCGGACTTGACGAAGGAGAAGATCAGCACGGGCAAGGTCGAGTCCGGTCCCTGTGACTGGAAGAGAGCGATCACCGGCTCGTCCCAGGAGTTGACGAAGCCGAGCAGGGCCGCACCGATCACGCTCGGCAGGATCAGCGGCACGATCACCCGGCGCGTGGTGATGGCCGCCGAGGCGCCGAGAGTCCAGGAGGCCTGCTCGACCCGGCGGTCGAGTCCCCCGAGGGAGGCCAGGAAGGTGGTGGCCGTGAACGGCAGCGCCAGCATGGCCTGTGAGGCGGCGAGCCCGAAGTCGGTGCCGAGCAGACCCGTACGCTGCATCGGCCCGTACGATCCGACGGCCAGCAGGATGATCGGCACCACCATCGGCGCGTAGACGAGCGCGGAGAAGGCACTGCGAGCCGACTGCCTCCGCATCTTCAGCAGCGCGCGGGCGGCGAGGAATCCGAGGACGACCGCCAGGGCCATCGACACCAGGCCGACCCGGAAGCTCTTGAAGATCGCGCTGCTCCACTGCGGGTCCTCGAGCGCCTGGGCGTACCAGTGGAAACTGAACCCGCTCGGCGGCCAGACGATGAAGTTGCTCTGCTGTACGGCGATCGGGAAGACGAAGAGCGCCGGGACGATCAGGACGATCAGCCCGATCACGGTGACGATCCACAGGCCGACGCTCAGCGGGGAGAAGCGCAGTCGCTCCTGTCGGCTGGTGCCCTTGCCCGTGCCGAATCCGGCGACCAGAGTGGTCAGACCCGAGATCCGGATGGCGGCGACGAAGAGCACGACCGTGGCCACGAGGAGCACGATCCCGACCGCACTCGCCACTCCCCACTGGAAGTTCTGCACCTGGGCGGAGATGTAGCTGGAGACGGTGGTGCTGTCGACGCCGCCGAGGATGGCCGGGGTGAGGAAGAAGCCGAGCCCCATGACGAAGGTCAGCAGTACCGCACCGATGACCGACGAGCGCACCTGCGGCAGGTAAACGCGCCTGAAAGCCTGCCAGTTGGAGGCACCGGACACTTTCGCCGCGGTGGTGAGTGAGGGGTCGACCGAGGCCATGCCGGCGTACATCACGAGCACGGCATAGGGCAGGAGGTAGGAGACCATGCCGAGCGTGGTCGCGAACCTGTTGAAGAGCAAGTGGTACGGGCCAAGGCCGATCGCGCCGAAGGCCTGGTTGATCGGACCGTTCGTGCTGAGGATCTGCGTGAAAGCGAACAGCCGGATCAGGATCGAGATGAAGAACGGGACGAAGAAGAGCGCGTACAACAGGGCCGCCGTCCGCTTGCTCACTCTCGAGATCAGGTAGGCGGCCGGGAAGGCGAGCACCAGGACCACCAACGCCGAGGCGCCGGCCACGATCACCGTGTTGAGCATGACCTTGCGGAGCCCGCTGCTGGTGAAAACGACCTGGTAGTTCTGCCAGGTGAACTTGCTGGGGTCGAAGGTCGGCATGCCGGTCGTGGTGACACTGCGCAGGGCGATGTCGACCAGCGGCCACCCGAAGAACACGGCCAGCATCACCAGCGTGATGGTGAGGCCGAGGTGCCGGCGCAGCGTAGCGACGACGGCGACGCCTGCCGGCGGGCGTGCCACCACCTGCCGGCGGGCCGGCAGCGTGGGCAGGGGTTCCGCGGTCACGGTCAGCGCACCTTCGGCTGGAACGGCGTCGGGCGCACCGTCTCCTCGGACCGAAGCTCGGTGCCGGCGGTCAGCGGATACGCGGCGGTGAGCCACTCAACCCGCATGCCGGGCCGGTCGGCGCCGTGGGCGGTGATGGAGCTGTCATAGGTGAGCAGGTAGCCGTCGCCCCTGGGAACGACGTCGAGCACCTCGAGCCGGTAGCTGAGCTTGTCCTTGGTTGTCAGGCCGCTGGGGAAACGTAGCCGGTTGGCGCCGTAGTTGAAGACGAAGGTGGTCTTCGGATCCGGACGGACCAGGCTCACGCTGAGGTGGTCGACCAGGGCAAGCGAGTGGAAGCCCTCGATCATGCCGTCCGGGTAGTCGTTGGCGTGGATCCGGTACGAGTACGAAACCCCGGTCACGTCCTCGAAGGTGTTGACCTCGTCCTCGGTGATCCGGAACGAGTCGATGGTGAAGACCTCCCCCACCAGTGACGGGAGCTCCTCGAGCGGAACCAGGCGTGCCGTAGTCATGACTCTCCTCCAATTCATCGCGAATTGATGTCCTTGAGCGAGTCCTGACGCTAGGACTGCATACGTATGCTGTCAATGGTCAGAGCCTCCTGAAAACCTTGCAAGTGACCGCGCAAGTAACCTTGCAAGTCGCAGATACATACGTATTCTTAGGGCCCATCCGAGCCGGCACTCGCCCGGCGGTTTCGACCTCAGGAGGAGCCGTTGTCCGGACCCGACCGCTACCGGTCACAGATCTCGGCCTTGTTCGACCCGAAGCGCATCGTCGTGCTCGGAGCGTCGGCCACCCGCGTGTCAGACGGCAACAACGCGGTCACGAACCTCGTCCGGCACGGGCACAAGGACAAGCTGTCGATCGTCCATCCGAAGGCGACCGCGCCGATCCAGGGGGTGCCCACCTACCGCAGCGCGGCGGAGCTTCCGGAGCGTCCGGACGTCGCACTCGTGTCGATCCCGGCGTCGGGAGTTCTCGATGCGCTGCTCGAGCTGGACGCGATCGGCTGCCCGGTCGCCGTGGTCCCCTCGGCGGGCTTCTCGACGACCCAGAAGGCCGAGCTCCGCGCCTTCCTGCGTGAGGCCGACATAGTCTTCCACGGCCCGAACAACATGGGCGTCCTGAACCTCACGGCCGACCTTCCGCTCTGGTTCTACGACGGGATGCTGACCGAGGACCCGGCGGGCACCGCGGCGCTGATCACGCAGTCGGGGTCGGCATCGTTCTCGATGCGCGCCGCCGAGGGCACCGGCTACTCGAAGGTGATCACGACCGGCAACGAGTACGGGCTGACCACTCCGGACTACATGGACTGGCTCGCCGGCGATCCCGACACGAACGCCGTCGGTCTCGTACTCGAGTCGATCCGCGACGTGCCGATGTTCATCGCCGCACTGAAGCGCCTTCGCGAGGCCGACAAGCCGGTCGTCGTGATGAAGGTCGGGCGCACGGCCTCGGGGTCGAGGCTCGCGGCGGCGCACACCGAGGCGATCGTGAGCCGTGACGAGTTCTACGCCAACCTGTTCAGCAAGTACGACGTGCCGATGGCGCGCGACTACGACGAACTCGCTTCGGCGCTTTCGGTGCTGACCCGCAGGTCGGTGCCCCGGCCGAAGCGCAAGGATCTCGTCTTCGTGACCGACTCCGGCGGCCAGGCGGCGCTCATCGCCGACATCGCGCAGCGCCAGGAGATACCGCTCGCGACCTACAGCGCCGAGACGCGCGCGAAGCTCGAAGCGGTCTTCCCCGGCCTGGACGTCAACAATCCCCTCGACGCCGGCGGCAGCCCCTCCGCTCCCGACGACCACTATGCGCAGGCGCTGCAGATACTCAGCCAGGACCCGTTCGTGGGTGCGGTCGCCGTCGTCATCGAGGGCCAGGCGCAGGTCGAACCGATCGAGTTCGAGTACTCGAGCCCGCCACGCGAGGCGATGAAGGAGCTCGCCGCGACCGGCTTCCCGGTGTTCGGGACAACCAGCTCGACGGTCTCCACCTCGGAGGCGTTCCGAGCGGATCTCGGGCCGGGCATCCCGCTGATGCGCGGCTACCGGAACACGGCCATCGCCGTCGAGGCGCTGACCATGAACCACGCGCCCTGGCCGACCGAGCCCGAGCGGCCCGCCCATCTGCCGGCACCGGACGAACTCGAGCGGTTGGCCAAGCTCTTCGACGCCCCCGGTCCGATCTCCGCGGACGCGGCCGCCGGACTCCTGTCCGCCTACGGGCTGAAGGGCATCCGGTCCGCGATCCTGCGTGACCACGACGACGTCGGCGCCCTTCACGGGATGCGGTACCCCGTGGTCGTGAAGGTGCTCTCGCGCGACGTTCCGCACCGGGCCGACGCCGGCGCGGTCGTTGTCGGTGTCGACGACGAGGACGGCGTGCGTGCCGCGATCGAGCAGATCCGTGCCAACGTGGCCGCCGCGATCCCCGCGGCCGTCATCGACGGCTTCGAGGTGCAGCCACAGGTCACCGAGGCCACCGAGATCGCGGTCGGCGCGATCGGCGATCGCGCCCTCGGCGGGATCGTCACGGTCGGCAGCGGCGGCGCGCTGGTCGAGCTCTACGACGACGTCGCGACCGCCGCCGCGCCCATCGACGCCGACCAGGCGAAGAGCCTGATCGCCTCGACCATCGGCGGCAAGCTGCTGGCCGGCTACCGCCGACTGCAGCCCGCGACCGATCTCGACGCGCTGGCCGAGCTTCTCGTGAATGTCTCGTGGCTGGTGCACGACCACCATGCCCGGCTCGCCGCGATGGATCTGAACCCCGTTCTGGTGGAGACCACCTCGGGTCGCACGTCGATCGTCGACTCGCTCATCATCGCTGCCGGTGCTCCGACGGCGGCGGCGGACGACTGAAAGGAAGGCACGTGCAGAAGCAGCTGAAGGCACCCGCGAACGCCCCAGGAGACCGGAAGCCACCGGCCGAGGTGCGCACCAAGGTCGAGGAGATCATCGAGGACGTGCGCACCAACGGCGATGACGCCGTGCGGCGTTACTCGGCGCTCTTCGACAAGTGGGACCGTCCGTCCTATCGCCTGTCCGTCGACGAGATCGAGAGCATCGTCTCGTCGCTCCCTCAGCAGGTGCTGGACGACATCGCCCAAGTGCAGGCCAGTGTCCGCAACTTCGCCGAGCTGCAGCTGGAATCGCTGCGCGAGTTCGAGGTCGAGACCATGCCGGGCGTCTTCCTCGGCCAGAAGAACCTCCCGATCCGGGCGGTCGGCACCTACATCCCGGGCGGTCGCTACCCGCTGCTCGCCTCGGCGCACATGACGACGCTGACCGCCAAGGTCGCGGGCGTCGAACGCGTCATCGCCTGCACTCCTCCGATCGACGGGCAGATCCCGGCGGCTACCGTGGCCGCCATGCATCTGGCCGGCGCCGACGAGATCCACATCGTCGGGGGTGTTCAGGCGATCGCGGCGATGGCTGTCGGCACCGAGTCGATCCCCAAGGTGGATCTGATCGCCGGCCCCGGCAACGCCTACGTCGCCGAGGCGAAGCGTCAGCTCTTCGGCGAGGTCGGCATCGATCTCTTCGCCGGCCCCACCGAGGTGCTCATCGTGGCCGACGAGACCGCGACGCCGGCCACCATCGCGGTCGACCTGGTGTCACAGGCCGAGCACGGCCCGGACTCGCCGGCCATTCTGATCACGACCGACGAGGAGATCGGCCGTGAGGCGATCCGGCTGGTGGAGGCGATCCTGGTGGATCTGCCGACGCGCGACTTCGCCGCTCCGGCCTGGGCCGACCACGGACAGGTGATCCTGGTCGACGACCTGGACGAGGCCTACCGGCTGGCCGACGAGTTCGCCTCCGAGCACGTGCAGATCTTCACCCGCGAGCCACGCCGGGCCCTCGAGGCCATGCGTGACTACGGCGCCCTCTTCCTCGGCGAGGAGACCTGCGTCTCGTACGGCGACAAGGTGATCGGCACCAACCACACGCTGCCGACCCGCGGCGCGGCTCGCTACACCGGCGGCCTGTGGGTCGGGAAGTTCATCAAGACCGTCACCTACCAGGAGATCAGGGACCTGTCCTCGAGCGCGAAGCTCGGCGAGCTGTGCGGCCGGGCCGCGCGGGTCGAGCGCTTCGAGGGCCACGCCCGATCGGGTGACCTGAGGGCCGCCCGCTACGGCGGCGCGGACCTGCCCTGGGCAGCGGGAATCTTCGACGTATCCGCTCTCGGAAACGGAGTTCGAGCATGAGCAGCACACGCGTCCCGCCGACCCTGGCGGACTACCCCGTGCGCCGCAACGTCCCCACCCGCTGGGACGACCACGACACCTACGACCACACCAACAACGCGCTCTACTATGCCTTCGTCGACACCGCGATCGGAGGCTGGCTGCTCGAGGTCGCGGAGACCGACGTGCGGCTGCTCGACGCCATCGGCATGGTGGTGGAGTCGTCGTGCAGGTTCCACCGCGAGATCCGCTTTCCCGAGGTCGTGACCGTCGGCATCCGCAGCGCCGGTCCCGGCAACTCCAGCGTGCCCTACGAGTTCGCGCTCTTCGTCGGCGACGAGCTCGCCGGCGAGGGCCGCTTCGTCCACGTGTACGCGGACCGCCACAGTCGCCGGCCCGTGGCCGTGCCCCCTACTATCGCCGCCGCCGTGCGCGATCGGCTCGGGCCCGCCACCCCGCAGGACGAGGCCGTCGCGGCTCACGCTCCTCGCGCCTTCGCGACGGTGGCCGATCTCGAGGCGGCCAAGGGCGAGGTGATCGGAGTGAGCGCGTGGCACACGATCGACCAGGAACGGGTCAACCAGTTTGCCGCGGCGACTGAGGACGAGCAGTGGATCCACGTCGACCCGGCCCGCGCGGCGTCCGGGCCCTACGGCTCGACCATCGCGCACGGCTTCCTCACCCTGTCGCTGGTCTCGGCCATGCTGTGGGAGGCCTATGTCGTCGAGGACGTGAAGGTCACCATCAACTACGGCACCGAGAAGGTGCGCTTCCCGGCCCCGCTCCGGGTGGGAGGACGCGTCCGTGGAACCGTCGAGCTGATCGGCGTGGAGCACACCCCGCGCGGCAGCCGGATCCGCACCCGGATCACCGTGGAGTCGGATGCCGGCGGCAAGCCGGTCTGCGTCGCTGAGACCGTCGTCGTGGTGTCCTGAGACCGAGGCGCTTCGGGTGGGCTGTCCGTGCCGCCACCCGAAGCGCCGGATCAGATCCGGGACCCGAGCTCCGGATCGAAGAGCATCAGCGCGCCGTCGTCGAAAGTCACGAAGACCCTCGTCTCCGTCGGCCACCTCGAACGCACGGCCCCACCGGTCGACATCAGGACGACGCCATGGTCGGTCTCGACCTGGAACCGACGCCAGCCGCCACTCTCGATGGCGGCCAGGACCTTGGGTGGAAGGTCGTATCCGTTCATGCGCCGACGCGCAGGGCATTGCTGCCCGCAGCCAGGATGGCGAAGATGACGGCCAGAACCATCTCGATCGCACCACTTCGTTCTCTGTGCCGCCTCTGAAAAGGCAGCGCCCCGGTCTCGTCGTCAGTCAGGGGCGGCCGGGGCGTTGTATGAGTTCAAATGATGACTTTGTCTTCAGGAGTTCACCCGGGACCGTCAACGGTGGACCGCCGATTCCGCATCAGCGATTTGGCTGGGATGAGCGCGGCATCGTCAGAGAGGCAACCTGACGTCATGCGCGGTGGTACTGGACAGGGGAGGGGACCTCGCCGTCGAGCTCGGCGGCGGCGTGGCGTGCCCAGTACGGGTTGCGCAGGAGCTCACGTCCGAGGAGGACGGCGTCCGCCTGGCCGGAGGCGATGACGTCCTGGGCCTGCGCCGGGTCGGTGATCATGCCGACGGCTGCCACGGGCATGCCGGTCTCGTTGCGGACCCGCTCGGCGAAGGGCACCTGGTAGTGGGGGCCGGTCTCGATCTTCGCGTCGGGGGCGTTGCCGCCGGTGGAGATGTCCATGAGGTCGACGCCCCGGGCCTGGAGTTCCTTGGCGAAGCGGACGGTGTCGTCGGCGGTCCAGCCTTCGCGGTCGTCTTCGGGGTTCTCGGTGAGCCAGTCGGTGGCGGAGATGCGGAAGAAGACCGGCAGGTTCTCGGGCCACACGGTGCGGACCGCCTCGACGACCTCGAGGGCGAACCGGGTCCGGCCTTCGAAGGAGCCGCCGTATTCGTCGGTGCGGTGGTTGCTGTGGGGGGAGAGGAACTGGTGGATCAGGTAGCCGTGGGCGCCGTGGATCTCGGCGACCTCGAATCCGGCGGCCAGGGCGCGTTCGGCGGCGTCGGCGAACTGCTGGATGATCTCTCGGATGTCGGAGGTGGTCAGTTCCCTGGGGACGGTCGAGGACTCGTCGAAGGAGACCGCGCTGGGGCCGGCCGGCGTCCAGCCGTACGGCTCGCCGGGGGTGATCTGGCGTCCGCGGTCGACCCAGGTGCGCTCGGTGGAGGCCTTGCGTCCGGCGTGGGAGAGCTGGATGCCGGGGACGGTGCCCTGCGTCTTGAGGAACGCGGTGATGCGCTGGAAGGCGGCGACCTGTGTGTCGTTCCAGATGCCGAGGTCGTAGGGGCTGATCCGTCCCTCGGGGCTGACGGCCGTGGCCTCGGTGATGATCAGACCGGTACCGCCGGCGGCTCGGGTAGCCAGGTGCGCGAAATGCCAGTCCGTCGGGGCGCCGACTGCGTCACCCTCCGGTGCCGCGCTGTACTGGCACATCGCTGCCATCCAGATGCGGTTCGGGGTGGTCACCGACCTGAGAGTGAAGGGGGTGAAGAGAGAGGTCAAGGCGGAACTCCTTGTGCGTGGCCGGGGACGGGCCTGTGGAGGGCTGTGATCAACCGGCGTCGGCTGTGCGACGCACTCTTAATAATTGCACGCGCTCATTATTTGTTCCAGCGGGATAGTGGCGCACGGCATGGATCGGCGGCCAGGCGGTGGAGCGCGACGTGAGCGCCTGGCCGCCGAGGGCCGCGACGCCTTCCGTCATAACGCTCCCGACCCGGAGCCGAACCTGGTGCGCGGACGGCCGGTCCGCCGCCGATCGCGCGCTCACTCCACCTCGGTCGGCGTCCCCGCCCCGCTTCGTTGCGCGGCACGGGCCGGCAGGGCCGTCGAGACGAAGGCCAGGAGCACGGCTGTCGCGATGACGGCAAGACACGGCACGAGTGGTGCGTACGGTGTCGCGGCGCCGGTCATGGCCAGGCTGTACGCGGTCAGGGTCGCGCAGGCCACCGCCGCTCCCAGAGCGATCGCGAGCAGGGTGACCGTGAGCGTCTCCCAGCGGAGCATCGCGCGCAGTTGGCGGCCGGTCGTGCCGATCATGCGCAGGAGAGCGAGCTCGCGGCGCCGGGCGGACGTCGACATCACGAGGGTGTTGACCACGGCGATCGCTGTGAAGGCGATCACGAGTCCCATCGCGATGTAGTTGACCTGGGCCTGCGCGCCTTCCTGGGTGCGGCGTGCCGCTGCCACGGCGGTGCGGTCCAGGACGTGGACCGTGGGGAAGGGGCGCAGCGCGGTGGTGAGCGCCGACCGGCTCGGCGCCCCGGCCACCAGGACCGACGAGGAGAGCGGCTGGTCGACATGCGCCGCCACCAACCGGTGCGGGAGCAGCAGATCGCCGAAGCCCAGCCCGCGTTCGTAGACGGCGGACACCTCGAGGTCCTTCTTGACTCCGTCGCCGAGTGTGAGGGTGATGTGGTCGCCGACCTGCGCGTGCCGGGTACGGGCCGCCAAGTCGCTGAGCGCCACCGTTCCGTCGCCCATTGCGGCGAGCGTGCCCGCGGTGACCTCCGGGTCGAGGGTCCGGGCCAGACCCGGTGAACTCACGCCCTGGGCGTGGAACTTGTCCTGCCCGATCCGCACCGTGGTGCGGACGACCTCCGTCACCGTCGTTCCCGGCACCCGCTTGCGCACGGCCTGTGCGGCCACGGTCGGGACACCGGGCTCCGAGGCGGTGAGGATGTAGGGGGCGCGCGTGCCGGACGCGGCCTGCTCGCCCGCCGAGTGACTCGACGTCGTCTGCGCGAACAGGATCGTCGAGGCCATCGCCACGGCCAGGCTCAACGGGGTGACCACGGCCGCGACACGCCGGGCGCCGGCACGGGTGTTCCGTGCGGCGAGGAATCCGGAGGCCGGGGAGATCCGCTGTGCGATCCCGCCCGTCACCCAGGTCGCGGACCGGGCGAGCGACGGGCCGAGCAGCGCGATCGCCGTGGCCGCGACGATCACCGACAGGAACGTGACCGGGGTGGCCGCCGCGTCGGTCTTCAGCCCGGACAGGACCACGACCAGGACGACGTACCCGACGGCGGCCAGGACACCCGCGACGACCCGGCCGGCGTGCGGCCGCTCCGAGCCGAGCGCCGCCGCGGCGAGCCCCTCCGTAGGGCGCATCCGGGCCGGCCCGCGGGCGGACACCCGCGCCGCACCCCACGCGGCGAGCAGCGTCGCGAGGACCGCGGCGACGGGCGGGAACGCGCTCACGGTGAGCTCCAGGGTGTCCGGCAGCGCCCCCACGGCCACGAACCGCCCGTGCATCCAGCGGGCCAGGAACAGCCCCGCGACCGCCCCGGGCGGCCCGGCCAGCAGCCCCACGACCAGTGCCTCGCGCCCCACCATGCGCCGCAGCTGGCGCGGCGTCGCGCCGACCGCACGCAGCAGGGCCAGTTCCCGGGCCCGCTGCTGGATCGACAGTGCGAAGGTCCCGGCCACCACCAGCAGGGCGACGAGCAGCGACGTACCGCCCATCGCACCGCCCAGACTGATCAGGCTGACCCGCGCCTTGCCGGCGTCGATGAACTCGACGGGCCCGCGGTCGTCCCCCGACCGCACCTCCAGCGAGGGCGTGCCGGACACCGCCTCGAGAGCCCGGGCGCGTACGTCGCTCACCGTGGCGCCGGGGACCGTGAGCAGGCCGAGCGCGGAGACCTGCCCCGGGTGTCCGGCCAGGCGCCGCGCCTGCTCCGTGCTGAAGAACAGCGTCGACTGGCGGGCCAGGGCGTCACGGCCGGCCGGTGCGGCGATGCCGACGACCTCGTACACGGCGGGTGCGCCGGTCGACTGCACGGTCACCTTCGCACCGGTGCGCAGCCCACTGCCGGCGTCAGCCACGATCTCGTCCGCCCCGGTCGGCGCCCGACCGTCGCGCAACGCGAACGGCGTGAGCCGCGCCGACTCCCAGGCGTGGCCCCACGACGCCCCCTCGGCGAGCGGGCCCTTGTCCGTCAACACATAGGCGGGAAAGGTGAGTTCAGGGACGACCGCGCGCACACCGGGCACGGCCGCGAGCCTCTTGACCAGGGCGGGGTCCGCCTTCGCCCAGGCCCGCTCGGTCAGCGGCTTGGACTTCTCCTTGGACTTGCCCTTCTTGACCTTCGTCCAGTGCAGTTCCTGATCGGCCGTGACCAGCACGGGAGTTCCCGCGTACCGCTCCGTGGGGATCGTCCCGCGCAGCCCCGTGTCCAGCAGGGTCCCGCACGCGGTGACGAGGGCGGCGGCGAACAGCAGGGCCACGAAGGCGCCGGCGAAGGCGCCCTTGCGGGCCCGCAGCGTACTCAGCGCGAGAGTCAGCATCACGCCCACGCTCCGAGGCGGCTCATGCGGTCGGCGACCCGCTCCGCGGTCGGCGCGGCCATCCGGTCGACGATCCGCCCGTCCGCGAGGAACAGCACCGCGTCCGCGTACGACGCGGCCATCGGGTCGTGCGTGACCATCACGACGGTCTGGCCGAGGTCGTCCACGGTCCGGCGCAGCAGCCCGAGCACCTCCTTGGCGGTCATGGTGTCCAGCGCACCGGTCGGCTCGTCGCCGAAGACGACCTCGGGCCGGGTGACCAGCGCGCGGGCGAGGGCCACCCGCTGCTGCTGGCCGCCGGAGAGTTCGGCGGGCCTGCGCCCGCCGCGTCCGGTGAGCCCCACCTGGTCGGTGATCCGTGCCAGCCAGTCCGGGTCGGCCCGGCGCCCGGCGAGGCGCAGCGGGAGGGTGATGTTCTGTTCGACCGTCAGCGACGGCATCAGGTTGTAGGCCTGGAAGACGAAGCCGACGCGGTCCCGGCGCATCCGGGTCAGCGCGGTCTCGTCGAGGGCCGTCAGCTCCTGGCCGCCGAGGGAGACGGTGCCCCCGCTGGGCCGGTCGAGGCCGGCGGCGCAGTGCAGGAAGGTCGACTTGCCGGAGCCGGAGGGCCCCATCACGGCGGTGAAACTCCCCCGGGGGATGGCGAGATCGAGGCCGCGCAGCGCGTGCACCGCGCTCTCGCCGCGTCCGTACACCTTGCTCACGGCGTCGAGCCGGACCGCGGGGGCGGGCTCCCCGGAGCGGGAGCCGTCCGAAAGGGCTGAGGATGCGGGCGCCGTCGTGCGGCCCGCCGAAGAGAAGATCCAGGGCATGCGTTCAGCCTGTTGTGCCGCTGATCACTGCGCTACGGTCAGAAAGGGCGGCCACTGTCACCATGCTGCCAACGGGCAGGCCAGGGGGACCGGCTCCGGGGGGAAAACAGAACATGAGCCTGACATCGGTCGGGGTGTCCGACGAACACCTGCGGCTCTACCGCTACTTCCTGCGCCATCCCGAGCGCGGGGCCGAGTCCGCCGGAGGCGCCCTCGGCTGGGACCGCGACACCGTCGACGAGGGGCTGGACGCGTTACAGGAGCGGAGCCTGATCCGGCTCTCCGAGCGGCACACAGTGCTGGTCTCCGATCCGGCGGTCGCCGTGGAGTGGCTGGTGGAACAGCGCCTGGGGGAACTCAAGTCCGCCACCGGCGAGGTGCTCGCCACCCGGGCCGTGATCGCCACGCTCATCGACGACCACAAGCAGGGCGCGGCCCGCTCCCCGAGCGACGACATCGAACGGGTTGACGGACCCGAGGCGATCCGCGAACGCCTCACCGACCTGGCCTTCTTCACCTTCCGCGAGCACATGTCGCTGCTCCCGTCGCCCTGGCGCCCCCACAGCATCGACGAGGCCCGCGCCTCGGACCTGAGGATGCTCCGCCGAGGCATCCACTGGCGTACGGTCGCCACGCCGAAGGCGCTCGCCGACCCCGCGACCCTGGCCTATCTGCGGGAACTGGAGACGCTGGGCGGGGAGGTGCGCCGCACCGAGCAGGCGATCCGGCGGCTGGCGATCTGGGACCGCGGCGTCGCGATGGTCCCCGTCGACCCGGACGACCACTACGAGTCGACGCTCGTCGTCCGCCAGCCGGGCGTGGTGGCCAACACCGTGGCCTGGTTCGAGCAGGTCTGGGACACCAGCCACAAGCTTCCCGCTGAGGACGACCTCGCGGTACGGGCGCCGGTCCTGTCCGCTCTGGAGCACCGTGTCCTGGACGCGCTGACCCACGCGGACAAGGACGAGGCGGCGGCCCGCGAACTGGGCGTCTCCCTGAGGACGTTCCGCCGCTACGTGGCCGACATCATGCTGCGGCTCGGCGCGGCCAACCGCTTCCAGGCGGGGCTTCTCGCCAAGGAGCGGGGCTGGATCTGAGAAGGGAACTGCCGGACAGGGCCTAGCGCGGTCCCATTCCCGCGAAGAGGGTGTCGATGAGCCGGTCGACCCAGTCGTGGGTCAGGGGCCGCCGGGCTATCAGGTGCTGGAAGTACAGCGGGCCGGACAGGATCGCCATGGCGAGGTCCAGGTCGAAGTCCGGCGCCAACTGGCCCTGCTCCCGGGCGCGTTCCAGCCGCGCGATCGTCTTCTCGGCCTGGGGGGCGATGAAACGCTCGTCGAGCGCGTCGGCGACCTGGGGGTCGTGCTGCGCCTCCACCAGCAGGGCCACGTACAGGGGGCCCATCGGCGGGCGGCTCAGGAGGTCGACGGCCGTGTGGATCTGGCGGCGCAGATCGGCGATGACGTCACCGGTGTCCGGGTAGTCGAGGCCGGGTTCGTTCAGCGACAGCAGGGAGTCCAGGAACAGCGCGCCCTTGGAGGTCCAGCGGCGGTAGATGGTGTGCTTGCCGGCGCCGGCGCGGGCGGCGACCGCCTCGATGCTGAGCCGGGCGTAGCCGAGTTCCTCGCCCAGTTCGAGCGTGGCCCGCATGATCTCCTCGGTGCGGCCCGCTCCGCGGCTGCTGCGTCTGTCGGTCATCGCCTCACGATATCGGTACGGCACGTGCCGTATTGACAGCTGCCCCCGCCTTCAGCATGATCCCCCCATCTCACTAACGGCACGGCACGTGCCGTTCAGTACGTGCCCGAGGGGGAACATGGGACCGCGCACAGCCGCTCCGGCGCTGCAGCTCACCGGCCTGGCCAAGAAGTTCGGCACCCACCGCGCCGTCGACGGCATCGACCTGACCGTGCCGAGCGGGTCGTTCTTCGGCCTGGTCGGCCCCAACGGCGCGGGCAAGACCACGATCCTGTCCATGGCGGTGGGCCTGCTGCGCCCCGACGCGGGCCGGGCCGAGATCTTCGGTACGGACGTGTGGGCGGACGCCTCCAGGGCGAAGGGGCTCGTCGGTGTCCTGCCCGACGGCCTGGCCCTGCCGGAGCGGCTGACCGGGCGTGAAGTGCTGTGTTTCACCGGGCTGTTGCGCGGCATGGCCCGCGCTGAGGCCGACCGCCGCGCGGACGAACTGCTGCGGACCCTGGGCCTCGACGCGGCCGGGCGCACCCTGGTGGCGGAGTACTCCACCGGCATGCGCAAGAAGATCGGCCTTGCCGCCGCGCTGCTGCACGCGCCGCGTCTGCTGGTTCTCGACGAGCCGCTGGAGGCGGTCGATCCGGTCGCCGCGGCGACCGTGAAGGAGATCCTCCGGCGGTTCGTCCGCGCCGGCGGCAGCGTGGTCCTGTCCAGCCATGTGATGGCCGTGGTGGAGCAGTTGTGCGACCACCTCGCCGTGGTCGACGCCGGACGGGTCGTGGCGGCCGGGCCGCTGGACGAGGTTCGGGCCGGACTGAGCCTGGAGGAGCGGTTCGCAAGCCTGGTCGCCGGCCGCTCGCCCGGGGCTCGGGGTGTGGAGGGGCTGGCATGGTTGGCGTCCTGATCCGGATGAAACTGGCCGTCCAGCGCAACTCCCTCACCCGCGCCACGGCCGCCCGGATGATCGTCGGCGGCGCGGCCGGTCTCGCGCTCGCCGCCGCCGTACTGTTCCTCGCCGGCCGCGGCTACCCGCACGCCGCGCAGCGGGTCGACCTGCTCGGCGCCGCGCTGGCCGTGTGGACGGCGGGCTGGCTGCTCGGCCCCGTCCTCTTCGGCGGCGGCGACACGACCCTGCGCCCCGAGCACTTCGCACTCCACGCGCTGCGCCCGCGCGCCCTGGCGACCGGTCTGGCGGCGGCCGCCTTCGTCGGCGTCGCACCGGCCGTGACCCTGATCGCGCTGAGCGGCCTCGTGGTCGTCGCCGTACACCTCGGCCCGGCCGCCGTCGCCGTCGCCGCCCCGGCCACGGTGCTCCAACTCGCCTTCACCGTCCTGTGCTCACGCCTGGTCACCGCGGTGCTCGGGAAGGTCGCGCGGTCCCGTACGGGCGCCGCGCTCGCCGCCTTCACCAGCTCGGCGATCCTGGCCGCGCTGCACTCGGGCTGGATCCTCGACCCCCTCGTGCGCGCGGCCCTGGACGACGGCCTGCCCCGCCCCGCCGCCGCATGGCTGCGCGGCCTGCCCTCCGGCTGGGGGCTGTCCGCCGTCGAGGCCGCCGGACGCGGCGACCGGCCCGGCATGCTCGCGGCCCTGGCCGGCCTGGCCCTGCTCACCGCGGCCTGCGCGTACGGCTGGGCCCACCTGACACAGCGCCAGGTCACCACGCGCCCCTCGGGCGGACGTGCTGCGACCGCGACCCTCGGCCGGTGGGCCCGCGGCCCCGTCACCGCCGTCGCCGCCCGTGAACTGCGCACCTGCACCCGCGATCTGCAGCGCTTCCACTTCGTCTGCTTCGCCCTCGGATACGCCCTCGTGTTCTGCCTGCTCCCGCTGGCCGCGGGCAGTACGGACTTCCTACCGTGGACCGGCCTGGTCTTCGCACTGTGGATGTCGGCCGTCTCCGCGAACCTCTACGGCGAGGACGGCACCGAACTCTGGGGCAAGATCATGATCCCGGGCGCCGCCCGGCACGACGTACGGGGCCGTCAGCTCGGCTGGCTCCTGGTCACCGCGCCCCCGACGGTCCTCCTCACGCTCGTTCCGGCCGCGCTGTCCGGGGGGTCCGCGCCGTGGCTGTGGCTCGTCACCTTCGTCCCCGCGCTGCTCGGCGGCGCGGCGGGCGTGACCGTACTGGTGTCGGTGCTGCGCCCCGTCCCGCTACGCGACCCGCACCGCCGGACCGGCGGCCTGCTGGAGAACGGCACCGACTTCACGCAGGTCCTGCTGATGCTGCTCCTGACCGCGGCGACCGCGGCCCCCGCCCTGCTCGCCGTACGGTTCGGCCCGGCCTGGGCCGGACCGGTGGCCGGGCCGGTGAGCGGCGCCCTGCTGACGTGGCTGCTGGGACGCGTCGCCGTCATCCGGCTCCGGCGCACGGCTCCGGAGCTGCTCCAGCACTTCCGCACGGGTACGCCTCCGGCTCGCCGGCGGCGCGTCCGGGCCGCGCCGCCGCCCCTCGTGCCCGCGGGCCTGCCTGCCCTGCGCCGGCCCGCCCCGGTCCTGGCCCGGCTCGGCCTCGACACGGCGCCCGTCGGGCAGCGGATCTACGTCGTCGTCGGCATGACGCTGTGCTGGGTCCCTCTGGTCGCCCAGGGCGTCGTGCCCGCGGTCATGCTGGCCACGGGGCATGCCCACCGCTCCTGGTTCCTGGCCCTGTACCTGCCGCCGGCCCTGCGCCGGCCGGCGATCACCGCCATGATCGCCCTCGGCCTCGCCCTCCTGATCACCAGCCTCGGCACCGGCCTGTACCACCTGGCGCGATCACGGCACCGGCGCTGAACGATCCACCGGTACGCCCGTCCTCGTCTTCTCTACGCGCTGGTAGGGCTTCTGGAGCAGTTCCCACCGGCCCGCGGTCGGGTGCGAGACAGGCGGGACCCGAGCTGGAGCGGAGGGGCCCGCGGGTCAGTCCCTGCGATACATGATCATCGCCGTCGTCACCGGCCACGGACTCCGCAACGAGCCTCTCGCCCGGCGTCTCGCCGACGAGGCGCGGGCGCTGGAATGGGCACTTGGAGGAGCCGTCGGAGGTGGACGCGGCTCGGCCTCCTCCGGCTGGCGGCGCGGCCTTGTGTGTGCGGCCACATCTGATGGTCAGATGAGCCCCCGCCGATGGAGTCCATGACACCGCTCGCGCGCCAACGACGCCCATCGTTCCGGTTGACGGCCCCGGACGACGGTCGCAGCCACGATGTCCAACGAGGGGCTGGAAGTACGCGACGGGGTCGGGGCAAGGTGGTTGTCCAGGAGCAGCCAGCGTCCGCCCCCGCTCGACGGGCGCGCGGCTCTCGCGGCACCCCGTCTGGCCTCGAGCCGTGACCCGGTGTAGCCAGCAGGTTGTCATAGGGTGCGGGCAAATTTCACTTGCGAGATTTGCCCGCACCCTTCCTCTTGGAAGGTTTCTCTATGCGGGTGCAGCACCTAGTCGAGTTCACTGGCTGGGAGTCGTCGGTTCACTCCGTCGATTGGGCGAGGGTCGAGGGGGAGTTGCAGGCTCCTCTGCCGGCGGACTTCAAAGAGCTGTGTGAAGTTTTCGGTGGAGGTACGTTCTGTGACTCCGTATCCTTTCTCGGGGACACGGAGGGGGTCTCATTCGATTTTCTCGACCAATGGCGGTTGGCTATGTCGGTAGAAGGAGCCGGTGGCTCGTACCCGGTATATGCGCCGGGCGGCATTGGTGTTGTCACGTGGGCGTCGACGGAATGGGCCGATGAATACTGCTGGCTTATTGACGCGCGGCGACCCGGTGAATATCCCATCCTTGCGCGAGATGACGGCGGCGAGTGGTGCAAGTTCGAAATGTCGACGTCCGAATTCCTCTACCGGGTTCTTTCGGATGGGAATTTCAAACCTTTCGGGATCGCGCAGTACGGCCTTGATCCGACATTCCTGCCGGCCCGCTCGGTCGAAGGGACGTGAGCTGCTGCAGCAGCAAAGCGTGGGTCGCGGACTGAGAGTCGCCGGCTGGATACTTGTACCGCTTGGGACTGGTGCTGCTGTTGCTGGGGGGGATGGGGTGCAGCGGCGGTGCGGGATGACGAGTCCGGTGCCGGGGTAGCCACCGTCGGCGATCGTGAGGGTCTTGCCGACGGCGGCCTTGGCTCCGGACTCCTCCCATGCCTTGTAGTCGTTGCGGTTCCCGGCGAGCCGCCGGCCGACCAAGACGACCAGGCGGGTGTCGGCGTCGATGACGACCTGGTGATTGGTGGAGTACTGGTAGTTCTTCGACCGCTCGGCGATGGCGTGATCCCGGGTGGGGACCAAGGTGCCGTCCACGATGAGCACGGTGTCCTTGGCGAACCGCTTACGGGGCTGGAGCGCGAGCATCGGCCCAAGGTGGTCGATGACGCGGTCCGCCGCCGACTTCGAGACCCCGAACAGCGGGGCAAGCTGTCGCATGGTCAGGTTCGTGCGCCAGTACGCCGCGACCAGCAGTGCCCGGTCCTCCAGAGGAAGGCTCCACGGTCGGCCCTTGCGGACCGCGTCCGCACCCTCGCGCCGCAGAACCGTCACCAGCTTCCTGAAGGCACGCGGGCTCAGCCCGGTGAACGGGGCTGTCCATGACGGCTCCGACGTCGTGACCACACCAGCCACGCGGAGATCACCTCAGGCCGGTCAGGGTGCCTTCGTCGAGCCGACGGACTGGAGACGGATGATGGAGCAGGACGAAGCTCTGCAGCTCGCGGTGGCGTTTCTCGCGCGCAGCCAGCGCGATGACGAACCGCCACTTGCCATCGACGCAGAGCGGGTCCGTGAGAGCAACGGGCTCCTGATCGTGCCCTATAACTCCGTGCAGTACTTGGCCTCGCGGGACGTGAGACAGCAGCTGTTGGACTGCTGGCCCATCCTCGTAGGCCTTGAACGCGGAGACGTGCGGTTCGGAACCCTGGACGAGCGACATCTGTGGAAGAACCCGAGCACCTGACGAGGCCGTGGGCCGTCCGCAACCACAGTTACGGGACAGCCCTTAGCCGTCGGGGATATTCGCTACGCGGGCGTTGGAGCTGCGCACGCGATCCCGACACGGTGCGTCGGCCGGTAGCGCAGTCTGCGTCCGTGTGGGCAGGGAGGCCGCCGCCTATTTCCAGCAGCATCTTCTTTGAACCCGCGACTCGTTCGGGAGATGAATAGAGGCGGACCGTACGGACGGGCGGCGTTAGCGGGGCGAGGATTCGTGAGTTTTGAGACGCGCCCTAGCACCGTCGTAGACCGTTTCAGTCACGTGTAGCAGCCATTTGGATGGATGCTACGACCGCGTCGCTGGTACGACCGCCCCCGGAGGGAGATCGTTCGTGGCGGAGCGCGCACACGCCGCTCGTCTACCTCACCCCCCTTGTCAAGGAGGCGTACATGCGAATGCGGCGTACTTTCACCGCGCTCGCGACGATGCTGGCCCTCGGGGTCGGCATCCCGTCAGCCATCGCCGATAGCGCGCACTTTGTCGGCAGTCTTGGGTGCGACACCAGCAACAAAAACAACGTTGGCGTGATTTGCAGCGGCAAGGTGGCCGGACTGGGCAGCACCACCACCTTTGTCTTCCTGACGGCGGACTCAGTGACGGCCACCTTCGAGTGCGTCAACAAGGGTGGCAACGTCGCGCCTGGTCAGCCGGTGGTTGAGAACGAAGTGGTTGGCCCGATCAGCAGGTTCCCCAACCCTCGCAACGGCCAGATCACCTTCAGCGTGGCGCTCCCTCCGCCGCCCCCTCCGAACCCGCGCACCGCATGCCCCAATGGCAACTGGACGGTGCGCCAGACCGGGCTGAACTTCGTGAACGTTGTGCTGCACGTCCAACAGGCCCCGGGGACGCCGCCGAATGCGACTGAAGTCCTGACGCACGAGTTCGGCAACCTTGACCCGTGATCCTGTCCTTCAACGCAACATCGAAGAGAGCCGCACTTGCGGCTCTCTTCGCTTGTTGCCGCGGGTGGGCGCCGTCTCAGACCGACCGGCAATTGGCAGCCGGTGGGGCTGAAGCAGCATCGGGCGGTGGCAGCCCGCTGCGGACGCGTCGACCTGCAGCGGCTGGATGAACTCCGCAGTGTCTCTGATTTTCTGCGGGCGATGCCTGAGCTCGCCGGCGTGGATCTGGACGCCTCCTGAGCACGACTGTCTCGTGCATGGGTGGCGTCGGTCGGAGCCAGCCAGGGGCTTCTCGGGCGCGCCTGCGCACCTGAGAAGCCCGAAGGTCACCGCGCAGGCTCGCCTGCCCCGGACGGGGGCAGGCTGGGCCGCGGGACCGGCCCGTACGCCCGGGCGGGCACCCCGCACGCCTCCCCGAGACCGCACCCGGTGCCGGGCTCAGTGCGCTGCCGGCGCGAGGTGGACGCCCAGCGCGTGGAGGCCGCCCAGGAACAGCTCGACACCGACCGCCGCGAGGATCAGCCCCAGCAGCCGGGACAGGACCTCCAGCGACGTCTGATGGGTGCTCTTGAGCACCCGGGCGAGCAATAGCACGCACAGGCAGTCGATCGCCGCCACCGCCGCGTAGGCGCCGGCCATGGTGGTGCGCCAGCCCCAGGAATCCTTGGTCAGCGCCCCGACCAGTACCGCCGTCACCGCCAGGGGACTCGCCACGTAAGGCAGCATGAGCTCGCGCAGGCCCTCGGCCAGCCGGCCCTCCCTGTGGCCCACACTGTCGTCGGTTCCGCCGCCCAGATGCATGCCGAGCACCAGAGTGAGGGAGTAGACGAAGAAGATCACGCCGCCGGCGAGCTGCAGCGACTGGTCCGTGACGTGGAAGAACGTGGTGACGAAGTCGGCCGTGTAGGCCATCACCACACCGATCACTGCGGCGATGAGAGAACTGACCCAGGCGAGCCGGCGCAGTTCGGCCTCACTGCGGGTGCGGGCCACCCGGGCGAAGGAGAGCAGCACCTTGGGCGGCCCGAAGACGGCGAAGAACGTCACGAACACGGTGGTCAGGTCGAACGGCTGCATGGCCCCAGGGTGCCCGGGTGACGTTGTGCCGCGGGGTTCCCACACGGTCCCAGGCGTCAGCCGGGCCGCGATGTCACGGGGACGGCGGGGCTCCACACCGCGGACTGCTTGGCCAGCCACGGCTCGTTGAGCGCGCCAAGGTCCCGGAGTGGACGTCCCAGCTGCCGTAGCGCGGGTTGACGTCCACCTCGCCGACCTTGACTCCGCGCGCACACCCGGACGGCAGGCCCGGTGTGGAGGAGATCCTCCGTATTCAAGGACCTGCCACGCTTCCACCGGTGCGAACGGCACGACCGTCGGGCTCAGACGAGGTTCCAGAGCCAGCCCCGGGGCCGAATTTCCTTGCCGAGCACTCTCTGTAGGGTGCGTCGCGTGAGTGACGTGTATGAGTTGGTGGTCACGGTCGATCTGCGGGACGAGCTCTCCGAGCAGGAGCTCGCCGACCTGCGCTGGCATCTGGGAATCGGGCCGCAGCCCGAGCATCTGGCCATTGTGACCGAGTTCCCGTCCGTGGTGATCGACGAATCGGGGCACCCGGTGGTCAAGAACGAGCCTTACCCACTGCTGGTCCAGAACGGCGCGGCCGCGCGGGTGGGTGGCGTGCTCTGCTCGGCATTGGCCAATCGCGCGGACCTGCCGCAAAAGGGCTGGTCACTGACCTCCCGGCAGGAAATCCACCCAGACGACTTCGAAAAGGTCGGCGAGCTGCTCTGCTGGCTGGCTGCACGAGTTCAAGACACCCACCTGCTCGTGAACGACGCGGTCTGGATCGGCCACCTCAGATTTCATGAATCCCTGATGCCGCATGTGCTTGAGGTCGAGAACGGGCAGGTCAGCTGGCCGACCTAGGTTCTGTCTCTTTGGCGAGCGCCGTGCCCGGACGAGGATGGCGGCGAGGTGGAGTGCGACCTGGTAGACGATGGCGAGTTTGTCGGTTCGTGTGGCCAGGCCGCGCCACTGTTTGAGGCAGTTGCCCGCCGCGGGAGCTGGCGGCGGCGCAGCTGCCCGTCCGGGCAGCTGCGGGCCGGCGTGAGACCTCAGCGTCCGGCCGGCAACGTCGGTGCCGCCCCCTAGGCTGCCGGGCATGGCCCGTTCCTGGACTCGACTGCACGAACACCTCGGTGCTGTTCCCGGCCCGCTCTCCTTCGACATGGTCCGGCAGGCCGCTGCCGACAACCTTGCGGAGTCGGACGATCTGGACTGGAAGGAGAAGCTGCCGCAGCCGCCGAGGGACGGCCGGTGGAACGAACTGGCCAAGGACGTCGCCGCGATGGCCAACACCCGTGGCGGACTGCTTGTCTTCGGCGTGCGGGACAAGACCACCGAGCTGGTGGGAATCGATCCCGGCGAGGTCAACGTCCAGCAGTACGCCCAGTGGATCCGCAATCACGTGCAGCCCTACCTGCCTGACCTCACCTTCAGCATGCTGACCGCGCCCGATGGCACTGCCAGCGTCCTCGTCGTCGACGCACCGGCCGGAGCCATGGCCCCGCACCACGTGTACGGGACCTCACAGAAGGACAAGGAGCAGCAGGCCGCCGTCGTCCCCTACCAGGACAAGGACCACACCGCCTGGATGGCCGAGCACCAGATCGAACGCGCCTACCGCGACCGATTCACCCACGCCCAGCGAGCCGAAGAAGAAGTCCAGCGCCTCCTCGACCACGCCCAGGAGACCGTCTTCGCCCAGCAGAAGGAACCGGCGGCCTGGCTCTTCGCCGTCGCCCGCCCCGACCGCCCGCTGCCGCGCACAGCACCCCGCCTCGCCCGCGAGGACGCCACCAACGCCCTGCACGCCGCCCGCGCCCGCACCCAGACCGGGAACCGTCCAGCCGTCGGCCCCTTGGCAGGCCTGGAGATCGTCTCGAGTAATCCGCGCCCGGGCTGCGCCGTTGGGTGCTGAACACGCTCACCTTGGGCGGCGGGCGGGAGATCTATGCGGAGCTCCACCACGACGGCAGTGTCGTGCTGGCGGTCAACCTGTCCTGGAAGGCCATACGGGAAGGACTCCTGGGTGAGGCGCCTGAAGAAGCCCTTCTCCTGCACCAGGATTTCGTAGGGGAATGCTGCCGGGATCTTGCTGCCGTCGCCGTCGAGCTGGCGCGCCGGCTCCGGGTGGACAGCGCTCTGTATCTGACCGCTGCCATCGCTGCCGCCGCACCGGCAGCTTCGCTGGCAGTGGTCGTCTCCGAGTACGGGGGTTGTGAGCTGCTGTCGGTTTGCTGCACTGAAGTGAGTGGTGGTGTGCGGGAGCGAGTCCTGTCGGTGGGTTTGTGGGGGTGGGAACGGGGGTTCTGGGGTCGAATGGGTGACCTTGGCGGCTGCTGCTCGTTGGGCTGGATGGCAGGTGCCCGGCCTGGTGGGAGGGGGTGATGTGGTGGGTGGTGTGAGGGAGTTGGCCGGGCCCTTCGTGGTGCCGGGGCCTTGCGGGGTGGCGGTCCGGGACCGGCTGGGGCACCTCACCTCCCGGGACGAGATGGTGCTGCGTGCGGTCGGTGAGCATCAGGGTGCGCTCGCTTCCCGTGATCTCAAGGCCCGCTGTGCGGATGGTCTGGAGCACAGTGCTCAGACGTGGGCGTCGCGCAAGCGGGACCTGACGAAGGAGTCGTCGTCGCGGATCGCCGGTGCGATCACCAAGGCCACACACGACCAGTGGGCGCTGGCGCGCCGCTGCCAGGCAGCGCACATCCAGACGCTGGCAGCCGGGATCAGGACGCTGCGGCACCGCCTGTCCCTCCCGGTCGGTGAACCCGGAACGAAGCGGGCCGCAGGAGGCTACCGCTCCCGGAGTGAGTGGTTCCGCAAATCTCGCCGCCTCGCGGCCCTGGAGGACCGGCACGCCGCTGCTGTCGCCGAGTGGCAGGCCGGGCGGGTGCGGGTGGTGCGGGGCGGCAGACGTCTGCTCAACACCCGCCACCACCTCGCCCAGGCCGGGGCTCACCGAGGAGCAGTGGCGGCAACGGTGGGATGCGGAGCGCTGGTTTCTTGCGGCCGATGGGGAGTCGGGGAAGCGGTTCGGGAACGAGACGATCCGCGTCATCCCGGACGGCGAAGTGTCCATCAGGCTGCCTGCCCCGCTTGCGCACCTGGCCAACGCCGGGCACGGCCGGTACGTCCTCGCCTCCCGGATCGCGTTTGCGCACCGGGGTGCGGAGTGGGCCGACCGAATCGAAGCGAACCGGGCCGTGGCCTACCGCATCCACCTCGACATCCAGCGTGGCCGCTGGTATCTCACCGCGTCCTGGCAGCGTCCCGTCGTGCAGACCATCCCGCTGGAGGCCGCCCGCGCCCGGGGCATGATCGGTGTCGACACCAACGCCGACCACTTCGCCGCCTACCGCCTGGACCGGCACGGCAACCCCATGGGCGACCCGCACCGCTTCGGCTTCGACCTGTCCGGTTCGGCCGGTCACCGCGACGCCCAGATCCGCCACGCGCTGACCCGCCTGATCCACTGGGCGGTGCGTGTCGGTGTCGCCGCGATCGGCATCGAAGACCTCGACTTCACCACCGAGAAGACCCGGGAGAAACACGGCCGCCGCAAGCGGTTCCGGCAGCTCATCTCCGGCATCCCGACCGGCAGGCTCAAGGCCCGGCTGGTGTCGATGGCCGCCGAACAGGGCCTGAGCATTGTCGCGGTGGATCCCGCCTACACCTCCCGGTGGGGTGCCCAGCACTGGCAGAAGCCGCTGGTCACCCCGCACCGAACGATGTCCCGTCACGATGCCGCGGGTATCGCGATCGGGCGACGCGCCCTCGGGCACCCGGTCCGGCGTCGGACGGCACCGCCCCCGCACGACCGGAGCGATCGTGCGGGGCATCGGACCGCCCAGGCCGGGTCAGGTGACCAGGGGCGTGAGGGAACCCGCCCACCCGCCACGGACCGGCCCCCCGCAGGGCCGTCACCGAACGGGACGCGAAAGCGGGAACCCAGCGCATCCCACACCGTTCGGGATGCGCCCAGTACGCAACAGTGGGTCCAGGACTCACTCACGCACACTGGCTAGGAACGGTTTCATGAGCATTCCCGATTACGCGCGCCGCCCGCGCCGCATCCAGCCGGTGGCCGCGACGCTGACTCCCGTAGGCACGGACGAGGCGGTGGGGGAGGCCGCACAGGAGCTCTTCACCGACCTTCTGATCCGTAGCTCTATGTAGATCGGTTGCTGACGGTCATACCGGTTGCGCTGGTTCTACGGGGTGTCTTGGGTGTGACCTTCTGACCGGGCGCCGGGAGCTGCCCGGGGGTGTCCTGCACGAGACCGCTGCTTGGGTGGTGAACCACGTCGTCGGTCCGATGAATCTCGGCACCTTGATCGTCGGTCCGCGGGAGCACGTCGTGGCCATCGCGGAGCTCGACGACACGGCAGCGGCGGAACTCGGCCCTTTGCTGCGCGATACCGCTCGTGTTGTGGAGACGTTGTGGCGGCCCGAGCAGACCTACGTCTGCATGTGGTCACACGGCCGCGACGCGCGCAAGCACCTGCACATTGCGGTCCAGCCGGTGACCGCGGAGGTGCGGGCCCGCTACGGCGGGCTGCGCTCCGAGCAGCTCCAGGCCCGGATGCTGGCGGACGGTGACGAGCCGGACATCACGGATGTCGAGCAGTTCTGCGAGCAGGCTCGCGAGCTGTTCCGAGCGATCACCGACAGCAGCGCCGAAGACCGCAGCGCCGAAGACCGCAGCTGATCACCTGTGCCGGGCCGACGTCACGGCGCAGTCGGGCGAGCACATGCGAGGAACCTGTGCCGTTCGGAAGCTCGTCGCTGCTGGTCATGCTGCATGTCGGTACTCGTTGATGACGCTGCCGAGCACTCGGGTGCGTCGGAGTCGGTGAGCGGTCAGGCCGGTCACGGGCGCCGGATGCTCCTGAACAAGGAGAGTCCCGGGCGTCACCGGGAACACCTGCGCCCACCGACGTCGGGGGATCAGCGAGGGCAGCGCCGCGAACCACAGTCGGTCCGCAGGCTCGTACCGCACCGGGCCCGTGAGCTGCCTGCGCAGCACCGCGTTCTCATGCCGCAGCACCAGCAGTTCGGCGTCTTTGGCCGCGTCCCGAAGCAGCAGCGCCGCCGGGACCGCGACCTGCTTCCGTGCCACCTGGTACACCAGTGAGACAACCACCCGGACAGGGTTCCAGTAAGCCGTCGTGGCGCGCCAGACCCACTCCGAGCAGCAGCGATGAGTTTCCGAACGGCACACCCCGGGGCGCGTGGGCACGCGGCGGCGACGGTCCGCAGGGCGACGGTACTCCGGTCGGCGAAATCAGCAGGTGCGCATGTCTTCACTGAGCTCGGGGGCGCTGTTACATTCCGGAAAACAAGAATTCATTTCAGTCTGTGGCTGGAGGCTCCCATGACGGCTGTCCATGAGGCTCGCGACGTGCATGTGCCGGACCGTCGAGAGCTTCCACCGTCGATGGTCGAGCGGGTGACGCTGATCATGGACGTCTTCGAGGGCCGGTCGGCCCGGCTTTCCCTGGAGGAAGTGGCCCGGTCCACGCATCTGCCCAGGTCGACGGCGCACCGCATCCTCGATCAGTTGGTGCGGCTGCGCTGGCTCGAACACACCGGCCTCGGCTACGGGCTCGGGCGCCGCGCCCTCGGCCTCGGCGGAGGGGACGGCGCGCACAGCAGGATCCGTGAGGCCGCCGCGGCCCGGCTGCACCATCTGCAGATCAGGACCGGCCTGGTCGTCCATCTGGCCGTCCTGGACGGGGCGGAGGTGCACTACCTGGACAAGGCCGGCGGCCGCTTCGCCGCGACGGTCCCCTCCCGCGTCGGCGGCCGGGCACCCGCCCATTCGACCGCGCTCGGCAAGGCCATGCTGGCCTGGCTCGAACCGGAGGACGTCGAGGCCAGGGCGGCCGGTGCCATCGGCCGGCTGACCCAGCGCACCATCTGTGACCTCGGCACTCTGCACCAGGAACTCAACCGCATCCGGAGCCGGCACGGCCTCGCCTTCGAGCGCGGCGAATGCTTCCCCGACATCGCCTGTGTGGCCACCGCCGTGCGCGGCCCCGAGGGGCCGGTCGCCGCGATCTCCCTGGTGGGGGACGCCTGGTCACCGCTGGAGAAGGTCGCACCGCTGGTCGTGGACGCGGCCCGGCAGGTCTCCCGCGAACTGTTCCCCGAGCGGGAGACGCCGGTCAGGGGGGCGCGCCGCGCGGCGGCCGAACCGGAGGAGACCTGGTCCCCGCAGGCCATGGACCGCCTGCTCGCCGCCGGACAGTACGGCGACTGGCAGTAGACGGCGGCCGGGGAGCGCGTATACGGAACGGCGCCGGGCCCCCGCCCACCGGCATCCGCCGCTCCCTCACCCCCAGTGGTCGCCCCGGCCCCACGGATCGGGGGGCGTCGCGGCCGGGCTCCCGACGCCGAAGCCGCCGCGGAAGAAGAGCATCGGCTGCCCGTCGGTGACGGTCTCCAGGGCGAGGACCCGGCCCACCACCACATCGTGGTCGCCCGCACCGCGCACGTCGTACACATCGGCGTGCACCCGGGTCAGGACGCCGCGCAGCGACGGCGTCCCCCAGCGGGACACCTCCCAGTCCAGCCCCTCGAACTTGCGGCCCCTGGCCGACCCGAACCGGCCGCAGAGGTCGGTCTGTTCCTCCGCCAGGATGTTCACTGCGAACCGCCCCGACTCCCTGATCCTGGGCCACGCGCGCCCCCGGTGGTCGGCGCAGAACAGCACCAGGGCCGGTTCGAGCGAGACGGACGCGAACGACTGACAGGCGAAGCCGGCCGGGACAGCGTCCCGGCCGATGCCCGTCACCACCGTGACCCCGGACGCGAAGGTCCCCATGGTGCGCCGCATCCGCAGGGGCGTCGGCTCGGTCTCCTCACATGTCTCGGGCGCGGACAGGGACTCTGCGGTCATCGGATTCACCTCGAAGGGGACGGCGGTGTGCCCGGGACCGGGCAGGGAGCCGAACCTAGGACACCGGCCCCGCCCGCCGGGAACGCGTTCCCGATCAGTGGAACGCCGCCGGCCGCGGGCCTCCGGAGGCCGCCCATCGGCCTCTGACCGCACGCATCCCGCTGACCGAGACGTCCGCCGCGCGGCCCCGCGGAGCGTGGCTACCGTCCGGGAGCCGTATCCGCGGCACCCACGGCCGCCCACCGGGGCACCAGGCCCGCCGAACACCGAGGTCAAACGAGGCAGGATGATGACGGAGCTGAGTCACGACTCCACATTGCGCGAACTCCCGACCGATCAGGGCGTGCTGCGCTACCACGAGGCCGGTGACGGCCCGCCCCTGCTCCTGTTGCACGGATCCGGGCCCGGCGTCACGGGCTGGCGCAACTACCGGCACAACCTGGCCGCGTTCGCCGAGCACTTCCGCTGTCTCGTCCTGGAGTTCCCCGGGTTCGGGGTCAGCGATCCGGCCGACGGCCACCCGATGGCGACGGCCGCCTCCTCCGTGACCCGGTTTTTGGACGGGCTCGGCCTCCAGCAGGCCGACATCATCGGCAACTCCATGGGCGGCATCGTCGGCACCCGGTTCGCCCTCGCCCACCCCGCCCGGGTGCGCCGGCTCGTGACGATCGGCGGCATCGGCCGGAACCTGTTCAGTCCGGGGCCCGGCGAAGGCATCAGGCTGCTCACCGAGTTCACAGACGCACCGTCCCGCGAGGGCCTGGTCCGCTGGCTGAACTCCATGGTGCACGACCGGTCCCTGGTGACCGAGGAGCTCATCGAGGAACGGTGGGCGCAGGCCACCGATCCGGAGACGCTCGCGAGCGCCCGCCGGATGTACGGCAGCGAGGCGTTCGCCGCACGGGCCGCCGAGGCCGCCGCGTCCGACGACGCACCGTACTGGGCCCTGCTGCACCGGCTCCGGGCGAAGACCCTCCTCACCTGGGGCCGCGACGACCGGGTCAGCCCGGTCGACATGGCTCTGCTGCCGATGCGGACCATTCCGGACGCCGAACTGCACGTCTTCCCGGACTGCGGACACTGGGTGATGATCGAACAGAAGGCCGCCTGGGAGAGCGCGGTCCTCGCCTTCCTCACTCGCAAGGACGCCGCGTGAGCGCCGGGGCCCGGGGGGCCTGGGACGAGGAGTTCGACTTCGTCGTCGTCGGCAGCGGCGGAGGCGGCATGGCCGCCGCACTGACCGCGGCCGACAGCGGCCTGAGCACCGTCGTCGTCGAGAAGGGCGCGATGTACGGCGGCACGACCGGAATCTCCGGCGGTGGCATCTGGATCCCCAACAACCCCACACTGCGTGCCAGGGGCCACGACGACAGCCGGGCCTCCGTACGCCAGTACCTCGACCGGCTCACCGGGGACCGGGTGCCGGGCGCCCGCCTCGACGCCTACGTCGACCAGGGACCGGCCGCGATGGAACTGCTCGGCAAGAGCCGCTGGATGCGCTTCTTCTGGGTCAAGGGCTACGCCGACTACCACCCCGAGTACGAGGGCGGCCGTCCGCTCGGCCGGTCCGTCGAGGCGTTGCCCTTCGACACCCGCAAGCTCGGCGAGGACGAGAAGCACCAGCGGCCCAACAGCCTCAAAGGCCCTCTCGGACTGTGGATCACCGCGAAGGACTACCGGGACCTCGCCATGGTCAAGCGGACCTGGCGCGGCCGCTGGGCCTCGGTGATCGCCGCCTGGCGGGTCTCGTCCAACACGGTCCGCCGCCGTCACATGGCCACCGGAGGGCGGGCCCTGGTCGCGCGGCTGCGCATGGCGCTGAAGGAGGCCGGCGTCCCCGTGTGGCTGCGCAGCCCGATGACGGAGCTCGTCACCGACGCGGCCGGCAAGGTTACCGGCGTCCTCGTCGAACGGGACGGCGCGGCCGTGCGGATCGGCGCCCGGCACGGGGTGCTCCTCGCCACGGGCGGCTTCGACCACAACCAGGAGATGCGCGAGAAGTACCTGCCGGAGGGCGGACGGGACAACCACAGCGCTGGAGCCGTCGAGAACGTCGGTGACGGCATCGTCGCCGGCCAGGCACTCGGCGCCGCCCTCGACTTCATGGACGACGCCTGGTGGATGCCGTCCGTGCACCATCCGTCCGGAGCCACGATCCCGTTGGTCTCCGAGCGGTGCATCCCGCCGTCGGTGATCGTCTCCGCCGCCGGCAAGCGCTTCACCAACGAGTCGTCCCCCTACGTCAACTTCGTCCACGACCAGCTCGAAGGCGGGCACACCACCGCCTGGTTCGTCATGGATGCCAAGGCCCGCGCCCGCTATCCGTTCGCGCAGATCCTCCCGGGAATGCCCTTCCCCAAGGCGTTCTACGAGAACGGAACCGTGCACCGCGCGGACAGCATCGCCGGGCTCGCCCGGAGCATCGGCGTTCCGGCGGACGCCCTCACCGAGACCGTCGAGCGGTTCAACGGCTTCGCCCGGACCGGCCGGGACACCGACTTCGGCCGGGGCGACAGCGCGTACGACCGCTACTACGGCGACCCCACGATGAAGAATCCCAACCTCGACGAGCTCGACAAGGCGCCCTACTACGCCGTCCGCATCGAGGTCGGCGACCTCGGCACCAAGGGCGGCCTCGTCTGCGACGAGCACAGCCGGGTGCTGCGCGAGGACGGCTCGGCCGTCGCCGGGCTGTACGCCACCGGCAACACCTCCGCGTCCGTGATGGCCAACGAGTACGCGGGACCGGGCGCCACCATCGGCCCGTCCATCGTGTTCGGCTACATCGCGGCCCGGCACGCTGCCGCCGCCACCCGTGCGGGGACCGGGGCAGCCGGAGGCACACCATGAGCCCGGCGCCGCTGACCGTACGCGTCGTCAAGGTGATCCGGGAGACGGCCGACGCGCACTCGCTGGTCCTGGAACCGGCGGACGGGGAACGGGCCCGGTTCACCTACCGGCCCGGCCAGTTCCTCACCGTCCGGGTGCCCTCCGAGCGCCCTGGCGGCGCTGCCCGCTGCTACTCGCTGTGCAGCTCCCCGGTGCGTGACGAGCAGCTGAAGGTGACCGTCAAGCGCACGGCCGGGGGGTACGCCTCCCACTGGATCTGCGACCACGTCACCGAGGGCGACACCCTGGAGGTGCTGCGGCCCGCGGGCACCTTCACCCCGGATACGCTCGACGGCGACTTCCTTCTCCTCGCCGCGGGCAGCGGCATCACCCCGGTGATGTCGATCCTCACCTCCGCCCTGCACGCGGGGACCGGCTCAGTCACCCTTCTCTACGCCAACCGCGACGAGCAGTCCGTCATCTTCCGTGACGAACTCGCGGCCCTGGCGCGGGAGTACAGAGACCGGCTCACCGTCCTGCACTGGCTGGAGTCCGTCCAGGGCCGGCCCACCGCGTCCGGACTGCGCGCCCTCGCCCGCCCTTACGCAGGCCGTCCCGCCTTCGTCTGCGGGCCCGGGCCCTTCATGGACCTGGCGGCCGGCACGCTCACCGACCTGGGGGTGCCGCCGGACCGGATCACGGTGGAGCGCTTCACCTCACTGACCGGCGACCCGTTCGCGGAACGCGAGCCCGCGCCGGAAGCGGACACCGCCGGGCCCGTCAGCAAGGCCGAGGTGGAACTTGACGGGGTGCGCCACACCGTCGACTGGCCCCGGAACACACCCCTGCTCGACGTGCTGCTCGCCGCCGGACTCGACGCGCCGTACTCCTGCCGGGAGGGCAGTTGCAGTGCCTGCGCCTGTGTCCTCACCGAGGGCGAGGTGGCCATGGAACACAACGAGGTCCTCGACGCGACCGACCTCGCCGACGGCCTGATCCTCGCCTGCCAGGCGCGCCCGCTCAGCGACCGGCTGAAGGCCACCTACGACGGCTGACCCGCCCCCTCCCGTACCCGTTCTCCGTTCCCACTCGACCCGGATGAGGTTCGAACCGTGACCAAGGCGACCGCCGCGATCGTCGGATCCGGCAATATCGGCACCGACCTGATGTACAAGCTCCTGCGCTCGCCGGACATCGAGCCGCGCTGGATGATCGGCATCGACGAGCAGAGCCCCGGCCTCAAGCGCGCAGCCGACCACGGCCTGCACGCGAGCGCCGACGGTGTCGACGCGCTGCTGGCCGGCCAGGAACGGCCGGACCTGGTCTTCGAGGCCACCTCCGCGTACGTCCACCGGGCCAACGCCCCCAAGTACGCCGAACTCGGCATCCAGGCCATCGACCTGACCCCCGCCGCGATCGGTCCGGCGGTCGTGCCCGCCGTCAACCTCGGCGACCACCTCGACGCACCGAACGTCTCCCTCATCACCTGCGGGGGGCAGGCCACCATCCCGATCGTGCACGCCGTCTCCCGGGTCACCGAGGTCGCGTACGCGGAGATCGTCGCCAGCGTCGCCTCGCCGTCCGCCGGGCCCGGCACCCGCGCCAACATCGACGAGTTCACGCTCACGACCGGTCGGGGCATCGAGACGATCGGCGGCGCCGCCAAGGGCAAGGCCATCATCATCCTCAACCCGGCCGAGCCGCCGATGCTGATGCAGGACACTGTCTTCTGCGCGATCCCCGCTGATGCCGACCGGGACGCCGTCACCGCGTCGGTCCACGAGACCGTGGCCCGGGTCGCCGCGTACGTGCCCGGCTATCGGCTGCGCGCCGAGCCGCAGTTCGACCGGCCGACCGCGGTCAGCGGCGGGCTCGCCCGCGTCGCGGTCTTCATCGAGGTGGAGGGCGCGGGCGACTTCCTGCCGCCGTACTCCGGAAACCTCGACATCATGACCGCCGCCGCCGCCAGGGTCGGCGAAGGCTTCGCCCAGCGGATCACCGCCCGCCGCGCCGGCGCCTGACCGCCGCTCACCGAGGAGTACACGAGCCATGTCCTTCAGCTCCGACCTGGACATCCGGGTCACCGACTCGTCCCTGCGGGACGGATCGCACGCCAAGCAGCACCAGTTCACCGTCGACCACGTCACCTCCGTCGTCGCCGCCCTCGACGACGCGGGCGTCCCCGTCATCGAGGTCACCCACGGCGACGGCCTCGGCGGGTCCTCCTTCAACTACGGCTTCAGCCACACACCCGAGCAGGAGCTCATCAAGGCCGCGGTGAAGACCGCCCGCCGGGCGAAGATCGCCTTCCTGATGCTGCCCGGCCTCGGCCTCCAGGACGACATCCGCGAGGCCGCCGACAACGGCGCCGCGATCTGCCGGATCGCCACCCACTGCACCGAGGCCGACATCTCCGTCCAGCACTTCGGCCTGGCCCGCGAACTGGGCCTGGAGACAGTCGGGTTCCTGATGATGTCGCACAGCCGGCCGCCCGAGGTGCTGGCCCGGCAGGCCCGCATCATGGCCGACGCCGGCTGCCAGTGCGTGTACGTCGTGGACTCCGCCGGCGCCCTCATCATGGAACAGACCGGCGACCGGATCGCCGCCCTGGTCACCGAGCTCGGCGACGACGCCCAGGTCGGCTTCCACGGCCACGAGAACCTCGGTCTCGGCGTCGCCAACTCGGTCCTCGCGGTACGCGCCGGAGCGACCCAGATCGACGGATCCACCCGCCGCTTCGGCGCGGGAGCCGGCAACACGCCCGTCGAGGGATTTGCCGCGGTGGCCGAGAAGCTGGGCATCCGTACCGGCATCGACGTACTGAAGATCATCGACGCGGCCGAGGACGTGGTGCGGCCCGTCATGGACGGCGAGTGCCTGCTCGACCGGCTCTCCCTGACGATGGGCTACGCCGGTGTCTACTCCAGTTTCCTGAAGCACGCCGCCCGCCAGGCCGACACCTACCAGGTGTCCGGGGCCGAGATCCTCATGGAGGCGGGCCGCCGCAAGCTCGTCGGCGGCCAGGAGGACCAGCTCATCGAGATCGCGGTCGCCCTCGCGGCGAGGAACCGCTCCGATAACGCCCAGCACTCTTCGGGGAAGTGAGAACAGCCATGTCCAATCCCGTACTCGAAGCCGTCGAGGCACGCGCCGGCGAACTCCGCGCGCTCGGCCCCGCCAACGAGGCGCTCGGCCGGCTCGACGACCAGGCGGCGAAGATCCTGCGGGACGTCGGCGCGATCCGCATGCTCCAGCCGAAGACGTACGGCGGCCTCGAACTGCATCCGCGCGAGTTCGCCGAGACCGTCATGAGGATCGCCTCCCTGGACGGGGCCACCGGCTGGGTCGCGGGGGTCGTCGGGGTCCACCCGTGGGAGATGGCGATGGCCGACCCCCGGGTCCAGGAGGAGATCTGGGGCGAGGACCCCGACACCTGGATCGCCTCCCCGTACGCGCCCATGGGCCTGCTGCGGCCCGTCGAGGGCGGCTACGTCTTCAACGGCCGCTGGCAGTTCTCCTCCGGCACCGACCACTGCCGGTGGATCTTCCTGGGCGGCTTCCTCGCCGACGCCGACGGCAACCGGCTGAACCGCCCGCAGTCCGTGCACGTGATCCTGCCGCGCGCCGACTACGAGATCGTCGAGGACTCCTGGGACGTGGTCGGGCTGCGCGGCACCGGCAGCAAGGACGTCATCGTCAAGGACGCTTTCGTACCCGGCTACCGCGTCATCGAGTACAACAAGGTCGTGGACGGCTCCCTGGCCGCAGAGTCCGGGCTGACCAACCCGGCCTACCGGCTGCCGTTCTCGGCCGCCTTCCCGCTCGGCATCACCGCCGCCGTGATCGGCATCTGCGAGGGCGCCCTCGCCCACCACCTCGACCACCAGCGCACCCGGGTGCAGATCACCGGCCAGGCCGTGAAGGACGACCCGTACGTCCTCTACGCCGTCAGCGATGCGGCGGCCGAGATCGCGGCCTCCCGCTCGGCGCTGCTGGACAACGTCTGCCAGATGTACGACGCGGTCGCGGCCGGCCAGGAGATCTCCTTCGAGCGGCGGGCCGTCGGCCGACGCACCCAGGCTGCCGCCGCCTGGCGGGCGGTCCGCGCTGTCGACGAGATCGTCGCCCGTTCCGGCGGCAACGCGATGCGGCTGGACAATCCGATCCAGCGCTTCTGGCGCGACGCGCACGTGGGTCTCACGCACGCCATCCATGTGCCGGGATCCGTCTTCCACGCCTCGGCCCTGACGCAGATCGGCGTCGAGCCGCCGCCCGGCCCCATGCGTTCGATGATCTGAGGCTCCGTCCGAAGCAGGCCGGTTCAGAAAGGAATACCCATGACACAGATCCGCGGGCTCGGATATCTCCGGGTCCAGACCCGGGACATCGACCGCTGGCGCGAACTCACCGTGGACGCCCTCGGCTTCGCCGAAGGCTCCGGGCCGGACCCGGACGGCCTGTACCTGCGCATGGACGAGCGCCGCGCCCGGCTCGTCGTCCTGTCCGGCGACAGCGACCGGGTGCTCTCGGTCGGCTGGGAGGTGCGGGACCAGTTCGCGCTCGCGGCCGTCGGCCGCGCCGTCGAGGCGTCCGGTACGGCGGTGAAGCCGCTCGGCCGTGAGGAGGCCGACGACCGGGGAGTCGAGGAGGGCATCACCTTCGAGGACCCGGCCGGAGTGCCTGTCGAGGTGTTCTTCGCCCCGATCCTCGACCACAGCCCCGTACGGACAGGCTTCGGCCAGCGGTTCGTCACCGACAGCCAGGGGATGGGGCACATCGTGCTGCCCACCACCTGCCCCGAGGACACCGTCGCCTTCTACACCGAGGTGCTCGGCTTCCTGCCGCGCGGCGCGATGCGGGTCGGCGACCGGTCGTCCGACGCTCCGCCCCGCCGCGTGCGCTTCATGGGCATCAACGAGCGCCACCACAGCCTCGCCGTCTGCGGTGCCCCGCATGGCGAGGCGCCCGGCCTCGTGCACCTGATGGTCGAGGTGGACAGCCTGGACGCGGTCGGCCGCGCCCTCGACAACGTGGCCGAGCACGGCTTCTCGCTCTCCTCCACCCTGGGCCGGCACACCAACGACAAGATGGTGTCGTTCTACGTGCGCGCACCCGGCGGCTGGGACCTCGAGTACGGCTACGACGGGATGCGCGTCGACGAAACGCACTACACCGCCGAGGAGATCACCGCCGACAGCTACTGGGGCCACGACTGGTCCGGATCCGAACCCCTCGCAGCCTTCACCCCGCCCGGGACGGCCACATGAGCACCACCCGGCCGGTGACACCGGTCCCTGCCGGGACCGTCGACCACTACGACGGGGAGACCGATGTGGGTGTCGCCGCGGCGGGCGGCGCCTGAGCCCGCCGACCGAGAGAGGCCGGGTACGCGCGAACAGCGCGTACCCGGCCTCTCTCGGTGCGTTCTGTGGTCAGGCTCCGGGTGCCGGTCCGGCCCCGTCCTCGTCCACGAGTCCGATTGTGCCCCGCCGCGCGGCCTCGCGGATCGTGTCACGCAGGGCTCCGCATCCCTGGAAGGCCGCGCCCGCACGCTCGCGCTCCGCGCACAGGGCCACCGCCCGGCCGTTCCACTGCACACTCGTCTGCTGCCAGCTGCTCTTGCGTACGAGCACCTGCGCGGCGCACCGCTCACACGCCAGGGGCCGCATCGGTGCTCCGTCGGTGAGCCGGTTGTCGACCCGCATCAGACCGGCCGGCCCTCGGAGGCGGCGGCCTTGCGGGCGAGATTCGCCTCGACTTCCCTCTGCCACGCCTCGACGGGCCGGGTGGTGTCCAGCTCGAACTCGAAACGGTCCGTCATCTCCGGCTTCACGTCGGCCACGTCCACGTAGAACTGCTCGTACCAGCGACGCAGTTGGTAGACCGGTCCGTCCTCCTCGCAGAGCAGGGGGTTGTCGATCCGGGCCTTGTTCTGCCAGATCAGGATGTCCTGCTCGAAGCCGAGTTTGATGAACTGCGACATACCCGCAGCGAGTTCGGCGGCCGCATCGCTCGACATCGACGACGAGCGCTTGACGATGATGCCGTACTGGAGCACGAACTGGTTGGCATCGACCGGATAGTGACAGTTAATCAGGACCGACTGCTGGTCGCCGGTGTCGAAGTGATAGGTGAGGTCGTCGATCATGAACGACGGGCCGTGGTACGAGGCCAGCGAGTTGCTGCCGGTGGTCTTCGGCTTGTCGCCCTGCTCCTGGGGCCGGGCGTCCGGGCGGCCGGTCGCGCGCATGTGCTGAGTGGCGGTGTGGCCCTCGAAGACGTTCTTGAAGAAGGTCGGGAAGGAGTAGTGGACGTAGAAGAAGTGGGCCATGTCCACCACGTTGTCGACGACTTCGCGGCAGTTGGCGTCGATGGTGGTCTCGTACCAGAGCCAGTCGGTCCACTCGTCGCTCGTCGCGCCCTCGATCCGGGGGATGGTCACGTCGGCGGGCGGGGGATTGCCCTCGGGGTCGTTCCAGACGAAGAGCATGCCGTCCTGGTCCAGCGTGGGCCAGGATGCCGTGCGGGCCCGCAGCGGCACCCGCTTGGAGTACGGGATCTGCTTGCAGCGGCCGTTACCGCCCCAGCGCCAGTCGTGGAACGGGCAGGCGACGTGGTCCCCCTTGACGGTGCCCTGCGAGAGGTCCCCGCCCATGTGGCGGCAGTAGGCGTCCAGGACGCTGAGCGTGCCGTCGCCCGCCTGGAACACCACGAGCTTCTGGCCGAACGCTCGGACCGAGTGCGGCTTGCCATCCCTGTACTTCTCCGCGAGGCCCAGGCAGTGCCAGCCGCGCGCGAAACGCGTGGGTACCGCTGCGGCTTCGATGGCCCTGACGTCGTCGGGTGCTGACTCGACTGCGCTCACGTTCTCTCATCCCCTTAAGGACGCATGGTTTCCAGGTTTCCGGACGGTAGGCCCGCGCACCGGTGCCCGGCCGGGGGAGTCCCACTGACCGGAACCGGTCCTCAGGGGCCGGTCGAGGGCCGGTCCCGGTCGGTGGGACCGGTGCTCCGCGGTGCCGTCGGCCGCGGGTACCGTCCCCCGCCCTGTCCACCGGCAGCCACAGCGAAGGAGCCCGTGATGAACCGATTCGACGGCGTGAAAGTCCTGCTCACCGGGGCAGGATCGGGGATCGGGCGGGCGGCCGCCCTGCGCCTGGTGTCCGAGGGGGCGGCCGTGTTCGCCGTCGACCTGTCGCGCGAGGGGCTGACGGACACTGCTGCGGCAGCGGACGGCCCCGGGCGGATCGTGACCCGGGTCGCCGACGTCGCCGACGAGGATGCGGTGGTCGAGAGCGTACGGGCCGCGGCCGACGGGCTCGGTGGTATCGACGTCCTGGTCAACGTGGCGGGAATCCACCGGACGACACCGATCGACCGGCTGACCGTGGCCGACATGGAGCGGCTCTTCGCCGTCAATGCGGTGGGCACGGCCCTGTTCTGCCGGGAGGCGCTGCCCCATCTGCCGGACGGCTCCGGGGTCATCGTCAACGTGGCGTCGTCGGCGGCGGCGCACGGGAATCCGTACATGACCGCGTACGCCGCCTCCAAGGGGGCGGTCCTCGGCTTCTCGCTGTCCCTGGCCGCCGAGGTCGCGCACCGCGGCATCCGGGTCGTGCCGGTGTCGCCCGGCTCCGTCGCCACGCCCCTGGCCGGGCCGCACGTGCTGCTGCCGGACCTCGACGCCTCGTACTACGCACGGATCCGCTCACCATTCGGCGCCGGGCAGCCCGAGCAGATCGCCGGGGTGATCGCCTTCGCGGCGTCGCGGGATGCGGGCTACCTCACCGGTGCGGAGCTCCGGGCGGACGGCGGATCCCACATCTGACACCGCGGCACGCCCGGTCGCGCGCGCCGGGCTGCTGAGCGGGAATGGGGCGTGCCGTGTCACTGAGCGGGGATGGGACGTGCCGAGCCACTGAGCGGGACTGGCCCTTGCTTGTTTCGAGAACGAATTCTAGTTTTCGTCTCACAGCGTCCCGGACCCCACGGGCCCCTCACACCTTATGGAGAGCCATGACCGAGGCCGTCATCGTCGAAGCCGCACGGACACCGGTCGGCCGGCGCCGCGGTGTCCTGTCGGGACTCCACTCGGCAGAACTCCTCGGGCTCGCCCAGAAGGGCCTGCTGGCGCGGGCCGGCGTCGCCCCCGACACCGTGGAGCAGGTCATCGGGGGCTGCGTCACCCAGGCCGGAGAGCAGTCCAACAACGTCACCCGCAACGCCTGGCTGCACGCCGGACTGCCCTACACCACCGCGTGCACCTCGATCGACTGCGCCTGCGGATCGTCCCAGCAGGCCGTGCACCTGATCGCGGGGCTGATCGCCTCCGGCGCCATCGAGACCGGAATCGGCTGCGGGGTCGAGTCCATGAGCCGCGTCTTTCTCGGCGCCGCGCTCACCCCCGGCAACGGCTCCCCGGCGCCGGACAGCTGGGGCCTGGACATGCCCGACCAGTTCACCGCCGCCGAACGCATCGCGCACAACCGGGGCATCACCAGGGCCGACGCGGACGCCCTCGGCCTCGCCTCCCAGCAGAAGGCCGCCCGCGCCTGGGCGGAAGGCCGCTTCGACGGGCAGATCATCGACGTCCAGGCACCCGTCCTCGGCCCCGAGGGGCCGACCGGCGAAACCGCCCTCGTCAGCCGCGACCAGGGCCTTCGCGACACCACCCCCGAGGCGCTGGCCGCCCTGCGGCCCGTACTCCCCGACGGCATCCACACCGCGGGCAACTCCTCCCAGATCAGCGATGGCGCCGCCGCCGTCCTGCTCATGAGCGGGGAGCGGGCCGCCCGCGAGGGGCTGCGCCCCCGCGCCCGGATCGTGGCCTCCGCCATGGTCGGATCCGACCCGTACTACCACCTCGACGGACCCGTCGCCGCGACCGAAAGGGTCCTGCGCACCGCCGGGATGACCCTCGCCGACATCGACCTCGTCGAGATCAACGAGGCCTTCGCCTCCGTCGTCCTGTCCTGGGCCCAGGTCCACAAGGCGGACATGGACAAGGTCAACGTCAACGGAGGTGCCATCGCGCTCGGCCACGCCGTCGGTTCCACCGGTGCCCGGCTCCTCACCCAGGCCCTGTACGAACTGGAGCGCACCGGCAAGTCCACCGCGCTGATCACCATGTGCGCCGGCGGAGCGCACGCGACCGCCACCGTCATCGAACGCATCTGAGGGGCGCGCCATGACCATCGGACTCACCCAGGAGCACCTGGACCTGCGCGACGCCGTACGCGCCTTCGCCGGCCGGCACATCACCGAGGACACCCTCCGCGCGGCGGCCGACGCCGACAAGGAGACCCTCCCCGCCCACTGGAGCGGCCTCGCCGGACAGGGCCTCCTCGGGCTGCACCTGCCCGAGGAGGACGGCGGCGCCGGGTACGGACTCGTCGAACTCGCCGTCGTCACCGAGGAACTGGGCCGCGCCACAGCCCCCGGCCCCTTCCTGCCGACGACGCTCGCCTCGGCCGTCCTGCACTCCGCCGGACACCGGACGTACCTCGCCGCGCTCGCCGCGGGCACCACCCTCGGGGCCGTGGGGCTCGCCCCCGGCACCCTCGTCCTGGCCCGCGCCGCAGACGGCACGGTCACGGTCACCGGCACCTCGGAACTCGTGATCGGCGGACACCTCGCCGACGTGTTCGTGCTGCCCGCCTCCGACGGCGGCCGGACCACCTGGCTGGTGCTGCCCCGCGCCGCCGTGGACACCACCGACGTCCGCAGCCACGACCTGACCCGACGCTCGTCCCGGGTGACCGTACGGTCGGTGCCGGTCCCCGCCGCCGATCTGCTGGACCTCGACCCGCGGACGCCCCCGGACCTCGCCGCGACGCTGTTCGCCGCCGAAGCCGCCGGCCTCGCCGACCGCTGTGTGACCACCGCAGCGCAGTACGCCCGCGTACGGGAGCAGTTCGGCCGCCGCATCGGCCAGTTCCAGGGCGTCAAGCACCGCTGCGCCCGCATGCTCGCCCGGGCCGAACAGGCCCGCGCCTGTGCCTGGGACGCCGCCCGCGCGCACGACATCGTGGACCGGGCGGAGGCGTCGCTGGCCGCCGCGGTCGCCGGAGCGGTCGGCGTCGACGCCGCGTTCGCCGTCGCCAAGGACTGCATCCAGGTGCTCGGCGGCATCGGCTTCACCTGGGAGCACGACGCACACCTCGCGCTGCGGCGCGCCCAGACCCTCCGGATCGCGCTGGGCCCGGCCGCCGCCTGGCGCCGCCGCGTCGCCCGCCTCACCCTGGACGGCACCCGCCGCACCCTGAGCGTGGAACTGCCCGCCGAGGCCGAAGCCGTACGCAAGGACATTCGCGCCGAACTGCGGCCGGCCGCAGCCCTGGACGGCAAAGCCCGTCTCACCCACCTCGCCGACCACGGCTACACCGCACCGCACCTGCCGGCCCCCTGGGGCAAGGGCGCCGGCCCGGTCGACCAGCTCGTCATCGCAGAGGAGCTCCAGGCAGCCGGCCTCACCCCCGTTGACATGATCATCGGCGGCTGGGTGGTGCCCACGCTCATCGCGCACGGCGACCCGGCCCAGCAGGAACGCTTCCTCGCGCCGAGTCTGCGCGGCGACATCGTCTGGTGCCAGCTGTTCAGCGAACCGGGGGCGGGATCCGACCTCGCCGGGCTCACGACCCGCGCCGAGAAGGTGGACGGCGGTTGGCGGATCACCGGGCAGAAGGTGTGGACGTCCATGGCCCGCGACGCCCACTGGGGTGTCCTGCTCGCCCGTACCGACGCCGGCGTGCCCAAGCACAAGGGCATCTCCTACTTCCTCCTCGACATGACGAGCCCCGGAATCGACATCCGGCCGCTGCGGCAGATCACGGGGGACGCCGAGTTCAACGAGGTCTTCCTCGACGAGGTGTTCATCCCCGACGAGTTGCTCGTCGGCTCCCCGGGCGCCGGTTGGAAGCTCGCCCGGACCACCCTCGCCAACGAACGCGTCGCCCTCTCCCACGACTCGGTCGGCTCCGGTGCCGAGGTCCTGCTGGAGATCGCCGCCGGGTCCGACGGTCTCGACGACGAACAGCTCACCACGCTCGGCTCCCACCTCTGCGACGCCCAGACCGGTGCCGTCCTCGCCCTGCGCACCACCCTGCGCACCGTCTCCGGGCAGCAGCCCGGCGCCGAGGCGTCCGTCGCCAAACTGCTCGGCGTCGAACACCAGCAGCGGGTCTGGGAGACCTGCATGGACTGGCAGGGCTTCGCCGCGCTCACCGGCGAGGGCGAACGCCTGGACGCCACCTGGCAGTTCCTCAACGCCCGCTGCCTGTCCATCGCGGGCGGTACGACGGAGGTCCAGCTGAACATCATCGGCGAGCGCATGCTCGGCCTGCCCCGCGATCCCGAGCCCACCGAGAAAGGCTGACCATGCCCATCGACCGTGATAAAGCGCTGACCGCGGAACCGTCCGTCCGTGAGATCCACTGGACCACCCGCGATGTGCTGCTCTACCACCTCAGCCTGGGCGCCGGTGCCGACGCGGCCATCGGCCCCGAGCTGCACCTGACCTACGAGCACGGCCTCGGCGTGCTGCCGACCTTCGCCATGGTGGCCGGCTCCGGCATCTCCGCGGGCGAGGCGCCCCCACCGGGCTTCCACCTGCCCGGCATCGACATCGACCTGCGAGCCGTGCTCCACGCAGGCCAGGGCCTGCAGGTCCATCGCCCCCTGCCGGCATCGGGCAACGCCACGCTCCGATCGCGCGTCGCCGAGGTGTGGGACAAGGGCAAGGCCGCACTCGTCGTCCTGGAGTCCGTGGCCACGGGTCCCGAGGGCGAGCAGCTGTGGACGTCCACCACCCGCATCTGGGCGCGCGGGGAGGGCGGCTTCGGAGGGGAGCCGGGCCCCGAGGAGCGATGGACGGCACCCGACCGTCCCGCCGACACCGTGCTCACCTCGGCCACCACACCCCAGCAGGCACTGTGGTACCGGCTCAACGGTGACCTCAACCCGCTCCACGCCGATCCGGCCTTCGCGCGGGCGGCGGGATTCGACCGGCCGATCCTGCACGGGCTCGCTTCGTACGGCCTCGTCTGCAAGACCCTCGTCGACGGAGTCCTCGACGGCGATGTCACCCGCCTCACCGGCCTCACCGTGCGCTTCGCCGGCCCCCTTGTCCCCGGCGAGTCCCTTGCCACCTCCGTATGGCGCGAAGAACCCGCCGACGACGGCGTGGAGCAGCTCGTCCTCCACGCGGCCTGCCCCGAGCGCGAGGGTGCGCCCGTGCTCACCCATGCGACGGCGACGGTGACGGCATGAGCACCCCCTGCGACGAGAACACCGCGGCTGTCACCGGCCCCCGCCTGGTCGCGGAACCGCACAAGGACGGTGTCGACGCGGCGGTCGCCGCGGCCCGCCGGGTGGTCACCGCCCTGCTGCGCGCCGGCGACGGTACCGGCGCCGACATGAACGAGATCGCCGCCCGGCTCGACGCCGTCGCCGACGGGCTCACCGAAAGGGCGCCCTCCATGGAGATGCGCCTCGCGGAAATGTGGCGAGGCGAGGGCGTCACCCGGCACGATCCCGTCACCGGCCCGGAGAACGCCGTCGCGCCACCGCTGCAGCTGCACGGCAAGGAGGACGGCTCCGTCGAAGGCGTCGTCACGCTCGACCTGCCCTACCAGGGCCCGCCCGGCCATGTGCACGGCGGGATTTCGGCGCTGCTCCTCGACCACACGCTGGGTGTGGCCAACCACTGGGGCGGCCCCTCCGGAATGACCGCGGAGCTGACCCTGCGCTATCTGCGGCCCACCCCGCTGTTCGAGCCGCTGACGGTCACCGGGCGCCAGGTCTCGGTGGACGGTTCGCGGATCCGCACGGTCGGCGAGATACGGGCCGGCGGCCGCACCTGTGTGACCGCGGAGGGGTTGTTCATCAACAAGCAGCTTCCCAGGCCGAGTTGATGGAGTCCGAAGCGATGGGAAACCTTGACGGCAAGGTCGCGGTCATCACTGGCGCCGGACAGGGGGTCGGCCAGGGCATCGCTCTGGCCCTTGCCTCCGAAGGAGCCTCGGTGGCTGTACTGGGGCGGACCGCGGCGAAGCTGGAAGCGACCTGTGAGCTGCTGTGCGAGCGGGGGGTGAAGGCTGAGCCGTTCGTCCTGGACGTACGCGACACGGACCGGATCCCCTCCGTTGTGGGGGACGTCGCCGAGCGCTTCGGCGGCGTCGACATCCTGGTCAACAACGCCTACACGGGATGCTACGGACCGCTCCTCTCACTGACCGACGAGCAGTTCCAGAAGGGCTTCGACAGCGGCCCGTTCGCGGCGTTCGCCTTGATGAAGGCCGCGCATCCGTACCTGAAGCGCAACGGCGGCGGTTCCGTCATCAACCTCGTCACGTCCGCCATGGTCCGCTGGGACCTGAGTACGTACGGGGCTTACGCGGCGGCGAAGTCCGCCCTGCGCTCCCTGACCAGGGCCGCCGCCAACGAATGGGGCCGCGACGGCATTCGGGTCAACGCGATCGCCCCGCACGCCGTGTCGCCCGCCTACGCGGGCTGGCAGGCCGCCCATCCGGAGGAGGCCGCCGAATTCTGCGCGTCCATTCCGCTCGGGTACGTCGGCGACTGCGAGCAGGACATCGGGCGGGCCGTGGCGATGCTGTGCGGCCCGGACGCCCGCTACCTGACGGGCGCCACGGTGCCCCTCGACGGCGGCCAGGCCAACTTCGGCTGACCGGGTGGGGAGGGCAAGCCCGGCAGCCCCTCCCGGTCAGCGGGACGGCCCGGTCCGGGCCGTCCCGCCCGCGGCTAGCGTCGCCACCGGCGCGGCGCGGACCGGATCCGGCCGGCGAGCCGCCGCTCCCCACGCCCCTCCGGGCGTCACATCCGCCATGAAGCGCGGCCGCGACCACCGCAGGACGCGCCGCGACCACCACGGGACGCGCAGCGCGATCCGCCCCGTACCGACACCGGCAGACCCGGCCACCGGGTGAGAGGGACCGACGTTGCCACACGAGACGATTGCCGACCAGCTGCTCGCCCGGGCCGGGGACGACCACCCGGGCCTGCTGACCCGTGAGAGGTCCTGGACCTGGGAAGAGGTGGTCGAGGAGAGCGCGGCCCGCGCCGCCTGGGCCCGGAAACTGCGGACTGACGGGCCCTTCCACATCGGCGTACTCCTGGACAACGAACCCGAGTACGTCTTCTGGCTGGGTGCCGCGGCCCTCGCGGGCGCGGCGGTCGTCGGCATCAACCCCACCCGCCGCGGCGCCGAACTGGAGCGGGAGGTACGGCACACCGACTGCCAGGTGATCGTCACCGACCGGGCGGGCGCCGCCCTGCTCGACGGACTGGACATCGGCGTGGACCGGGACCGCTTCCTCGTCGTCGACGCACCGGAGTACGAGGACCGCCTCGCCCCGCACGCCCGGCTGCCCGTCCCCGACCCCGACGTCACGGCCACTACCCGGATGCTGCTGCTCCTGACGTCCGGCACCACCGGCACGTCGAAGGCGGCGATCTGCTCGCAGGGCCGACTCGCCGCGCTGGGTGCCTCCAACAGCGCCAAGTACGACATCACCCGCGAGGACACCTGCTACTGCCCGATGCCGCTGTTCCACGGCAACGCACTGATGGCGCTCTGGGCCCCCGCCCTCTCCGCGGGCGCCACGATCGCCCTCACCCGTAAGTTCTCCGCCTCAGGGTTCCTCCCCGACGTGACTCACTTCGGCGCCACCTACTTCACGTACGTCGGCAAGGCGATCGGCTACATCCTGGCCCGCCCCGAGACCCCCGGCGACTCCGACAACCGGCTCACCCACGCCTTCGGCACCGAGGCATCGCCCGAGGACGCCACCCGCTTCCTGGAGCGCTTCGGCTGCCGCCTCGTCGAGGGCTACGGCTCCAGCGAGGGCGCCGGCATGCTCAAGCGCGTCCCTGACGCACCCACGGGCGCGCTCGGCAGGCCGGCCCGGGACGGCGTCCGCATCGTGCACCCCACGAACCGGACCACCTGCCCGCCCGCCCTGCTCGACTCCTACGGCCGGGTGCGCAACCCGGAGGACGCCATCGGGGAGATCGTCGACACCGAGGGCGCCGCCCGCTTCGAGGGCTATTACAACAACGAGGCGGCGAACGCCGAACGGGTCCGGCACGGCTGGTACTGGACCGGCGACCTCGGATACGTCGACGAGGCAGGCTACTTCTACTTCGCGGGCCGCTCCGGCGACTGGATCCGCGTCGACGGCGAGAACATCTCCGCCCTGCTCACCGAACGCATCCTGCGCAGGCACCCCGGGATCGTCGCCGCCGGAGTCTTCGGGGTACCCGACCCGCGCTCCGGCGACCAGGTCATGGCCGCCGTCGAGATCGCCGACGGCACCCGCTTCGAGGACCTGGACCTGCCCGGTTTCCTGGACCGCCAGGAGGACCTGGGCACCAAGGGAGCCCCCCGCTTCGTCCGTGTCTCGCACGCGCTGCCGACCACCGGGTCCAACAAGCTGCGCAAGAAGGAGATGCAGCTCGACGGCTGGCGCACCGACGACCCGGTGTACCGCTGGGCCGGGCGGGGCCGGCCCGCGTACACGCCGATGACCGACGAGGACAAGGCCGCCCTGCGCGGCGAGTTCCTGGCCAACGGGCGCGGGCGCTTCCTTCCCTGACGGCTCATCAATGCTCCGGCCCGTGACGGGCCACCGCGGCGAAATCCAAGGAGAACCACACATGCAACTGCGCGAGAGCGCCGCGCACCAGGAGCTGCGGCGGGAACTGCGGGCCTACTTCGCGGGCCTGATGCCCGAGGATGAACGCCGTCGCGTCGGCGAGGAGGGCGTGGGCGGCGACCGCTTCCGCGAGGTCGTCAAGCGGCTCGGCTCGGACGGCTGGCTCGGCATTGGCTGGCCCACCGAGTACGGCGGCCAGGGCCGTTCGGTGGAGGACCAGTACGTCTTCTTCGACGAGGTCCAACGCGCGGGTCTGCCCTTCCCGTTCGTCACCGTCAACACTGTCGGTCCGACCCTCATGGCCCACGGGTCCCAGGAGCACCGCAGGCGGTTCCTGCCCGGCATCCTCTCCGGCGACATCGTGTTCGCGATCGGCTACACCGAGCCCGGGGCCGGCACCGACCTCGCCTCGCTGACCACCCGCGCGGTCCGGGACGGCGACTCGTACGTCGTCGACGGCAGCAAGATCTTCACCAGCGGCGCCAACACCGCCGACTACGTATGGCTCGCCGCCCGCACCGATCCGGACGCCCCCAAGCACAAGGGCATCTCCATCCTGATCGTGCCCACCGCCGACGACGGCTTCTCCTGGAGCCCCATCCGCACTGTCGGCGGCATGGTCGTCACCGCGACGTACTACAGCGGGGTGCGCGTCCCCGCCGCCGACGTGGTCGGCGACGTGGACGGCGGCTGGCGGCTGATCACCGCCCAGCTGAACCACGAACGCATCGGCCTCGCCGCTCTCGGCGGCCGGATGATCCAGCTGTGGGAACGGGTACTGGACTGGGCCCGGGAGAACGGCACGGCCGACATCCCCTGGGTCCGACAGGAGTTCGCGCGTACGTACGCCCGGCTGGAGGCGATGCGGCTGATGAACTGGAAGATGACCTCCGCCGTCGCCCGGTCCGCGCTGACCGGTGCCGACGCGGGCGCCGCCAAGGCGTACGGAACCGAGACCCACATCGCCGTCCAGCGCGGGCTGACCCAGATCCTCGGTGCCGCAGGCCGCATCCGGCCCGAGTCGCCGGGAGCCGCTCTCGCCGGACAGGTCGAACAGCTCTCCCGGCAGGGCATCGTGAACACCTTCGGCGGCGGCGTCAACGAGATCCTGCGCGACATGGTCGCCACCCAGGGCCTCGGGCTGCCGCGCAAGGGGCGTGGCGCATGACCGGGCACGGCGAGCAGCCGCAGCCGGGGTACGAGGAGCGGCTGCAGGCCTTCACCGGGCGCGAACTGCGTGCCACCACAGCGGCGCAGGACCCCGTCAACCAGCCGATGATCCGGCACTGGGCCGAGGCGATGGGCGACACCAACCCGGTGTACACCGACACCGAAGCGGCCCGTGCCACCGGCCGCGAGGGAGTGGTGGCGCCCGCGTCGATGGTCCAGGCGTGGACGATGCGCGGGTACGCGGCCACTGTCGCCCCGCCGGCCGACGGGGCGAGCGGCTTCGACGAACTCGTCGTCCTGCTCGCCGAAGGCGGCTACACCTCCGTGGTGGCCACCGACTCCGACTGCACCTTCCTGCGGGAGCTGGTGCCGGGGGACCACGTCTCCGTCCGCGAGACTGTCGAGTCGATTTCGGCGGAGAAGAAGACCGGACTCGGCACCGGACGGTTCGTCACCACTCTCAAGACGTACACCGACCGGGACGGTGAGACGGTCGCAACCCAGCGGTGGCGGACACTGAGGTTCCGGCCCGCGCCCGAAGAGGCACCGGCACCCGCTGAGGTACCGGCTCCCGCAAAGGCCCCGGCTCCCGCCCCCGCCCTGCGACCGCGCCCCGCGGTCAACCGTGACAACGCCTTCTTCTTCGAGGGCGCGCAACAACACCGGCTGCTCATCCAGCGCTGTGCCGCCTGCTCCGTACTGCGCCACCCCCCGGGCCCGTGCTGCCCCGAGTGCGGCTCACTGGAGTGGGACACCGTCGAGGCCGCCGGCCACGGCCACGTCTACAGCTTCGTCGTGAACCACCATCCACGGCACCCGGCCTTCGACTCGCCCTACCTCGTCGCCGTCGTCGAACTCGCCGAAGGCACCCGGCTCATCACCAATCTGACCGGCGTCGCCCCCGACGAGGTCACCATCGGCATGCCCGTGGTTCTCGAATGGCTCGACGCCGACCCCGATCCGACCCTGCCGGTGTTCCGGCCCGCCCCGACGGAGGCACCCTGATGGATTTCTCCCTGGGAGAAGAGCTCGAAGCGGTCCGTGACCTGGCGCGCGAGATCCTCACCGACCGTGTCACGCCCGAGCGGCTGCGTGAGGTGGAGACCTCGGCGGGCCGCGTCGACGAACAGCTGTGGGCGGACCTCGCCACGGCCGGGCTGCTCGCGGCCGTCCTGCCCGAACAGGACGGCGGAGCGGGACTCGGCATGGCCGGGCTCTGCGTCCTCCTGGAGGAACAGGGGCGGTGCGTGGCCCCGGTGCCGCTGTGGCCCGCGCTGGCCGGTGCGCTCACCGTAGGGGCGTACGGCACCGGAGCGCAGCGGGCACACCTGCTGCCGGATCTCATGGACGGGACGAGCCGACTGACCGTCGCGCTGGAGGAGTTCGGCCCCGTCGGCCCTCTGGCGCCCCGCACGACCGCGGTCGCCGACGGACCTGGATGGCGCCTCAACGGGGTCAAGGCCGTGGTGCCCGCGCCCGCCGGTACCCGCCACGTCCTGGTGGCCGCCGCCACCGGCACCGGGCCGGGCCTCTTCCTCGTCGCCCCGGACGCCACGGGGGTGAGCTGGGAGTACGCCGAGACCACCAGCCACGACATGAGCGCCCACCTCACCCTTCACGACGCCCCGGCCGAGCCCGTCGGCACACCGGGCGGCGGGGCCGTCGCGCACCTCGTGCGGAACGCCTTCGTCGCTCTGGCCGCCGTCCAGGCCGGGGTGGCCGACGGGGCGCTGGCCCACGCGGCCGGACATCTGCGCGAGCGGGAGCAGTTCGGCCTCCCGCTCGCCACGTTCCAGGCCGTCCAGCACCAGTTGGCCGACTGCTACATCGACATCGAGGCGATGCGCGTCACCCTCTGGCAGGCCGTGGACGCACTGGCGGAACCCTTCGACGAGGAGAACGCCGACCGGGCCGCGCTGGTCGCCAAGTGGTGGGCCACCGAAGGAGGCCTGAACACCGTGCACCGGGTTCAGCACGTGCACGGCGGCATCGGCGTCGACACCGACTACCCCGTGCACCGGCACTTCCTGTGGGGCAAGCAGATCTCCACCACCCTGGGCGGCGCGGGCGCCGACCTCGAACGCCTCGGAGCCCTGCTGACCGGTGCGGCGGTGACCTCATGACCCCGCACCGGGGCATGCTCCCGCCGTCCCGCACCTACGACTCGGTGGCCGTGGGCGACGTACTGCCCGAGCTGCCGATCCCGGTCACCCGCACCCTGATCGTCGCCACCGCACTTGCGAGCCGCGACTACCAGGACGTCCACCACGACCCCGAACTGGCCCGGGAACGCGGCGCCAAGGACATCTTCATGAACATCCTGACCAGCAACGGGCTCGTCGACCGGTACGTCACCGGCTGGGCCGGGCCCGCGTCCGTCGTCAAGGCCATCCGGATCCGGCTCGGCGCCCCCAACCATCCGGGCGACACGATGGTGCTCTCCGGCACGGTCACGGGGAAGTCCGACGCGGACCGCCACGTCGAGATCGCGGTCAAGGGCACCAACAGCCTCGGTGCCCACGTCACCGGGAAAGTCTCGGTGCAGCTGCCGGGGGAGGACCGATGAGCGCCGTCCCGCTGTCCGGGGCCGCGGCCGTGGCCGGTATCGGCGCCACCGAGTTCTCCAAGAACTCCGGGCGCAGCGAACTCCAGCTCGCCTGCGAGGCCGTGCTCGCCGCGCTCGCGGACGCGGGCCTGGCCCCCCGCGACGTCGACGGGCTGGTCACCTTCACCGCGGAGACCAACGCCGAGATCCACGTGGCACGCAACACCGGAATGGGCGACCTCACGTTCTTCTCCCGTATCGGGTACGGCGGCGGAGCCGGCTGTGCCACCGTGCAGCAGGCGGCCATGGCCGTGGCCACCGGGGTCGCCGACGTGGTCGTCTGCTATCGGGCGTTCAACGAGCGCTCCGGCGAGCGCTACGGGCTCGGGCAGGCCGCCCGCCCCATGGACACCACCGCCGACCGCGCGGCATACGCCTGGATGACCCCCTTCGGGCTGAGCACACCCGCCCAGTGGGTGGCCATGTTCGCCCGCCGCTACCTGCACGAATACGGCGCCACCACCGACGACTTCGGCCGGGTCGCCGTCGTCGACCGCAAGCACGCCGCGAACAACCCGGCCGCATGGTTCCACGGCCGCCCCATCACCCTCCAGGACCACCGCGAATCCCGCTGGATCGCCGAACCGCTGCGCCTGCTGGACTGCTGCCAGGAGACCGACGGCGGCCAGGCCCTGGTGATCGTGTCCGCCGAACGCGCACGCGATCTGTCGCACCCGCCGGCGGTGATCCGCTCGGCGGCCCAGGGGCTCGGAGCCGACCAGCACATGATGACCAGCTACTACCGGCCGACGATCACCGGAATTCCCGAAATGGGCCTGGTCGGAAGGCAGTTGTACGGACAGAGCGGCCTCGGCCCCGACGACATCGACGCGGCCGTCCTCTACGACCACTTCACCCCGCTGGTCCTTCCGCAGCTGGAGGAACTGGGCTTCTGCAAGCCCGGCGAGGCGAAGGACTTCATCGCCGACGGCCACCTGGAGCTCGGCGGCCGGCTGCCCTTCAACACGCACGGCGGGCAGCTCGGCGAAGCGTATCTCCACGGCATGAACGGCATCGCCGAGGGTGTCCGGCTGGTCCGCGGCACCTCGGTGAACCAGCCGGAGAAGGCCGACCACGTCATGGTCACCGCCGGCACCGGAGTGCCCACCAGCGGTCTGATCCTGGGAGCCGACCGATGACCGTATCCCCGTGGCAGGGCCGCGAACTCGGCACCCGTACCGTCTCCTGGACCGCGCGTGACGCGATCCTGTACGCGCTCGCGGTCGGCGCCCCGGCCGACCGGCTCGACCTCGTGTACGAAGAGCGGCTGCGGGTACTGCCCACCTTTGCGCTGACCCTGGCTCAGTGGGCGCCCGACGCGCTCGGCGCACTCGGCGCCTTCGACATCACCACTGCCGTGCACGGCAGCCAACAGCTCGTTGTGCACGGTGGGTTGGCGCCCTCGGGTGAGCTGACCACCACGGCGCGTGTCTCCGCCGTCCGGGACAAGGGCACCGCCGCCGTATTCGACGTCGAGGTGTCCTGCGACGTCTTCACAGCCACCTGGTCGATCTTCGCGCCTGGCTGCGGAGGCTTCGGAGGCGAACGCGGCCCGTCCGCCCCTCGCCGCCCGGACCGGCCGGCCGAACACGCCCTGACCGTGGCCACGCACGCCCGGCAGGCGGCCTTCTACAGGCTGCTCGGCGACCGGCACGCCATGCATATCGACCCGGAGGCGGCGAAGGCGGCCGGGATGGACCGGCCGTTCCTGCACGGGCTGTGCACGCTCGCCACGAGCCTGCTTCCGCTGGCCGACGCCCTGGCCGTGCACCCGGCCGAACTGGCCGAACTGGACGCCCGGTTCGCCGCCCCGGCGTTCCCCGGCGACCGGCTCGACCTGACCGGCTGGGCCGACACCCCGGGCCCGGAAGGGACCGGTGACCGGGCCGTGCGCTTCGAGGCCACGGCCGGCGACGGCCGTGCGGTGCTCACCGGTGGCCGGGCCCGCTTCCGCACCACCCCCGACCGGACGGAGAACCCCGATGCTTGATCCCGCGCAGCGCGCCGAGGCCGCCGCGGTGCTGTGGGCCGCCCAGTGCGACCGCAGCCCCGTGGAGCCGCCCACCACCACCTGCCCGGGCATCGACGCGGCCGACGCCTACGAGATCCAGCTGATCAACATCCGCCGGCAACTGGCCGAGGGCCGCACCGTTCGCGGGCACAAGGTCGGCCTGTCCTCGAAGGTCATGCAGCAGATGATGGGCGTCGACGAGCCGGACTACGGTCATCTGCTCTCCGACATGGTGCTGCCTGAGGGGACCCCGGTCGAGGCGGACCGCTACTGCTACCCCCGGATCGAGGTCGAGATCGGCTACGTACTCGGCCGGAGCCTGCCGGGGGAGGGGTGCACCACTGAGGACGTCCTAGCGGCCACCGAGTACATCGCCCCGAGCCTCGAACTCATCGACAGCCGGATCAAGGACTGGAGGATCGGGCTCGCCGACACCATCGCGGACAACGCGTCGTCCGCCGGAGTGATCCTCGGCTCGGCCCGGGTGCGGCCGGGCGGACTGAACCCGGCCGATATCGACGCCGTCCTGTACCGGGACGGTGAGGAGATCGCCCGGGGCAACACCAGTGCGGTGCTCGGTGACCCCACCGAGGCCGTCGCATGGCTGGCCCGCAAGGTCGCGTCCTTCGGGGTGCGGCTGGAGGCGGGACACGTGATCCTGCCGGGGTCGTGCACCAAGGCCGTCGACGTACGGCCGGGGGAGACGTACCGGGCCGACTTCGAAGGTCTCGGGTCCGTCTCCGTCGGCTTCGTCCACTCAACGGGACACCACCCGGCCAAGAACTGAAATAAATACTAGTTTCGTGGATGTGGCGCACCCTGGTGGCAACCTCCGGGGTGCGCCCGCGTATCCAGCGGATCGACGGAACACGGAATGAGGCAGCATGAGCGCGACGCACACCCCCTCGGCGAAGACCCTGGAGGGTCGCACCGCCGTCGTCACCGGTGCGGGAGCGGGGCTCGGCCGCGCCGAGGCGCTGGCACTCGCGGCGCTCGGCGCCAATGTGGTGGTGAACGATGTCGGCCCGTCGGCCGAAGACGTGGCCGCCGAGATCAAGGCCCTCGGTACGGGAGCCGTCGCGGTGACCGGTGACGTCGGCGAGTGGTCCATGGGCGACCGGCTGGTGCAGGCCGCCGTCGAGACCTTCGGCAGCCTGGACATCGTCGTCAACAACGCGGGCGTCCTCCGCGACAAGATGCTGTTCAATCTCACCGAGTCCGACTGGGACGACGTCATCCGGATCCACCTCAAGGGGCACGCCGGAGTCTCCCGTGCCGCAGCCGTGCACTGGCGCGCGGCAAGCAAGGCGTCCGGCGCCCCGGTCTACGGCCGCGTGATCAACACCTCGTCCGAGGCCTACCTGTTCGGCGCCCCCGGCCAGCCGAACTACTCCGCAGCCAAGGCCGGCATCACCGCGCTGACCCTGGCCACCTCACAGGGTCTGACCCGCTACGGCGTACGCGCCAACGCGATCTGCCCGCGGGCCCGCACCGCGATGACCGCCGACGCCTTCGGCGAGGGCGCGACCCCGCCCGGCGGTCTCGACATCATGGCCCCCGAGCGCGTCGCCACCCTGGTCGGACACCTGGCCTCACCGGCCGCCGACGAGATCAACGGCCAGGTCTTCGTCGTCTACGGCGACATGGTCGCGCTGCTCGCCCCGCCGTCCGTGGAACAGAAGTTCACCGCCGCGGACGGCACCTTCACCCCGGCCGAGCTCGACGAGCAGCTGACGGGGTACTTCCGCGGCCGCGACCCGCACCGGACGTACGCCGCCTACAGCGTTGCCGGACTCGACACGACAGGGACCCAGCAGGCCGGGTGAACGACGGGCCCACCCCGGCGGGCACCGCCGGGGTCAGCCGGCGTCAGGCCCGGGGGCGAGCAGGAGGTGGCACGCCATCCGCAGGTCGGCGTCGGCCTCCTGCGGAGTGAGCCGCTCGTTCAGCCGCGACTGCAGCACGCCGTACCAGAGCAGGATCAGCAGCCGCAGACGGGTGATGTGGTGATCCGTGGGCTCCTCCACACCCCAGGCCCGCAGCAGCAGATCGATGAACCCCGAGTCGATCCGCGCCAGGTCCGGGACGGTCGAGGCGCGGGCCGCGTTCGCCGACTGGATCATCGCCGTGGCGAGGGCCGGCCTGCGCAGCAGATTCCGCGTCGCGCTGCCCAGCGTCTCGAACACGGCGTCCTCGGGCGAGGTGTCCGCAGGACGCTCGGGCACCCGGGCCGCGAATCCCTCGATCTGGTCGGCCATCAACGCGGTGAACAGGTGGGTCTTCGACGGGAAGTACCGGTACAGGGTGGCGATGGCGACCCCCGCGGACTTCGCGACCTCCTGCATCTGCACCCGCTCGAGACCCGTCGAGGCGGCGATGTCGGCCGCCACCTTCAGGATGCTCTGACGGCGGGCGCGCTGCCGGGGCGAAGTGGGCTCGGCCCCGGGCCTGGCCTCGGCGATTCTTGGCACGCGCTCCCTCCCGGAGCTCGGTGGTCTCTACGGCTGCACAGACAATACGCCGGGCCCGGCCACGCGTCAGGTGCCGTTCCCCCCGCCGTACCGGTCAGCGGGACAGTCCCCACCGGTGCCACGCCGGACGGGGTCTGCTGAGGCCGCACACCACCGAGCGGCAGAAGGGGCACCTCATGCGGGACGGCCAGGGCTGGGACGCCACCCACGACGTGATCGTCGTCGGGTCCGGCGCGGGAGCGATGACCGGGGCCCTGGTGGCCGCCGGGGACGGCCTCGACACCGTCGTACTGGAACGGACGGCGCTGCTCGGCGGCACCTCCGCCTACTCCGGGGCCGCCTGCTGGCTGCCCGGCACCCAGGTTCAGGAACGGGCCGGCCTCGGTGACTCCACCGAAGCGGCCGACGCCTATCTGCGGGCCCTCACCGGCGACACCGAGGCGGAGCGCCGGGACGCCTTCCTGCGTCACGCCCCCGACCTCGTCGCCCGGCTGGAGGACGACCCCGCCGTCGAGTTCGAGTGGCGCGCCTTCCCCGACTACGTGGCCGCCCCCGGACGCATGGACGCCGGCCGCTCCTTCGTGCCGCTCGACCTGGCGCCGGAGCTGCTCGGCGACCTGCTGCCCCTGGTACGCCCGGTCATCGACCGGGACCGGGCGGGCCGGGGCCACCGGGCCGGCGCACCGCTGACCGCGGGCCGCGCCCTGATCGGCCGCCTGCTGCTGGCCGCCACCCGCACCGGGAACGCGCGGGTCCGCACCGAGCACCACGTCACCGGACTGGTCACCGAGGACGGCCGGGTCACCGGCGTCGAAGCACGGACGCCGGACGGCACCGTCCGGATCCGCGCCGGGCGGGGTGTGCTGCTGGCCGCGGGCGGCTTCGAGGGCGATGACGCCCTGCGCGCCGAGCACCGGGTGCCGGGCAGTGCCGCATGGAGCATGGCACCCCGCGGGACCAACACCGGGGAACTGCTGCGCGCCGTCGTCGAAGCCGGTGCCGCCACCGGACTCATGGACGAGGCATGGTGGTGCCCCGGGACCGAACTCCCCGACGGATCGGCCGCGTTCACTCTCGGTCTGCGCGGCGGCCTGATCGTGGACGGCTCGGGGCGGAGGTTCGCCAACGAGTCACTGCCGTACGACCGCATGGGCCGTGCCATCGCCGCCGTGGTGGGCGCGAGCGCGCCCACCTACCTGATCTTCGACTCCCGTGAGGGCGGCGCCCTGCCCGCCATCACAGTGCCCTCCACCGACCCCGCGGAACACCTGGCGGCCGGCACCTGGGTGCGGGCGACTCGCTGCCGGAGCTTGCCGCTCTCATCGGCGTACCGGCAGAAGCGCTGACGGACACCGTCGGACGTTTCAACGGCTTCGCGGCCGACGGCACGGACGAGGACCACCACCGCGGCGAGGACCCCTACGACCTGTTCTTCGCGGACACCAGGAACGCCCCGGGGCCCAACCCCTGCCTGGTCCCCGTCGACCGGCCGCCGTACTACGCGGCCCGGCTGGTCCTCGGGGACCTCGGTACCAAGGGCGGTCTGCGCACGGACGTGGACGCCCGCGTCCTGGACACGCAGGGCCGCCCGCTGAACGGCCTGTACGCCGCGGGGAACACCAGCGCGTCCTTCACCGGACGCGTCTATCCCGGCCCGGGCGTTCCCATCGGCACCGCCATGGTCTTCGCCTCCCTGGCCGTCCGGCACATGGCCGGGCAGCCCTCCGACGCCACCTGACCCGGAGCATCCCCGGGCGTCCCGGCCAGTGGGACGCCCGGGGCGCTGCCCCGGAAGAGCGCTTTACGGTCGCGGCACCGCGCCGACCGGTACAAGAGAGGTACTCCATGATCGACAAGCACCTTTACGGACCGTGGGCGGTCGTCGCCGGAGGGTCCGAGGGAGTCGGCGCCTCGTTCGCCGACCGGCTCGCGGACGCCGGGATCAACCTGGTCCTCATCGCCCGCAAGCCCGGCCCCCTGAACGAGACCGCCGAAAAGGTGCGCGCCAAGGGCGTCGAGGTCCGCACCCTCGAACTCGACCTGCTCGACCCCGCGGCCCTGGAATCCGTCCGTGCGGTCACCGACGGCCTCGAGGTCGGTCTGCTGATCTTCAACGCCGGAGCCAACAGCTACGGCCACGAGTTCGTCTCCGGCGACCTGACCCGTGTCCAGGGAGTCCTGGACCTCAACATCACCGCGCAACTCGCCCTCACCCACCACTTCGGGGCCCTGATGAAGGAACGGGGCCGGGGCGGCATCATGCTGGTCGGCTCGCTCTCCGGATACCTGGGCCAGGCGCAGATCAGCGTCTACTCGGCGGCCAAGGCCTTCAGCCGGGTCTTCGCCGAGGGCCTGTGGCTGGAACTGCGGCCGCACGGTGTGCACGTCCTGGAACTCGTTCTCGGAGTCACCCGGACGCCCGCCATGGAGCGTGCCGGGCTGCGCATGGATCTGCCCGGCCTGCGCGTGGCCGAGCCGGACGACGTCGCCAGGGAAGGCCTGGAACACCTCGCCGACGGGCCCGTTCTGGTCGCCGGAGGCAATGCCGGGGTCGCGGAGAAGCGCAGTGGGTTCCCCCGCGCCGAACTTGCTCTCGCCGCCGACGAGGCCTCCAGGAAGATGCTGCCGCCCTCTTCCTGATGTCGTGTCAGCAACCAAACGTCGCCCACGATCCTGACATTGCGTCAGTATCCGACCGTCGCCCGCAGTGCGCGCGCCGTCCGTCCCCTCCCGGAGAGCAGATGAGCGAAACCGAACACCCCCTCACGATCCCCGGCGCTCTCGATCTGGCCGAGAACCGGCACCCCGGCCGGGAAGCGGTCGTGGACGGTGACGTACGGCTGACCTGGGGGCAGTTGCGCAACCTGGTACGGGCGGCCGCGAAATCGCTGATCGCGCTCGGCATCCGGCCCGGCGACCGGATCGCCGTCTGGGCGCCCAACAGCCACCGCTGGATCGTCGCCGCGCTCGCCGCCACGTCGGCCGGCGCGGTGCTGGTCCCCGTCAACACCCGCTACAAGGGTGCCGAGGCGCGCCTGCTCCTGCAACGCAGCTCCGCGCGGCTGCTGTTCGTCGAGAACGGCTTCCTGGGCAAGGACTACCTGTCCATGCTGACCACCGGCGACGAAGGAGCGGCGGAACCCCAGCCGGCCGCACTGGAACGGGTGGTGACCCTCGATGCCACCACCCCGGCCGGCACCCTGCCCTGGGAGGAGTTCCTCCGGCACGGGGCGGACCTGCCGGACGCCGAGGCTGCGGCCCGTGCCGCCACCGTGCACCCCGACGATCCCTCCGACCTGCTCTTCACCTCGGGCACGACCGGCCGCCCCAAGGGCGCTCTGACCACGCACCGGCAGAACCTCGCCACGTACTGGGCCTGGAGCGGCCGGACCGGGGTCACCGGCGACGACCGCTACCTCGTCATCAACCCGCTGTTCCACTGCTTCGGCTACAAGGCCGGTGTACTGGCCTGCCTGCTGCGGGGCGCCACGATGGTGCTGCAGCCGGTGTTCGACGTGGACCGGGCCCTGCGCGCCGTCGAGGCCGAGCGGATCACCGTACTGCCGGGCCCGCCCACGATCTACACGGAACTGCTCGACGCGCCCGGCCGGGACCTCTTCGACCTGTCGTCGCTGCGGCTGGCGGTGACCGGTGCGGCCGTCGTACCGGTCGCCCTCGTACGGCGCATGCGCGGCGAGCTCTTCCCCGAGGTGCTCACCGCCTACGGACTGACCGAGACCTGCGGCACGGTCACCGTGTGCTCGGCGGAAGACGACGCCGAGACCGTGGCCCTGACCGCGGGCCGTCCCATCGACGGCACTGAGGTACGCGTCGCCGACGACGACCGGCGCCCGCTGCCGGCCGGACAGGACGGCCGGATCCTGGTACGCGGCTACCACGTGATGCACGGCTACCTCGACGACCCGGAGGCCACCGCGGCGGCCGTCGACGCCGACGGCTGGCTGGACACCGGCGACATCGGCCACCTCGACGCCCGCGGCAACCTCGTGATCACCGGACGCTCGAAGGAGATGTTCGTGGTCGGCGGGTTCAACGTCTATCCGGCCGAGATCGAGCAGGTGCTCGCCGGTCATGACGCCGTCGCCGAGGCCGCCGTGGTCGGGATCCCGGACGCGCGCCTCGGCGAGGTGGGACGCGCGTACGTGACGCTCCGCCCCGGCACCGGGACGGAGCCGGACGAGCTCATCGGCCACTGCCGCGACCGGCTCGCCAACTTCAAGGTCCCCCGCGAGGTCGTGGTCCTCGGGACCCTTCCGCGCAACGCCACCGGAAAGGTGGACAAGACCGTCCTGCGGACGGTCTGACCGACACGCCTCACCGGGCGACAAAGGTATGGAGGACGGACTGTGGGCAACGAGGTTCTGGAATCGGTACGCGCCCTGCTGCCGGCCATCGAGAAGCGGGCCGTCGCCACGGACGAAGCGCGGCGCATCCCGGACGCCACGATCCGTGAGCTGGCCGGGGCGGGTGTGTTCCGGATGCTCCAGCCGACCCGGTTCGGCGGCCTGGAGAGCGATCCGGTCGACTTCTACGAGGTGGTGCGGGAGATCTCCGCGGTGTGCTGCTCCACGGGCTGGGTGGCGTCCGTCCTGGGCGTCCACCCCTGGCAGCTGGGCCTGTTCCCCGAGCGGGCGCAGCGGGATGTGTGGGGCGAGGACCGGGACACACGTATCTCCTCGTCGTACGCCCCCGTGGGCCGGCTCACCCCCGTCGACGGTGGCTACGAGCTGGCCGGCCGATGGAGCTTCTCCTCGGGCTGCGAGCACGCCTCGTGGGCTCTGCTCGGAGCCCTCGTCGTAGGGGCGCAGGGACGGCCCGTGGACTTCCTCACTGTCCTGGTGCCCCGGTCCGACTACCGCATCGAAGACATGTGGGACGTGGTCGGGCTCCGCGGCACCGCCAGCAACGACGTCGTCGTCGAGACGGCCTTCGTGCCCGCCCACCGGGTGCTCCGCAACTACGAACAGGCGCAGCTGAAGGTACCGGGGCAGCAGGTCAACCGGGGGCCGTTGTACCGGCTGCCGTTCGGCGCGATCTTCACCAGCGCCGTCACCGCGCCGGTGATCGGGGCCGTCTCCGGCGGCTACGCGTCGTACGTGTCGCGGATGAAGGAGAGGGCGCGGCTCAGCCTGGGCGGCGGCAGCTTCACCGACGACCCGTTCGCCCAGGTAGCCATCGCCCGCGCCGCCTCCGACATCGACGCGACCGTGCTCCAGATGGACCGAAACCTGCGCGAGCTGTCCGAACTTGCCGCCGCCGGGCGGGAGATACCCATGGAACTGAGGCTGCGCACCCGGCGCGACCAGGTCCGGGGTACCGAACGGGCCGTCGCCGCGATCGATCTGCTCTTCAAGACGGCCGGCGGCAACGCGCTGCGGCGCGGCAACCCCGTCGAACGCGCCTGGCGCGACGCCCACGCGGGCAGCGTCCACGTCGCCAACGACGTGGAACGCGCCCTCGCCATGTACGGCCGCGGAGCCTTCGGCCTGACGGTCGAGGACAACCTGGTCTGACCGCGCCGCCGCAGGGCCGCTGTCACGCGCGGGCGCGGAGCGCCGCCCGCGCGGGGAGGGTGACGGCGAGCAGGGTGAGGCCCACCACGGCCGCAGCGAAGGACCCGTACGCGAGCGGGGGTACGTACGGGGCCTCGCCGGTCAGGCCGCGCATCATCGGGACCAGGGTGGCCGCGGCGATAGCCGTGCCCAGGACGATGCCGGACGCCGCCACCAGCAGGCCCTCCCAGCGCAGCATGTCCATCACCTGCCGCCTGGTGGCGCCGACGAGGCGGAGCATGCCGAGCTCGCGGCGGCGGTCGAGAACGATCATCACGAGGGTGTTGGCGGCAGCCACGGCGGCGAAGCCGCCCGGGACCCCGGCCATCGTGTAGTTGGCCCAGGCGTTGAGCTCGCGGTCGGTGGTCTGCTCGACCGCGTAGCCGGATGCGTCGGTGACCGTGCCCAGCGGGGCGAGGGCCTCCGCCTCCCCGCCGCGTACCAGCAGCGTCGTGTCGAAGCCGGAGGTGACGTGGCCGGCCAGCGACGCGCGGTCCATGGTCACGGCAGCGAGGCCGAGCCCGCGGCCGTACACGGCGACGACCTCGGGGCTGGTCCGGGTGCCGTCCGGGAGGTACATCGGCAGCCTGTCACCGACCCCGGCCTTCGCGGACGTGGCGAGCGTCCTGTCGATGGCGACGCGGCCCTTGCCGATACGGTCCAGGCTGCCGCTGCGCACATCGAGGCGACGGACCATGGCGGCTGCTGGCGGATGCGGGGTGGGGATAACCCGAGGCCGGACGGTCACCGATCGTCAGGGACCGCCGTCTCCCGCGGTGCTCACCCCGTCCCGCCGCCCGATTTCGCCGCCAGATAGCGGGCGGGGAACTCCCCGCCGCCGTGCACCGCGAGGTCCGCCCCGTTGACGTATCCGGACAGGCCGCCCGCGAGGAACAGACAGGCGTGGGCGACGTCCTCCGGCACCGCCATCCGCGCCATCGGGATGACGCCCGCCACCGCCGCTCCGCCGTCCGCACCATAGACCGACGCCGCGCTCTCGGTCCGGATCAGCCCCGTGGTGATGTGGTTGACCCGGACTGCCGGTGCCCACTCCAGGGCGAGCGCCTTGGTGAGGGCCAGCAGCCCGGCCTTGGCCGCGGTGTAGGCAGCGGTGCCCGGCTGCGGGTCCTGGCCGGAGACACTGCCGATGTTGATGACCGACCCACCACCGTCCTGGGCCCGCATCACACGGTGGGCCGCCTGCGCCACGTAGAACGGCGCGAGCAGGTTGAGCGCGACGATCTTCTCCACGAAACGCGGCGAGACGGTGGCCGCATCCGCGTCCGGGGAACCGCCCGCGTTGTTGACGACCACATCGAGCCGGCCGAACCGCTCCACCGCGGCGTCCACCAAGGAGGACGCCGCCGCCGGATCGCGCACATCGGCCGGGACGAAGACCGCCTCCCGACCCCCGGCCGCCGGCAGGGTGTCCGGGGTGTTGCGGCCGCAGACCACCACATCCGCGCCGGCACCCAGGAACGCCCCGGCGACGGCGGCACCGATTCCCTTGGTGCCGCCGGTGACCAGCACCACACGCCCCGTGAAGTCGAACGGGCTGCCGATGTCCATGTGCCGTACGCCTCTCTCCGTCTGCCGGAACCCGCTCATCGGGCGGCCAGGCCGAGCCCGGCGGCGAGCCGCGCCCGGTGGTGGGCGGGCGGCCCGAACAGCTCGCCCGCCCCGTGCGCCCGCTTGAAGTAGCGGTGCGCGTCGTGCTCCCAGGTGATCCCGATCCCGCCGTGGAGCTGGATCGTCTCGCCGGCCACCGCCGAGAACGCCTCGGAGCAGACGGACTTCGCCACAGCGGCGGCCCGCGGCAGCGCCCCCGGGTCCTCGTCGGCGGCGAACGCGGCACCGAGCGCCGCCGAACGCGCCGACTCCACCAGGACGTAGGCGTCGGCCAGCCGGTGCTTGACCGCCTGGAACGAGCCGATGGGCCGCCCGAACTGCACCCGGTTCCTGGCGTATTCGACGGTGAGCTCCAGACAGCGCTCGGCCGCGCCCACCTGCTCTGCGGCGAGTGCCGTGCACGCCAGATCGCGCACATGCTCCAGGTACCGTCCGCCGTCGCCCTCCACGCCCAGCAGGCGTCCCTCGGCGCCGTCCAGCACCCACCGCGCCTGGGCCCGGGTCTCGTCCATGGTCACGACGGGCTCCCGGCGCACCCCGGCGGCGTCGGGCGCCACTTCGAAGAGCGACACCCCGCGTGCCGTACGGGCCGCGACGACCAGAACGTCGACGCCGTCGACGCCCGACCGGTCCAGCACATGCTCCTTGGTCCCGGTGATCAGCCGGCTGCCACCGGGGCCCGGCACGGCTTCGGCGCGTATCGCCTCCTGGTCCCAGGAACCCTGCTCGGCCCAGGCCAGGGTGCCCACGGAGGCGCCCTCGGCGAGCCCCGGCAGCAGCCGTCCGCACGCCTCGTTGTCACCGGAGGCCAGCAATGCCCCCACCGTGAGCACCGCGGAGCCCAGGCACGGCAGCGGGCTCAGGCTCCGGCCCAGCTCCTCCATCAGCACGTGGACGTCGCGGGCGCCGCCGCCCGCCCCGCCGTACTTCTCAGGCACGGCAAGACCAGCCGCACCGATCTGTGTCGTCAACGGCGACCAGGCGTCCTTGTCTTGATACTGCGCCAGCAACGACCGTACGGCCGATCGCAGCTCTTCCTGTTCCTGCGTCAGTCTCATCGGGCTGCTCCCTTCGGGCGTGCGGTCAGGTGGCCAGGACACGGGCCCGGCATGCGGCCGGGGTGCCCCACGCATCGCGCAGAGGACGGGCCTTGCGGATCCACAGTGACAGGTCGAGTTCGTCGGTGTAGCCCACGGCGCCGTGGAGCTGGAGGGCCGTGCGCGCCGCCGCGTATGCGGCCTCGCCCGCCGTGACCTTGGCCGCGGCGATGTCGCGGCCCGCCCCGCCGTCTCCCGCGGCGAGCGCCAGCGCGGCGCCGTGCACCAGCGGGCCGGCGAACTCCAGGGCCAGCAGGGTGTCGGCCAGCCGGTGCTTGACCGCCTGGAAGGAGCCGATCGCCACCCCGAACTGGGTGCGCTGCGTGACGTATTCGACGGTACGGGCCAGCAGGGTGCGGCCGACCCCCAGTGCCTGGGCGGCCGTGGCGAGCGCGGCCACACCGGCCGCGTACCCTGCGGCGGCCGCCACCTCGGGCCCCTGGGCGAGGACCGCCCCGCCCGACGGCCGTGAAAGCCGCCGCGCGGGGTCGGCCGAGTGCTGTACGGGCCCCGACCCGGCGGCGACGCGCACGGTGTCGCCGTCGGCCACGAACACCGTGTCGGCGGCGTCGGCGTCCAGGGCGTACGGGCCGAGAGAGGTCAGGCAGAGCGAGGCGACCGATGTGCCCGAGGCGATGCCGGGCAGCCTGTCGGCGGCGATACCGCTGTCGCCGAGCCGGTCCAGCAGGGCCGCCGCGGCAACCGTCTCGACCAGCGGCCCGGGGACGGCGTGCCGCCCCAGTGCCTCGAAGGCGAGGGTGAGTTCGAGGGGCAGCGGGCCGAACCCCTCGTGCTTCTCCGGCACGGCGAGTGCGAACACCCCTGCCTCGGCCAGCCGCGCCCAGACGGCCCGCCCCGGCCCGTGGTCGCCGGCCGCCCAGGACCGTATCGCGGCCGGGGTGTCGCAGGAGGTGAGCAGACCGTCGAGGGAGCGGGTGAACTCCCGCTGCTCGGCGTCCAGGAGGAAACGCATCAGCGGCGTCCCTTCGGCAGGCCGAGCAGCCGCTCGGCGATGATGTCGCGCTGGATCTCGTTGGTGCCCGCGTAGACGGGACCGGCCAGCGAGAAGGTGTATCCCTCGGACCAACTGCCGTGGTCCGGTGATTCCGTGGCGTGGTCGGCGAGTTCGCCGTACGGACCGAGCAGGTCGAGCGCCGTCTCGTGCAGCGCGATGTCCAGCTCGGACCAGTAGATCTTGTTGAGGCTGGAGGTGGGCCCGGGGGGCCCACCGTCGCCGTGCAGGACCTGGGAGACGCCCGCGTAGGAGAACAGCCGGTAGGCACGGGCCCCGATCACCGCGTCGGCGACCCGGTCCCGCAGCGCCGTGTCCGCCGGGTCGCCGTACTCGCGCCACAGGGCGGTCAGCCGGTCCGCGGCGGCGGTGAAGCGACCAGGACTGCGCAGGGTGAGCCCGCGCTCGTTGCCGGTGGTGCTCATCGCGACCCGCCAGCCCTTGCCGGGCTCGCCGATGACGTCCTCGTCCGGTACGAAGACCTCGTCCAGGAAGAGTTCGGCGAAGGCGGGCTTCCCGTCGAGCCGCCCGATGGGCCGCACGGTGACGCCCTCGGTGTCCAGCGGGAACATCAAATACGTGAGCCCCCGGTGCGGCCGGTCCGCGTCCGGGTCGCTGCGGAACAGGCCGAAGGCCCGGTCGGCGAAGGCTGCCCGGGAGGACCACGTCTTCTGGCCGCTGATCAGCCAGCCGCCCTCGGTCCGTACGGCCGTCGACTTCAGCGAGGCCAGATCGGAGCCGGACTCCGGCTCGGACCAGGCCTGCGCCCAGATGACCTCACCGCGTGCCATCGCGGGCAGGACCCGGGCCCGCTGCTCGGCGGTGCCGTGCTCGAAGAGGGTCGGGGCCAGCAGACTGATGCCGTTCTGACTGACCCGGCCGGGTGCCCCGGCCGCGTAGTACTCCTCCTCGAAGACCATCCAGTGCAGCAGGGAACTCCCGCGCCCGCCGAACTCCTCGGGCCAGGACACCACCGACCAGCGGTCGGCCGACAGGGCCGCCTCCCACTCCCGGTGGGCGGCGAAGCCCTCGGCGGTCTCCAGGGACGGCAAGGGGGTGGCCGGGACGTGAGCGGCCAGCCAGTCGCGTACCTCGGTACGGAACGCCTCGTCGGCCGCGTCGAAATCGAGGTCCATCAGGCGCCCGCCTCCTTCATCGCCCGGATGTCCATGCCGCCCAGCGCGTCCGGTGCGGTCTCGGCGTTGTGAGCGTGCGCCAGGTGGTGCAGGCCGAACACCGAGTCCATACCGGTGTGCATGCCCTGCAGGTCCTCGGCCTGGTTGACAGCACGCTTCGTCAGCGCCAGTCCCATGCGCGGCATCTCCGCGATGCGCTGGGCCAACTGCTCGGTCTGTGCGGCCAGTTCCTCCCGGGGGACGACCCGGTTGACCATGCCGACCTCGTACGCGCGCTGCGCGCTCATCCGGTCGCCGGTGTAGAGGAACTCCTTGGCGATCCGCGGCGGCATCACCCACGGGTGGGCGAAGTACTCGACTCCGGGAATACCCATGCGGACCACGGGGTCGGCGAAGAAGGCGTCCTCCGAGGCCACGATCAGGTCGCACACCCAGGCGAGCATCAGACCACCCGCCACACACGCGCCCTGCACGGACGCGATGACCGGCTTGGGCAGCTCCCGCCAGCGGCGGCACATCCCCAGATACACCTCGGACTCGCGGGCGAATCGGCTCTCCGCGCCCTCCTTGTCCGAGTGGTCCCACCACATTCCCGCCCGGCGCTCGAACGGTAGATGGGCGTCCCGCTCGGGGGTTCCGATGTCATGGCCGGCGGAGAAGTGCTTGCCCGCCCCGGCCAGGACGACGGTCTTCACCTCGCTGTCGTCGGCCGCGCGGTAGAACGCCCGGTCCAGGGCGTAGGTCATCGCGGAGTTCTGCGCGTTGCGGTAATCGGGCCGGTTCATGGTCACCGTCGCGACCGGGCCCCGCCTCTCGTAGTGCACCGGTTCGTCATGGGCAGCGGACATCGGCCCCTCCTTCCCTAACAAGTGTTTGGTAGATTAACGTACCCCCATGAGCAGCGTCGAGGAGTTCCGCACCGAGATCCGCGGCTGGCTGGCCGCCAATCTCACCGGTGCCTTCGCGGGCCTTCGCGGCCGCGGCGGACCCGGACGTGAGCACGAGGCCTTCGCCGAACGGCTGGCCTGGGAACGGCACATGGCAGCCGAAGGCTGGACCTGCGTGGGCTGGCCCGAGGAGTACGGAGGACGGGGCGCGACCATTGAGCAGCAGGTCGCCTTCCATGAGGAGTACGCCCTGGCCGACGCCCCCGCCCGCGTCAACCACATCGGGGAGCAGCTGCTCGGCCCGACCCTGGTGGCGTTCGGCACACCCGAGCAGCGGGCCCGCTTCCTGCCGCCGATCGTCGCCGTCGAGGAACTGTGGTGCCAGGGATACAGCGAGCCGGACGCCGGCTCCGACCTGGCGAACGTACGGACCAGGGCCGAGCGGGACGGCGAGGACTGGGTGGTCACCGGGCAGAAGATCTGGACGTCACTCGCCCACGACGCCCAGTGGTGCTTCGTCGTCGCCCGCACCGAGGCCGGCTCCACCCGCCACTCCGGCCTGTCCTATCTGCTCGTCCCGCTCGACCAGCCCGGCGTGGAGATCCGGCCGATCCAGCAGCTGACGGGCACCTCCGAATTCAACGAGGTCTTCTTCGACGGCGCTCGCACGCGCGCCGCACACCTCGTCGGTGAACCCGGCGACGGCTGGCGGGTGGCCATGGCCACCCTCGGCTTCGAACGCGGCGTCTCCACCCTCGGCCAGCAGGTTGGCTTCCGGCGCGAGCTGGAAACCCTGATCGACCTGGCCCGGCGCAACGGCGCCGCCGACGACCCGCTGATCCGCGACCGGCTCGCCCGCGCCTGGACGGGGCTGGAGACCATCCGGTGCAACGCCCTGCGCATGCTCGACGGCGTGGCGGCCGGCGCACCCGGTCCCGAGGCATCCATCGGGAAGATCTTCTGGGCCACTTGGCACCGGGAACTCGGCGAGCTCGCCATGAGCATCCTGGGTGCCGGCGGCATGACCGCCCCCCAGGCGCCCTACGAACTCGATGACTGGCAGCGGCTGTTCCTCTTCTCCCGCTCCGACACCATCTACGCCGGATCCAACGAGATCCAGCGCAACATCATCGCCGAGCGTGTCCTCGGCCTGCCCAAGGAGATCCGCCCGTGACCTCGCAGCCGCCCTACGTACCGGGCCATTCCCTCCTCGTCGGACGCACCGCGGTGATCACCGCGGCAGCAGGCGCCGGCATCGGCGGAGCGACCGCCCGCAAGTTCCTGGAGGAGGGCGCCCGGATCGTCATCGGCGACGCCCATGAACGCCGCCTGAAGGAGAGCGCCGCCGCCCTCGCGGAGGAGTTCGGTGCGGACAACGTCGCCGCACTGCCCTGTGACGTCACCGACCAGCAGCAGGTCGACGCCCTGTTCGCACTCGCCGTCGAACGCCACGGCGGCCTGGACATCGTCGTCAACAACGCAGGCCTCGGCGGCACCGCGGACCTCGTCGACATGAGCGACGACCAGTGGTCCAACGTCCTGGACGTCACCCTGAACGGCACCTTCCGCTGCACCCGCACCGCCCTGCGCCACTTCAAGGACCGTGGCACCGGCGGAGTCGTCGTCAACAACGCCTCCGTCATCGGCTGGCGCGCCCAGCGCGGCCAGGCCCACTACGCCGCAGCCAAGGCCGGTGTCATGGCCCTCACCCGGTGTGCCGCCCTGGAGGCGGCCGACTTCGGCGTACGCGTCAACGCGGTCGCCCCGAGCCTGGCCATGCACCCGCACCTGGTCAAGGTCACCACCCCGGAACTCCTGGCCGAGCTCACCGAACGCGAGGCCTTCGGCCGGTACGCCGAGCCCTGGGAGATCGCCAACGTCATCGTCTTCCTGGCCGGCGACTACTCCTCGTACATGACGGGGGAGACCGTCTCCGTCAGCAGCCAGAGGGCGTGAAGGCGATCACCGGACCCGCCAATGCCGAACGGCGTGCCGAGCTTCTGGCGACCGCAGCCGAGGTGTTCGCCGCCCAGGGCTACAACGCCACCACCGTCCGCCGCATCGCGGACGAGGCGGGGATGCTCGCGGGCAGCCTCTACTACCACTTCGACTCCAAGGAGTCGATGCTCGACGAGATCCTCTCGGCCTTCCTCGGCGAACTCTGGACGGGCTACGACACGGTCCTGGCCGCCGGACTGGGCCCGCGGGAGGCCATCGGGGCCCTCGTCACCCAGTCCTTCCGGCAGATAGACCGGCACGGACCGGCGGTGGCCATCTACCAGCGGGAGTCCAGGCACCTCTCCGCCCAGCCACGCTTCGCCTATCTCGCCGACTCCCAGCTGAAGTTCGAGAACGCCTGGCTGCGCACGCTGGAGCGCGGCGTGGCCGAGCAGGCCTTCCGCAGCGACCTGGACGTCCGGCTGGTCTACCGCTTCGTCCGCGACACCGTCTGGGTGGCCGCCTCCTGGTACCGCCCCGGCGGCACCCATAGCCCGGAGGAGATCGCCCGCCAGTACCTGTCGATGGTCCTCGCGGGCATCACCACGCACAACTGACTAATCATCACATCCCTTACCGAGGAGCAGTCATGGCCGAGGCCTACATCGTCGAAGCGGTACGCACCCCGGTCGGCCGGCGCAGAGGCGGACTGTCCGCCGTGCACCCCGCCGACCTCGGGGCCCATGTCATCAAGGCGCTGGTCGAGCGCAGCGGGATCGACCCGGCCGCGGTGGAGGACGTCGTCTTCGGCTGCCTGGACACCGTCGGCCCGCAGGCCGGGGACATCGCCCGCACCGCCTGGCTCGCCGCGGGCCTCCCCGAGGAGGTGCCCGGCACCACCGTCGACCGGCAGTGCGGCTCCTCCCAGCAGGCCGTCCACTTCGCCGCCCAGGGCGTCATGTCCGGCACCCAGGACCTGGTCGTCGCGGGCGGCACGCAGAACATGTCGATGATTCCCATCGCCTACGCCAGCCGCCAGGCCGCCGAACCCCTGGGGCTGACCGACGGCCCGTACGCCGGCTCCGAGGGCTGGCGCGCCCGCTACGGCGACGCCCCCGTCAACCAGTTCCACGGTGCCGAACTCATCGCGGAGAAGTGGGGCATCACCCGCGAGGACATGGAGCACTTCGCGCTCCGCTCCCACCAGCGGGCCCTGCGCGCCATCGACGAGGGCCGGTTCACCCGTGAGACCGTCGCCTACGGCGACGTCGCCGTGGACGAGGGCCCGCGCCGCGATACCTCGCTGGAGAAGATGGCCGGCCTCAAGCCCGTCGTCGAGGGCGGCCGGCTGACCGCCGGTGTCTCCTCGCAGGTCTCCGACGGTGCCTCGGCCCTGCTCATCGCCTCCGAACGGGCCGTCGCCGATCACGGCCTCACTCCCCGCGCCCGCATCCACCACCTCTCCGTGCGCGGCGAGGATCCGATCCGGATGCTGTCCGCCCCCATGCCGGCGACGGCGTACGCGCTGAAGAAGGCCGGGATGTCCATCGGAGACATGGACCTGGTCGAGATCAACGAGGCGTTCGCCCCGGTCGTCCTCGCCTGGCTGAAGGAGACCGGCGCCGACCCGGACAAGGTCAACGTCAACGGCGGCGCCATCGCGCTCGGCCACCCGCTCGGCGCCACCGGCGCCAAGCTGATGACCACCCTGCTGCACGAACTGGAGCGCACTGGCGGCCGCTACGGCCTCCAGACCATGTGCGAGGGCGGCGGCCAGGCCAACGTGACGATCATCGAACGGCTCTGAGACGCCGGGTCAGGAGACCGTCACCCGGTGGCCCGTAACAGGGCGGGCCACCGGGACCAAGACCTGCTCCCTAGGCATCAGGCGTCTGATCTTTAATAGAATCGCGGGAAGTCGACGGAGGCCGCGGAGCTGTTGGAAAGCCTGCTCGCCGGACTCAAGCCGGGCCGCGGTGCGTTGCACGCCGGCGGCGCCCACCGGCTTTTCGGGCTGATCGCCGAGGAGGCAGGTGGCGCGGAGGAGGCCGAACTGCACTACGCCACCGCGCTCTCCCTGCTCGAACAGACGGGAGCCCCCGGAGACCTCGCCGACATCTGCCGGCTGCTCGGAGACCTGCCGCGCAGCGAGGGCCGGACGGAAGCGGCACTGAACGCCTACCGGACCGGCCTCGGGCACCGCGCCGAACCGGGCACCACCACCCTCGGCCCCGCACCCGCCCGGCCGCCGTTCGCCCCCTGGGCCTGAAGCCCAGGGGGCGTTCGCCTGTGCGTGCCCCCGGGTCAGCCCGCCCCCGGCAGGGTCTTGAGTGCCGTCCGTGCCTCGTCCATGATCCGCTCGACCAGTTCCGAGCAGGACGGCAGATCCTCGATCAGACCCGCCACCTGCCCCGAGGCCATCACCCCGATGTCCGTGCGCCCCTCGACCAGCGAGGCCTTCAGCAGCATCGGTGTGTTGGCGGCCAGTAGCACCTGACTCCAGGTCAGTTCCTTGCCGTGTTTCATTGCCAGTCCGTCGCGGACCAGCTGGGGCCAACTCGCACCGGACTCCTTCCGGAAAGCCGAGGCGTGCCGCACAGCCCGCAGCAGAGAGGTGGCGCGGCCGGAGCGCTCCAGCGAGTCGACCATGGCGGTACGCAGCATGCGGTGCGGCAGGCCGTCCACCTGTGTGGTGACCGTGACGTCCTTGACGGTGGCGGCCAGGTACTTCGCCTTCACCGCGTCGGGGACGGTGCTGTCGGAGGTGAGCAGGAAGCGGGTGCCCATGCCGATGCCGGCCGCCCCGTAGGCGAGTGCGGCGACGAGACCGCGGCCGTCGTGGAAGCCGCCCGCCGCGATCACCGGGATACCGACGGCGTCCACCACCTGGGGGAGCAGCACGGTGGTGGCCACATCGCCCGTGTGGCCGCCGCCCTCGCCGCCCTGGACCATGACCGCGTCGGCTCCCCACGCGGCGACCTTCTCCGCGTGCCGGCGGGCGCCGATGGAGGGGATGACGACGACGCCGGCGTCCTTGAGCCGGGCGATCAGGTTCTTGGAGGGGGCGAGCGCGAAGGACGCCACCCGTACGCCCTCGTCGATGATGATCCGTACCCGTTCGCCCGCATCGCCCGCGTCCGCCCGCAGGTTGACGCCGAACGGCGCGTCCGTACGGGACTTGACCTCGCGGACCGCTGCGCGGAGCTGCTCGACGGTCATCGTCGCGGAGGCCAGGATGCCGAGCGCCCCCGCGTTGGCGGAGGCCGACACCAGCCGGGGGCCGGCGACCCATCCCATCCCCGTCTGCACGATCGGGTACCGCACTCCGGTCAGCTCGGTGAGCGCGGTCGGAAACGGTACGGGCCCGGTCATGCCGGGACCTCGCGCTCGCGGAGCCCCTTGGGGTCGATGACCTCGCGGATCAGTCGGAGCTCGGCCTCCGTCGGCTCCCGGGTGAACGGCACCTCGTCGGGGACGGTGAGGGCGAACCCGGTGGCCCCGATGACCCCTTCGAGGCTCACGCCGGGGTGCAGGGAACGCAGCCGCATCGTGCGGTCGGGGGTCTCGAAGTCGAACACACCCAGATTGCTGACGACTTCGGGGATGCGGTGGTAGCGGGTCGCGGAGGGGCCGGCCGCCTCCGCCCGGTCGTAACCGACTCCGCTGACCATGTCGACGTGCTCGACGAACACCCGTGCCGAGTGCTTGGGTACCCAGTAACTCGTCGGGTTGTTGAGGGTGTTGACCGGGGCGCCCCGCACTCCGAGCAGCTGGCGCGTGGGCCTGGCCCAGTCACCGATGCAGGAGATGTTCTGGTTGCCGTGCCGGTCGATCTGACTGGCGCCCATCATCACGTGCCGGCGGCCGGTGGCGGTGAGTGTCAGGTGCTGGCGGAACGGCAGCCAGCCCTCGATGCTCCCCGGCCTCGCCCCCACCGCGGGGGTGTCGCCCATGAGCAGCGCCTCCCCGTCGGTCAGCAGCAGTTCGGGGGAGAAGGTCAGCCGCGCCAGGCGTGCGCCGATGACCGGGACGGTGCCCATGGGGCTGGCGAGGATCTCGCCCGCGCCACGCCAGGCCTCCGCGCAGGCCACCACGCAGTACTCGGCGCGGCTCGCCGTCGGGATGCCGGTGCTCTCGGTGCCGCTCATGCTTCCTCCTGGTGGAACGCGGTGACGGTGGCCTGGTAGGCGGCTTCGTCCCCGGACAGGAACCGTTCGACGAAGGCGGGCCAGGCCTCGGGGTCGCGGGCGGCCCGGACGTAGGCGCGCTGGAAGGCCTCGTCCCGGTCGTGGTCGGGGACGCAGGAAGTGAAGTGCGCGCCGTTCGGCGTCTCGACGACGCCGTCCACGAACATCCGCTTGACCAGCAGCGTCTGCGGCCCGTGCTCCTTCAGCAGGTCCGCCGTTTCTACGATTCGCTCGCAGGAGACGTAGGCCTGGTCGGCGGCCTCGCAGAACAGGTCGTCGAAGTACGGGTCGGGGCCCAGGTACTGGCCGTTGCCCTGCACGTCGGAGCGGTTGAGATGGACCAGTGCCGCATCCAGCCGCAATGCCGGAGCCGCGACCAGCTTCTCCCCGTCCTCGTAGGGTGAAGTGACCGTACGCAGAGCGGGGTTGACCTTCATCAGGTCGGAGCCCAGACCGGCGCGCACCGGCATGAACGGCAGCCGCTGCGCGCCCGCCGTCAGGCCCCACATCATCATCGCCTCGTCCATCTCGACCATCTCGAAGGCACCGCGCTGCCGGGCCGCCGTGAAGTGCGGCTCCAGCGGTATCGAGTCGAGCGTCCCGAAGGCGGCGACCAGCTTGCGGATCTTCCCCGCCGCCGCCAGCAGGCCCACGTCGGGGCCGCCGTACGACACCACGGTCAGGTCGGTGATGTCCGAGCGCAGCAACGCCCGGACCAGGGCCATCGGCTTGCGGCGCGAGCCCCAGCCGCCGATGCCGACCGTCATGCCGCTCTCCAGTCGGCCGACGACGTCGTCGGCCGTCATCGTCTTGTCCTGTGTCACGTCTGCTGCTCCTTGTCCGTGCCGAAGGTGTCGCGCACACGGTCGGCGATGCCACTGAGGTTGGCCTCGAAAGTGAAGCCCTGCTCGAAGCGGTAGCTGCGGCGTACGTCGACGGGGTCGATGCCGTTGATGGCGGCCTTGGCCAGCCGGATCAGATAGCCGTTCTTGGCGGCGATCTCTCCGGCGAGCTCCAGGGCGGCCCCCGCGAGCTGCTCGCGCGGCACGACACTGAACACCGAGCCGTGCCGGTGCAGTTCCTCGGCCGACACGGTGCGTGAGGTGTAGTACAGGGACCGCATCAGGTGCTGCGGGACCAGCCGGGCCAGGTGCGTGGCCGCGCCGAGCGCGCCGCGGTCGAGCTCCGGCAGGCCGAAGGACGCGTCGTCGGCCGCAACGATCACGTCCGCGTTGCCCACCAGGCCGATCCCGCCGCCCAGGCAGAAGCCGTGCACGGCGGCGACCACCGGGACCTCGCACTCGTAGACCGCCGCGAACGCCTCGAAGCAGCCCCGGTTGGCGCCGATCAGCGCTTCGGGTCCGTCGGCGCGCTGCATCTCCTTGATGTCCACGCCCGCGTTGAAGCCGCGCCCCTCGGCGGCGAGCACCACGCAGCGGATGTCCGGGTCGACCCCGGCGGCGCGTACCGCCGTGGCCAGGTCGTACCAGCCCTGTACGGGCAGGGCGTTGACCGGAGGGAAGTCCACGGTGACGACGGCGACGCCCTCGCGTGGGACGGAGGTGGAGACACCCATGAGCAGATCAGCTACCTTTCCACCAAACGTTTGTTAGGCCCAAAAGGTAGCAGCGATACGGACGCCGCGGGAGGGTGTCATGCCACTCAGCGGTACCGGCGCCCTGTTCCCGTGCCTCGCCTATCGCACATCGCTCAATGCCTGTCGCCCACCGAAAGGACCCTCGTCATGACCTCACCGACCGCTCTGTGTGCCGGACGCGTCGCCGTCGTCACCGGCGCCGGCCGTGGACTCGGCCGCGCCCATGCCCTGGCCCTCGCCGCCGAAGGCGCGAAGGTCGTCGTCAATGACCTGGGAGTGGGGCTCGACGGCTCCGGCTCGGGCACCGGGCCCGCCCAGCAGGTCGTCATGGAGATCCGCGCGGCCGGGGGCGAGGCTGTCGCCCACAACGGTGACATCGCCACCTCCGAGGGCGCGGCCTCTCTCGTCGCCACCGCACTCGACTCCTTCGGCCGGCTCGACACGCTCGTCAACAACGCCGGATTCCTCCGCGACCGGATGCTGGTCAACCTGGACGAGGACGACTGGGACGCGGTGATGCGCGTCCACCTCAAGGGGCACTTCCTGCCGCTCAAGCACGCGGCGGCGTACTGGCGTGCCGAGTCGAAGGCCGGCCGGACACCGGCGGCCCGGGTCGTCAACACCAGTTCCGGGGCCGGGCTGCTGGGCAGCGTCGGCCAGGGCAACTACGCAGCCGCCAAGGCGGGCATCGTCGGCCTGACCCTGGTGGCCGCCGCCGAGATGGGCCGCTACGGAATTCAGGTCAACGCGATCGCCCCGGCCGCCCGGACCCGGATGACCGAGGCGACGTTCGCCGAGACGATGGCGGCCCCCGGGGAGGGGGCCTTCGACGCGATGGCCCCGGAGAACGTGTCGCCGCTCGTCGTCTGGCTGGGCTCCGCCGCATCCGCCGGGGTGAGCGGCCAGGTCTTCGAGACCGAGGCCGGACGGATCACCGTGATGGAGGGCTGGCGGCCGGGCCCCACCGCCGACAAGGGCGCCCGCTGGACCCCGGCCGAGGCCGGAGAGGCGGTGACCGGTCTGCTGGCCGCTGCAGAGACGTCGCAGCCGGTGTACGGCGCCTCCTGACATGCCGCGACACGGGGTGGTGATGTGTCGTCACCACTCCGTGCGGGCAGGGGAATTCAGGCGCCGGCGGGCTCGCCCCGCACCCCGGCCACCAGCAGCGCGGGGGACTCCGTGCGGCCGTCCAGGATGCGATTGGTCCGGGTCACGACCTCCCACCCCGACGGCAAGCGGCGTAGCCGCCAGTGGTTGGCCGTCGCCCGGCGCACCACGTACCGGCCCGACTCGTGCACCACCATCAGCGAGTGGCACACCGCCACGGCCTCGTCGCCGTTCACCGTGATGTGCGGCGGGCCCACGACATGTGCGCACCCCTGGCGGATCCAGCCCTGGTGTGCGGGGGAGCGGACCATCTCACGAACCCGCTCCCGGCCCGCGAGGAAGATCTCGTCGATGTCGTACACCCCGTCCGGCGCCCAGAGCGCGGCGACGCTGTCCGCGTCGCCTCCGTCCACCAGCGGCCCGTACGAGGCCATCGTGCGCGCGATGTCGCGCTCGTCCTCCAGCATCCTGAGCCGCGCCTCGATCGCGGCGAGCCGGTCCCTCATGCCCGTGCCTCCACACTCTTCGTCAGGCCCGCGATCGCGGCGAGTGCCTCCAGCTGGTCGACGTAATGGCTCGCCCCTGTGGCGTTCAGCGACACGCTGACCAGTGTGGCTCCGGCCTCGGACACCTTCCGCAACGCCTCGGACGCGGCGTCCGGATCGCCCGACGGGTCGAGCGGGCGGCCCGCACTCAGCACCACCTCGAAGCCCTCCGGCAGCGAGGCCGCGCCGACCATCTCGCTCAGCCGGTCGAGCGGCAGCCCGAACGGCACCCAGCCGTCCCCGTACGCCACCGCCCGGCGCAGCGAACGCGGGGTGCGGCCACCGATCCACAACGGCACCCGGTCCTGCACGGCGTGCGGCTCCACCACGAGCCCCTCGTAGTCGAAGTGCTCACCGTGGTACGCGGGTTCGCGGCGGGACAGGGACGCCCGCAGGGCCCCGAGGGCGTCGTCGGCGATCGCGCCCCGGCCCTCGAAAGCAGCGCCGAGCAACTGGAACTCCTCCTCCAGACTGCCCACCCCGAGGCCCAGGACGACCCGCCCGCCCGAGATGAGGTCCAGCGTGCCGTAGCGCTTCGCGATCTCCAGCGGATGGTGGTAACCGAGCACCAGGACCTGGGTGACGAACCGGATCCGGTGGGTCCGGGCCGCCAGGTAGCCGAAGGTGGACAGCGGGTCCCAGTAGGTGCCGCCGCGCTGCCCGGCGATCTCCGCGGGCACCGCCACATGTTCCGAACAGGACAGATGATCGAAGCCGAGCCGGTCAGCCGCCTCGGCGACCGCCCCCAGCTCCTCGATGCCGGCAGTGCGCTCCCACGGGGAATGGACGCCGGGGACGGCCGTGACGACGGGACTGTTGATGCCGAGCCGCATGGGGGCACCTCTCTGGGGCAGAACGGGATGGGACGGAACGTGAAGCGGCCATCCAAATCCCCCGCCCCGGCTCGCGCAGGCCGCGTCCCGGTGGGCGGGAAGCGCCCCGGACCACGGCTTCCGGCCGGGTCCCACTCAACGGAACGACGCCCACCGGGCCCGTGCGGCGCGCGAGAACATCGGCGGCCGGCGGAAGGACGTCAGCACCGTGCCCCGAACGAACTGCGAGAGAACTCCCGCGCACCCCAGCTCACCCAAGCAGCGCCGGCGCTACGCCCGCATGCTGCGGGCCGCGGCGCACCTCGGAGCCGTACACGGTCTCGAAGGCATGCAGATGCAGGACGTGGCCCGGCGGTCCGGTGTCGCGATCGCCACCCTGTACCGCTACTTCCCGTCCAAGACCCACCTGTTCGCCGCCGTCCTGCACGACCAGGTGTGCCGCCTCGATGCCGGCACTCCGCTGCCCCCGCCGGGCGCAGGGCCGGTGGAAGCGGTGAGCGAACTGCTCACCGAGGCGAGCCGGCAGCTCCTCGAACAGCCGCTGCTGGCCCTGGCGATGCTCCAGTCCACCAACGTCTCCCACGTCGGCGACGGCAGTCAGGCCCGCCGCACGGACGAGATCATCGTGGACCTGATCCTGCGCATGGCAGGGGTGTCCACCCCCTGCGGCCAGGACCGGCGAGTGGTCCGCATCCTGGAGCAGGCCTGGTACGGCCTGCTCACCACCGTCCTGTACGAGCGCTCCTCGGCAGAGGCGGCGCAGGACGGCATCCGGCTGGCCTGCCGTCTCCTCCTCGGCCCGGTCCTGGCCGAGCGACGCGCCTGAGGCCCTGCCGCACCCGCGGTCCCGGTCGAGCCCGCGCCCGCCGTCCGGTCAGTGGGATGGCGGGCGCGGGCTCGGGCCGAAGCTTCTACGGTGCCCACGAGGGCCGCTTCCCGTGGCCGGCTGCTCCGCGCAGGGGTGCCGAGCCGACGGGACCGGCCCTCACGCGCCAGCAGCACCGACCCACCCGAGGAGTACTCATGCCGCGCAACGTCGTCGTCACCGGATCCGGTTCCGGGATCGGTGCCGCCCTCACCGCCTTGTTCCGAGCCCAGGGAGACCGAGTGATCGGCGTGGACCTCCACGGAGGCGAGGTGGAGGCCGACCTGTCCACACCGGGCGGTCGTGCCGCAGCCGCGGCTGCGGCCACCGAGGCGGCCGGCGGAGTCGTGGACGCGGTCGTCACCTGCGCCGGAACCTCCGTACCGGGAACCGCGATGGTGACCGTCAACTACTTCGGCACCACCGAGTTCGTGACGGCGCTGCGCCCGGCCCTCGCCGCGGCCGAGCGGTCACGGGTCGTGGCCATCGGTTCGATCTCCGGTACGCAGCCCCACGACCCGGAGGTCGTCGCCGCCTGTCTGGCAGGCGACGAAGCCACGGCCCTGGAACATGCCGAACGCGCCGTGGCCGACGGCCGCGCCCGGCAGCTGTACCCCTCGTCCAAGGCAGCGCTCGCGCAGTGGGCGCGGCGCACCGCGGTCTCCGAGGGCTGGGCCGACGCCGGGATCCCCGTGAACGTCGTCGCGCCCGGCATCGTCCTCACCCCGATGAGCGCGGGGCTCTTCGACGACCCGGAGATGAAGAAGGTCATGGACGCGGCGGTCCCCATGCCGCTCAACGGTTATCTGGAGCCCGAGGACGTCGCACGGGCCGTGCTGTTCCTGGCCTCCGAGGGAAACAGCCACATCACCGGGCAGGTGGTGTACGTCGACGGAGGGGCCGAGGCGACCCTGCGCGGGCCCGCCGACTTTTGAGCCGTCGCAAGAGGTGCCCCGGTCGCGTCATGCGGCCGGGGCACCTTCGCTCGTGCGCCGGGGGAACGGGTGTCAGACGCGCACCTTGGTCCGGATCACCTTGCCGGTCGCGTTGCGCGGCAGCGCCTCGGTGGTCAGCCGCCACTGCTTGGGCACCTTGAAGTACGCCAGTTCGGCCGCCGCGTACTCCCGCAGCTCCTCCTCGGTGACCGTCGAGCCCGCCGCGAGCACCACGACCGCGGCGACCTCCTGGCCGAGGTCGGGATGCGGCACCCCCAGCACCAGGCACTCACGGACGTCCGGGTGCTCCACGAGCACCGTCTCGATCTCGGCCGGATAGACGTTCTCGCCGCCGCGAATGATCAGGTCCGAACGACGGCTGCTGAGATACAGCCGGCCCTCGCGCAACTGCCCCAGATCACCGGTGCGCAGCCAGCGGTCCGCGTCGACGGCACCGGCGGTGGCATCCGGATCGCGCCAGTACCCCAGCATGTTGAACTGGCTGCGGACCCAGACCTCGCCCTCTTCGCCCTCGCCGAGCACCTCGCCGGCGGGGTCCCGTATCTCCAGCCGTACGCCGGTGACGGGCCGCCCGAGCGTGCCGGGCGCGGCCGCCAGCTCCTGCGGGCTCGCCGCGGCCACAGCCGTACAGGTCTCGGTCAGCCCGTAGCTGTCCACCAGCGAGTCCTTCGCGAACGGCAGGTTCTGCCGCAGCCGCTCCTTGAACGCGGTCGAGGACGGGGCGGAGGCCAGCGCGAACGCCGTCAGCGAGGACGTGTCGTACCGGTGGGCCCCGCCGTGTTCGAGCATCCGGTGGGCCATGGTCGGCACCGCGCCCCAGTTGGTGACCCGTTCGCGCTCGACCATGCCCAGGACGGCGTCCACGTCGAACGCGCCCTGGTGCAGGGCGATCCGGCTGCCGGTGGCGAGCCGCGGCACGGCCAGGTTGTGCAGGCTCGCGATGTGGAACAGCGGCAGCGTCAGCAGGTAGACGCGATCCAGCGGGGGCAGCGGGTCGCCGAACTCCTGGAGCAGCGCGTCGTTGAGACGGTGGTACTCGATCACGGCCAGCAGGTTGCGATGCGTGTGCACCGCCCCCTTCGGGCGGCCCGAGGTGCCCGAGGTGTAGAGGATGACGGCCGGGTCGTCCTCGGCGACGTCCGCGGACGGCAGCGGCGCCTCGGGGTGGGCCGCGACGAAGCGGGTGATGTCGTCCTCCACGGACAGCACCGGTACCGCGCAGCCGGCCAGCTTCGCCGCCTGCCTGGCATCGGCCACCACCAGCGAAGGCTCCGCGTTGTCGATGCCCTGCGCCATCTCCCGCGCCGACCACCAGGCGTTGAATCCGACCGCCGCCGCGCCGATCGACACGGTGGCCCAGAAGGTCTGGATCCACTCGGGGGAGTTGGCGGCGGCGATGGCCACCCGGTCGCCCTGGGCGATGCCGTACTCCTCCCGCAGCACCTGTGCCAGCGAGGCGACCTGGGCGGCGTGCTCGGCGAAGGTGATCCGCCGGTCCGCGGTGACGATGTAGTCACGGTCGGCATGGGCGACGGACGTGTGCAGCACCTCGTGCAGGGCCCGCTGCCGGTGGGTGAACACCGGCAGCCGGGCCCCCAGCACTTCGGCTTCGGACAGCTCGAAACGGCCGCCCGGGCCGATGAGCCGGCCGATGATCTCCGCCGCTCCGGCGGGAGCGGCCGAGCGGTGATCCGTATCGCTGGACATCAGGTGACTCCTGGTGCGTCTCGAACTCCACTGGGATCGCGGTCGAGGTCAGTGTCAGCAGTGCCGGTCCCTCTTCTCATGGCTGATTCCGGTCACTGGGACACCGTTTCACGGCGGTGACCCGGCGACAACGGTGACGACAGGCGTGCGGACAAGGCGGCACACGGCTCCCGGTGAGTGGGATGCGTCACGTCGGCCGGATTTCGTCGGCCGTAGCGTCCCCCCACCTGCTCCGGCCCCGGGCCTCCTGCCCGGGTGTCACCTGCCTTCCGGCACCCGTCTTTCCCGCCTTCCGGCACCGGCCCGACCGGCCCGGGCTTCTGGAGGAAGAAATGAAGCGAGCACCACGGCCGCGAGTCCGCCTCGCCGCCACCCTGGCCGTCGCGGCGATGCTCACCTCCGCGTGCGTATCGTCCGACGCCGACAAGACCGATGGCGCAAAGACGCAGAAGACCGAACGCGGCCGCTACACCTTCGGCCTGGTCGGCGAACAGCCCGACGGCGGTACGCCGGTCGACGGCGGCACCCTGCGCATCGCCGACTACGCCGAGGCGCGCAGCCTCAGCCCCGCCGTCACCTATGCCACCGGAGCCTCCGGCGGCTCCGCGCTCGCCGCCGTCTACGACGTACTGATGCGGTACGACACCGCAGCCAAGAAGTACGAACCCCAGCTCGCCGAGTCACTGCACAGCAGCGACGACCTGAAGACCTGGACGCTGAAGCTCCGCGACGGGGTGAAGTTCTCCGACGGCACCGCGCTCGACGCGGACGCCGTGACCGCTTCCATCGCCTGGTACCAGAAGAACAAGGGCGCCGACACCGCTCTGCTCGCCCCGAACCTGGCGAAGGCCGAGGCCACCGACGACTCCACCGTCGTCTTCACTCTCCGAAACCCCTGGGCGACGTTCCCCGCGATGCTCGCCCAGGCACCCGGCATGATCGTCGCCCCCGCCGCGTACGCCGGGAAGACGTTCAAGCCCATCGGGGCGGGCCCCTTCGTCCTGGACAAGTACGCCCCCCAGGAGGAGATGGTCCTCAAGGCCAACAAGAGCTACTTCAAGGGCAGGCCCCACCTCGACGCGCTCCGCTTCACCTGGCCGCAGTCCGACCGCACCAAACTGGAGTCGCTCGAAGACGGCACCGCCGATTTGACGTACATGCGCAGCCCCGACGTCGTCGACGAAGCCGTGAAGGCGGGCCACCCCGGGGAACTGACCCTCACCGGTCTCGGCAACATGGTCGTCATCAACACCCGCAAGGGCCGGCCCGGCGCCGACCTGCGCGTCCGCAAGGCGATGGCCCTGGCCCTCGACCCGGAGCTCGAAACCGAACGCGCCTACAACGGCAAGGGCCTGCCCGGCAAGGAGATCTTCCCGCCGGAATCGCGCCTGCACTCCGAGGTGAAGCCCCTCGGCGTCGACCTCGACCAGGCGAAGAAGCTGCTCGCCGAGGCCAAGAAGGACGGCTACGACGGCACGGTCACCTACATGGACGGCACCGACCCCGTCGCCAGGGCCAAGGGCGTTGTCACCAAGGCGATGCTGGAACGGGTCGGCTTCACCGTGAGACTCGACATGGTTTCCTCGATCGCCGACCGGACGTCGAAGACGTACGTGGAGCACGACTTCGACATCAGCCGAGGTGCGGCAAGCATCTCCGAGAGCGACCCGTACCACCGCCTCCAGAGCGTCCTGAACTCCACGAGCTACGGCAACCCCGGCGGGTACGCCAACCCGAAGATGGACGCCCTGCTGGTCCGGCTCCAGGCCGCGGACAGCGACGCCGGGACCCAGAAGATCCTCGACGAGGTGCAGACCCTCTTCAACGAGGACGTCCCCCTGGTGAACCTGGGTGCGAGCGCGGCCTTCACCGCCTGGGCCAAGAACGTGCACGGTGTCGTGCCCACCGACGAGTACATGACCCTCTTCGATGAGGCGTGGATCAGCAAGTGACGTCCCGAGGGCCGGCCGCCCGCCGCGGTACCCGGCGGGCTCCCGCTCACCGGGTCACCGCCCTGGGCCGGCCGGCCCGCCCGCCAGTAGCTTCACCGCACCGCGATGCGCATCCCGTAGACCCGTGTGCCGCCACCGGGCAGAACTGGAGGAACCCATGAGTCCCGCTGCGCTGCGCCGACCGGCCCTCAAGGTCCTGGAACTGGTGGGCGTGCTCCTCATCGCGAGCATGGGGGTCTTCTCCCTGGTGGTCCTGCTGCCCGGCGACCCCGCCGTCGACATCCTGGGCGCCGGCCGGTCGCCGGCCGAGTACGCCGAGCTCCGCACGGAACTCGGCCTCGACCAGTCGCTGGTCACCCGCTACCTCGACTGGCTGGGCGGTGTCCTCACCGGGGACTTCGGCCAGTCCGTCGTACCGCCGCAGAGCGATGTCACCGACCGGGTGCTGTCCGCGCTGCCCGTCAGCTTCGAGATCGCCGCCCTGGGGCTGCTCATCGCCCTGCTGATCGCCGTACCGCTGGCCATGTGGTCGGCGTACCGGGAGAATTCGGCCGCCGACCGGATCATCGGCGCCGGCACCTTCGGGGTGCTGTCCGTGCCCAGCTTCCTGGCCGGGCTCCTGCTGATCCTGCTCCTGGTCAACTCGGCGGGCTGGTTCCCGCGTTCCGAATGGATCCGGCTCGGCGACGGTGACCTGCTGGGCAACCTGCACCATGCCTTCCTGCCGGCGCTGACCGTGGCACTCGCCGAACTGGCCATGTTCACCCGGGTACTTCGCGGCGACCTGATCGTGACCCTGCGGGAGGACTACATTCTCGCCGCCCGTGCCAAGGGCATGAACCCGCTGCGCATCCTGTTCACCGACGCCCTGCGCCCCTCCTCGTTCTCCCTGGTCACCCTGCTGGGCCTCAGCCTCGGCCGGCTCATCGGCAGCACCGTCGTCGTCGAGTACCTCTTCGGGCTGCCCGGCATGGGAACCCTCGTCGTCAACGCCGCAGGCCAGGGCGACTACCCGATGGTTCAGGGCGCCGTGCTCACCATCGCCGTGATCTACGTGGTGATCAACGCCGCCATCGACTTCTCCTACGGCTACCTCGACCCGAGGACGCGACGTGTCCATGCCTGACATCGTTCCGCGCACGCGGACCGCCATCCCGCCGCCCCTGCTCACCGCCGTGACCCTCACCGTCGTCGGCCTCGTCGTGCTGGGGTTCGGCGCGACGACACCCCAACTCGTGACGCCCGCCAAGGCGGCCCTCGCCCTACTCGGCCTCGGCCTGACGTTCGCCGGAGCCTCCCGGCTCGGCAAGCGCTGGGCAGGACCCGGCTTCGACCTGGTGTTCTGGTTCGGCACGGGCTGGCTCATCCTGCTCGGCCTCGCGATCCTCCTCGCCCCGTGGCTGCCGATCGGAGAGGACCGCGACGTTGCGAGCACCGTCCTCGAACCGGTCTTCGCCACCCCGACGTTCACCGGGGACAACCCCCTCGGCACGAACGCCTTCGGCCTCGACCTGCTCGCCCGGTCCCTCTACGGCGCCCGGTCCTCGCTGATCATCTCGCTGTCCGCGGTCGCCGTAGGCACCGTCGTCGGCGGTGCGATCGGCATGGTGGCCGGCTACTTCCGCAAGGGCGTCGACCGTGCGGTGGGCATCGCCACCAACTCGCTGCTCGCGGTGCCCCCGCTGATCCTGCTCATCGCGCTCGCCACGGTGCTGGAGCCGCATCTGCGCAACGTCGCCCTCTCACTGGCCCTGCTCACCATCCCGGGCATGGTGCGGCTCGCCCGCGCCACCACGATGGCCTACGCCAACCGGGAGTTCGTCGTCGCGGCCCGCGCCATGGGCGCCACCCGCTCCCGGATCCTGCTGCGCGAACTGCTGCCCAACGTCCTGCTGCCGCTGCTGTCCCTGGCGGTCGTGATGATCTCGGTCCTCATCGTTGCCGAGGCCTCGCTCAGCTTCCTCGGACTCGGCATCCAGCCACCCGAACCCACCTGGGGAAACATGATCGCGGAGGGGGAGGGGCGGGTCTTCGAGGACCACCCGCACATCGTGCTCGTACCCGGTGCGTTCCTCTTCCTCACCGTCTTCGCCTTCAACATCGTCGGCGAGAAGGCTCGCGGGCGATGGGACTCCCGGAGCGTGAAACTGTGACCACCATACCGCTGACCGACGACCCGGGAGCGGCCGCCGGCCCCGAAGAGCCCGAGCTGCTGACCGCCACCGGCGTTCGTACCGCCTTCCACACACCACACGGGCCCGTGCAGGCCGTCGACGGTGTCAGCCTGTCGCTGTCCGAGGGCGAGACCCTCGGCATCGTCGGCGAGTCCGGCTCGGGCAAGTCGGTGCTCGGACGCACCCTCATGGGTCTGATCACCGACGGCCCCGGCACCACCGTCTCCGGCACCGTCCTGCTCGGTGGCAAGGACGTCCACGCACTCACCCCGTCGGGCCGCCGATCCCTGTGGGGCACCGAGGTCGCCATGGTCTTCCAGGACCCGATGACTTCGCTGAACCCGGTGAAGAAGGTCGGAACGCACCTGTCCGAGAGCGTCCGCGCCCACCTCGGCCTGAGCCGCGCCGAGGCCCGGGAAAGGGCCGTCGACCTGCTCCGGCAGGTCGGCATCCCCGAACCCGCCCGGCGGGCCGCCCAGTACCCGCACGAACTCTCCGGCGGCATGCGCCAGCGCGTCGTCATCGCCATGGCCCTGGCCTGCGGCCCGCGCCTGCTCATCGCCGACGAACCGACCACCGCGCTCGACGTGACCGTGCAGAAGCAGATCCTGGACCTCCTCCAGTCGCTGGCCCGGGACCTGCGGATGGCGACCATCCTGATCAGCCACGACCTCGCCACCGTTGCCGGCCGCACGGACCGGGTCGCGGTGATGTACGCGGGCCGCCTTGTCGAGTACGCGCCCACCGCGGCCGTGTTCGAACGCCCCCGGCACCCGTACAGCAGCGCCCTGATCTCCTCCATCCCGCGCCTCGACCTGCCCCCGCACACCCTGCTCCCCACCATCGAGGGCCGCCCACCCAACCTGCTCCACCCGCCCCCCGGCTGCCGGTTCGCCCCGCGCTGCGGCGCGGCCACCGATCGCTGCGGCACCGACTCGCCCCCGCTCACCGGATACGCCGGTGACCGCGACGCGGGCGGCCTCGTCGCCTGCCACCACCCCCTGGGCGCCGTCGAGGAGGCCGCCGTATGACGACCACCCGCACCACCGCCACCGCACGGGACCCGCAGTCGCCCGCGCTGAGCGCGGAGAATCTCGTCGTGGAGTTCCCGGCCGGCGGCGGCCGCAAGGTACACGCCGTCTCCGGTGTCGGCCTGGACGTCGCGGCGGGCGAAACCCTGGGCATTCTCGGTGAGTCCGGCTGCGGCAAGTCCACCGTCGGCCGCTCCCTGATCCAGCTGCCGCCCCCGGACTCGGGCACCGTACGCCTCGGCGAGGTGACCCTCACCGGCCTCGCCCCCGGGGAACTGCGCCGGGCCCGCGCCCGGATGCAGATCATCATGCAGGACCCGGTCTCCGCCCTGAACCCGCGCCGCAAGGTCAAGGACCTGGTGTGGGAGGGCCTGTCGATCTGGGGGAGCGGCGACGACTCCCGCGACAAGGACACCCGGATCGACGCCGCCCTGCGCGACGTCGGCCTCGACCCGGCGACCGTACGCGACCGCAGGCCGCACGAACTCTCCGGCGGCCAGTGCCAGCGGGTCTGCATCGCCCGCGCCCTGCTCCTGGACCCCGAGGTGCTGATCTGTGACGAACCCGTCTCCAGCCTCGACGTATCCGTGCAGGCGCAGATCCTCAACCTCCTTGAGACGGCGACGCAGCGGCGCGGACTGAGCATGGTCTTCATCGCCCACGACGTGTCCGTGGTGAAGAACATCAGCGACCGCGTCATGGTGATGTACCTCGGCAAGGTCTGCGAGGTACTGCCATCCGACGGGATGCAGGACGAAGCCGTCCACCCCTACACGCGGCTGCTGCTCGCCTCGCTCCCCGAGGCCCAGCGCGGCCCCGGCGCCGTCGAGGAACCGGCCGCCGTCGGCGCGGCTGCCGAACTCCCGTCGCCCCTGAACCCGCCGTCGGGCTGCCGCTTCCGCACCCGCTGCCCGCTGGCCACCGATCGGTGCTCCGAGGAGGAGCCACCGCTCAGGGACATCCGGCCCGGCCACCGGGTCGCCTGTCACCACGTACAACCGAGGAGGAACCACTCGTGACCACCACCGAGACGCCCGATGTCCTGGCTCCCGCCCAGCTGGGCCCGCTCAAGCTCCGCAACCGCATCATCAAGGCGGCGACCTACGAAGGGCTCAGCCACAAGTCCCTGGTGACCAAGGATCTCGTCGACTTCCACGTCGCCTACGCGCGTGGCGGCGTCGGCATGACGACCGTCGCCTACTGCGCCGTCTCGAAGGAAGGGCGGACCGACCGGCACCAGATCCACTGGACCGACGAGGCGATGCCTGGACTCCGCGTACTCACCGACGCCGTGCACGCCGAGGGAGCCGCGGTCTCCGCGCAGATCGGCCACGGCGGACCCGTCGCCAACCCCAAGGGCAACGGCGCCCCGGCACTCTCCCCGTCCAAGCACTTCCACGCCACCACCATCAGCTGGGCGCAGGAGGCTTCCGTCGCCGACATCAAGCGCATCACCGAGGCCCACGCCGAGGCCGCACGCCGCGCGATCGACGCGGGCTTCGACGCCGTCGAGGTCCACCTCGGCCACAACTACCTGGCCAGTTCCTTCCTCAGCCCCAAGGTCAACCACCGCACCGACGCGTACGGCGGCAGCCTGGAGAACCGGGCCAGGTTCGCCCGGGAGATCATGCGGGCCGTCCACGACGCGGTCGGCGGTCGGATCGCCGTCATCGCCAAGATGAACATGGACGACGGGGTCCCGGGCGGCTTCTGGCTCGACGAGTCCATCCCCGTCACGCAGTGGCTCGAACAGGACGGCACCGTCGATGCCCTGGAGATGACCGCCGGCAGCTCCCTGCTCAACCCGATGTACCTCTTCAAGGGCGACGCCCCGCTCGACGACTTCTCCGCGATCATGCCGCAGCCGATCAAGCTCGGGGTGAAGCTGGTCGGCAAGCGGTTCCTGCGCAGCTACCCCTACCGGGATGCCTACCTCCTGGAGGATGCCCGGCAGATCCGGGCCGCCGTGAAGCTGCCGATGATCCTGCTCGGCGGCATCACCGGCAAGCCGGTCATGGACCTCGCGATGCGTGAGGGCTTCGAGTACGTGGCCATGGCCCGGTCCCTGCTGCGCGAGCCCGATCTGGTCAACCGCCTGCGCAAGGACGCCACCACCCCGTCCCTGTGCATCCACTGCAACAAGTGCATGCCGACCAACTTCACCGGGACCCGCTGCGTCTTGGTCGACCGTGGCACCACCCGCCGTGAGACGTGGGGCAAGCCTGCCGGGTACGTGGCGTGAGGGGCCCGGACGCCGTCGCCACGGCCGCAGCGGTGAGGAACGGCGAGACCGACGCCCGTACCGTCACCGAGCAGGCGATCGCGCGCATCGAGAAACACAACCCACGCCTCAACGCGGTGATCCACACCCGGTTCGAGGCCGCGCTCGCCGAGGTGGCGGCCGGTCTGCCGGACGGCCCGCTGCATGGCGTGCCCATGCTGGTCAAGGATCTCGGCACCGAGGTGGAAGGGCTGCCGGCGACGGGCGGCTGCCGTCTCTTCACCGACGCGACCGCCGACCACGACAGTGAACTGGTGGCCCGCTACCGGCGCGCCGGGGCCGTCGTCCTCGGCACTACCAACACCCCTGAACTGGGCCTCAACGCCTCCACAGAACCGGTCCTCTTCGGCCCCACCCGCAATCCCTGGAACACCGCCCACTCACCGGGCGGCTCCAGCGGCGGCTCGGCTGCCGCGGTGGCGGCCGGAATGGTCCCGGTCGCGCACGCCAGCGACGGCGGCGGCTCGATCCGCATCCCGGCCGCCGCCTGCGGACTGTTCGGCCTCAAGCCCAGCCGCGGACGCGTCTCGCCCGCGCCCCGCCCCACCACTCTGTCGGGCCTGGTCTCAGGACACCACGCCGTCACCACGACCGTCCGGGACAGCGCCCTGCTCCTCGACGTCGTCGCCGGCCCCATGCCCGGGGACGCGTATGCCGCCCCCGCCCCGGCCGCCCCCTTCGCCGAACTGGCCCGCCGCGACCCCGGGCGACTGCGTATCGGCCTGATCACCGCACTCCCGGACGGCCCCGACGTCCACCCCGACTGTGCCGGAGCCGCACGCGCCGCCGCCCTGCTGTGCGAACGGCTCGGCCACGACGTCGTCGAGGCCACCGCCCGATACCGCCCCGGCGACGTCGGCCGCACCTCCGGAGCCCTGATGGGCGCCGACCTCGTCGCCCAGATCGACGCCCGGCTCGCCCAGCTCTCCAGGCCCCTGGCCGGCGACGACATCGAGCCGTTCACCCGAGTCCTCTACGACACCTACCGCGCCCTGCCCGCCGCCGACGTCAGCCGGGCACTGCGCCGCGCGCAGGAGATCGGCTGGGAGGTCGGCGCGGCGTTCGACCGGTTCGACGTCCTGCTCAGCCCGGCCCTCGCACAGCCCACCCCGCTGCTCGGCACCCTCGACACCACGCACCCGGAATCGATCTACCGGCACGCGTCCGTCCATTCCGCCTTCACCAGCGTGTACAACGTGACCGGGATGCCGGCCATGTCCGTCCCCTTCGGCCACGACGGCGAGGGGCTGCCGCTCGGCGTCCAGTTCGCCGCACCCCTCGGCGGCGAGGGTGTGCTGCTCGCCCTGGCGGCACAGCTGGAACGGGAGGCGCCCTGGAGGTCCCCGCCCGCTCCGTGACGGGGTGCCGGTCCCGGTGGATTCCCGGCCTGCCCGGGCTCTGCGACATTCCGTCGATCGCAAGGCATCGGGGCCGTCCCGGCCCTCCTGCACGCTGGCTGCCTGGGTGCGGATGGACCCAACGACCCGTAACGCCACCGTGCTGGGGCAGAACGGTGTCAACCGCAGCCCGTTCCTGCTGGGATACGAGCAGTCGTTGGGCAAGTGGTCCTTCAGGGCGGTGGATACGGATGCCCCGAAGTCGGGGACGTGGTCGTATCAGCGGGTGGTGTCCAAGGATCCGGCCGTGCCCGGGGTGTGGACGCATCTGGCCCTCGGAGATCTCGCAAGCCCTCACTGGCAAGGCCGCCGCTGACGCTGTCGCGCGGGTGGCGCCGGCAAAGCCGGGCAAGACCTCCCACACCGCGAAGCCCGCCGCCACGGGCACGGCGACAGTCCACATTCTGGGCCAGGACGCGGCGCGCAAGGCCGGGATCACCGGTGTGCTGCTGATCGCCACCGCCACCGCCACCGCCTCCCAGGCCGGCAGCGCGCAAATGAGCGTTGACTACAGCTCGTTCACCTCCGCGGCGGGCGGCAACTGGTCCACCCGGCTGGGCCTGGTCAGCTACCCCGCGTGTGTGCTGAGCACGCCGAAGAAGGCCGCCTGCTGGTCTTCGGCGTCCAGAAGTGGTCCACGACCACCAGCTACACCGGCGACTCCACGGCCACCACCGCGGTGACCGGCGGCACCGCCACCCGCACCCTGACCGACGCGCTGGGCCGCACCACCGAGACGCGCACCTACGCCTTCACCCAGCCCGACGACCTCGACTACGGCGCAACCCTGGGCGCCACCTGCACCCACGTCAGCACCCAATACACCCCGGACGGCAAACCCTCGTTGGTCACCGGCTCGGACAACGCCCAGTGGTCCTACACCTACGACCTGTTCGGCCGGCAGGTCACGGCCACCGACCCGGACTCGGGCACCACGACCACCCACTACACCGCCCTGGACCAGGTCGACACCACCCAGGACGCGAACAAGACCACGCTGCTGTACCAGTGCCGCCGCCATGCCCACCGCGGCCTGACTCGAAACTGCCACCCGGCCCCAGCACTCCCTGACACACCATCAGCCGGTCACACTCGGGCCTAGAGGCATGCGGCCGACTGGGGGCGGTTGCTGTGATTGCTTTACTTCGCTGCTGTACCGCAGCGGGCTATCCGCTGAGAGCGTTCGCGAGAGCCACGAAGATGCCCACGCCGAAGACGGCGAGGACAACGAGCCCGACAACCACCAACGAGCAACACGAGGCGACCGCCACCATGGCCCACGCCCGCCCCACGGCCTGGTGATAGTCGGTGTCGTCGTCCCAGTTCTGATCAACCACGTTGCCCCCGCCACTTATTGTCTGATCGGGCACGCAGGGCACCACGACTCAACGCTTCTGAAGATGTCTTGTTGGTTGCGCGCCCCGTTACTCGGGCAAGCCCACCCAGTTCTCCGGGACGAGCGGCGCAGGCATCAGCCACACGGCGAAGGCCACCTGGGCCATCACCTGGAGCACCAGCGGCTCGGCCGTGGCCGCCCCGATGAGCGGAAACGCAAAGAGCACCATGGGGAAGGCCAGCAGGCACCGGAAGAGGGTGACCTCCATGTGCTGATGGGCCAGTCCGGCCACGATTGCCAGGAGCACGGTGGGAATGCCGGTGAAGGCCAGCATCAGCAGGCCGACCCGCATGCTACCGAGGAAGGACGAGTCCGGGACCACCAGCGCGATGACGATCCAGACGGCCATGTCCAGCAGGACGTACGACAGGACGCACCGCCCCATCCGAGCCAGCACCCGGCGCATGCCAGGGCCGGCCGTCGCGTGGGTCATGGTCATCAGCACTCCTTTGTGCGACTCGCACCCCGCAGCATTTGAACACGTTCAACATAGGCCATCAGTGGTCGTATAGCGAGGATGTCCTGGCACCCGACGGCCGCAGGCATGGGTTGGTGGAGTCTCGATGGCCGATTCAGGCTCAGCGATTCTGAAAACCGTCGTGGCAGCGATGTCACCGTGGGTTCAAATCCCACACCCACCGCAGATGAACGGCCCCTGACCAGGTGAGGCGGATTCAATCGATCGGGGCCGTACTCATGTGCGCTGTCCGTCGATCACCGTGGTTCCCCGTCAGTTCTCGGTCGATCGGGCACGTCAGGGGCACGGTCACCTCGGTTTCTCAGGGGAGTGGTCCAGGACCATTTTTACTGGTTCGGACTGTCAGTGCGGCTGAGAACACCGGTAACGCTGGCTGCGAAAGGCTCTCGCTCAGTGCGCGGCAGCGGCACCTCGGCCAGCAGTTTCTCAAGGGGAACAAGTGCGAGCTAGATCCGGGCGGAGCAGCACTCGTCGATGAGTACATCCAACTCTGGCTCCGTACCTGTGGACTTCCTGGAAGGCCTCGCCTGCACGGTTACCTCAACCCACCACTCGCCCTGATGATCTGCGGGGTTTTGCCGGTGGTGGTTCGGCAGTGTGATGTCAGTGCGTCAGGTATGGGGTTTGTTCTGTTCGGCTTGTTGTGGTTGGCGATTCGAGTGGTGACATGTATGCCGGTCTGGGGCTGATGCTTTTGGTGATGATGCAGGTCAGTTGGTTGCCGGTCGGTATGACGTGTCCGGCTTCACCGCCCTGCTGCGCTGCTACACCGCCCACTCCACTCCCAACCTGGCGAGTGCGCGGAGCTGTTCGGTGTCGAGCTCGCCGTGTCGGGTTTTCTGGTTGCTGAGGAAGATGCCGAGTCGCACCGTCGTGCCGTCGGGGAGTTCTTCGACGTGCTGTCTTGCGACGACGGGCTTCCCTTCCCGCTGGATGTATTGCTGGAGGGCCATTACAGTAAGCGCGTTGGTTGGCCGGTGACCGTCTGACTGGCCCGGGTGAGCGCCTCTCAGTGGCCTGAAAGGCTTCCCCCTGCCTCTCTGTCGTACCCCGCTTCTATGCTCCTGCGATGACGTCTTACGAAGGCACGCACCCCGCCGTTCTCGTCCGGGTGGGTGGCCGCCACGCCCAGATTGACGAACAGCTCGCACCCACGATCCAGGCGATCTGGGAGTGCGGGTTCGACACCTTCACCTGCTGTCAGGATCTTGCAGAGAGCAACGCGGACTGGCCAGAGAAGCTGCCGCACATGGCGGAGTGGGTGGAATCCCGGCGTGGATGGATGCTCATCGACTTCCCGGTCGACAGCGGACTCGCCTTCCTCTCCGCCGTGGCGAACGCCGGCCCGCGGGACGCGTTCTACGTGAGGATGACGCACTGGGCGGCCCCGGACGCATGGGACGTGACGATCAAGCCAATGGACGCGGCGATGTTCAAGGAGGACATCCCGTCACGGTTCCGCCTGCAGCTGCTCCAGGTGAGCTTTCCGGCCTCCGACCTGCCGGAACTGACCCGGCGCCTTCGCGAGCATGCCGCAGGCCGCTCGGTGCCGCCAGCCCCCGCTGACTGGAGCACTGTCGGCCGTTAGGGTCTGGGATCACCGGGGCGGCTCCGCCTCAGTAAATGGCCCGCCAGGCAGCGGACGGGAGGGGCCCCCGCCCGAGGTGGTACCGGAGCCCGTCACTAGGCTCCAGCACCATGCCCAGTGATCTCGGATTCACCTGCACGTGCTGCGGCGCCCAGCACTCTGAGCTGCCCATGAACTACACGGCCGAAGCCCCGGCCGTGTGGGATCCGTCCCTTGCTGGTGCCGATGACTGCCTGCTTTCCGCGGACCAGTGCGTGGTCCGCGGGCAGCACTACTTCGTCAAGGGCCTGATCGAGATACCAGTCATCGGCAGCGACGAGGTGTTCTCCTGGGGCGTCTGGGTCTCGCTCAGCCGAGAGAACTTCTCCCGGGCCGCCGATCTGTGGGAGACCCCCGGCCGCGAGGCCGAGAAGCCGTACTTCGGCTGGCTCACCACCGACCTGCCGGTCTACCCGACCACGACCCTCTATCTGAAGACGCACGTCCACACCCGCCCGGTCAGTGAACGCCCCTTCGTCGAGCTGGAGCCCACCGACCACCCCCTCGCCGTTGAACAGCGCACGGGTATCACCCTGGACCGCGTGCGGGAGATCGCGGCGGCCGTGCTCCACTCCGGCGACGACGAGCAGTGAGCAGCGTGCCGCCGGCCTTCGTTCACCGGATCACCAAGTACGACCCGGCCGACCGCGACGAGCACGGTCACTACACCGGCGCCGAGGACACGGTCAGCGACCACGGGCCAGTCGAATCCGCCTACCTGGCGGCGATCGCCGCGTTCGCGGAGGCTTCGGGCATCGACCGGTTGGAGATCCGCGAGCCCGCGGTCACCGGCCTCGCCCACTTCGGCGTGGAACCGCCGGCTGAGGGACACGGCCTGGACGGGCTCTTCCCGCCCGACCTGACCGGCTACCACGACGGGGCCGAGGTCTCCCTTCCGGTGGCTCTGGAGCTTGTCCGGGCCATGCTCCGCGACGAGGGCGCCTGGTGCCGGCTGGAGACGGGGGACGTGTTCACCGTGCATGTCGGGTGGGACCAGTACGTGTACGTGGGCAGCGACCGACCCTGTCCCGACGCCGTCGCCCGGACGCGGGAACTCGGCCTCTTCCCGGAACCGCTGACGGCCTCGCCCTACGCGGCGGAGTTCGACGAGGCGGAAATGACGGAGCCGGCCGACGAGGACTTCTGGGCGCGCGTGCGCACGACGCTGGCCTCGCGACAGACCGCGCTCCTAGAGGAAGAACACGTACGCGGTGCCTCCCGCTGGCACCGCCTCACGGCGGAGAACCTCGACGCGGTCCGCGCCGGACTCATCCCGCGCGCCCTGCTGACCGTCTGGCCCGACCTGACCCCCGACGTCGGCGCCGTCCTTGCCGCACTGCCCGAGGACGGACCCGTGGAATTCGTCTGGGAGACCCAGGACGGCAGGATCAGCCACGCGATCGTCGACGACACTCACTACCAGGAGCTCTCCGTCCACGTGGCCGGCGCACGGGCAGCCCGCGCCCTGTCCCTCTATGTCGACGAACGCCACCCGCTGTTCTGCGCCGCCCTGCCCGACGGCGATGGCGTGCTGCGCGCGCGGTGGTGAACCACCTCGCGCCGGGCGAGCGGGCTGGTGCTGTGCATTGAAGTTGTCCAACCAGGCCAGGTGTCGTGCTCAGTCACAGTTCGCGATAGTTGGCGAGCCGCCATCAGAGAGCGATCAACTTACGCAGAGTTGCGGACAACTGCAGTGATCCGTGCCAGCTGCAGGGGAAGTCGTGCTGCTCTGGGTAGGTGCTCCGTACGACGTCGGAGAGACGACATCAGCAGTAATGTGATGTCGATCGATACATGGCCATGTCGATCGATAGTTGGCCAGCGGCTGCTTCCCGCCCGGATTCGCGGGTCGGGCACAATCAGGAGCTGTGTCCATATCTCCTGACCCTGCCGTCCTATATCCCGACGTTGCGGCCTGCGGCAGTCTCGCCGTAGCGCTCCGGCTCGCGGCGGAAGGCTGCCTCGACTCCGTTCCCGTCGAGTCGCCCGGCTCCGGTTCGCTGCTCCACGAGAGCGTTGCGAGCACCCTGCCGCACCGCGAGCCGCTGCAGATCAGCGCATGGGAACACGAGCGGCGGTGGTCGATCCGCGGCGAGGAGCCGTTCCAGGGCTCATGCCTCATCAACGGTGAGACGGACGACCTGGCCCAGGTCGCCAGGGCGGCCCGGGCCTGGCACGACGGAGAGTCTCTCGGAGACATCCGCCGGGCGGCACCGTTCGTGCACCTGACCGGCCGCTTCGAGGTGCCCGATCTCGATCCCGTGCGTCTGGTGGAATCCGAGTGGCAGAGCATGCTCCAGCAGGCACGTGAACTGGAGTACTCCTGGCAGGAGCAGTACCAAGCCCTGATCGAGGCGGCGTACGCAGAGCCGGCCCTGCGCGCCCTCTACCCGTTCACGAGCCACTGGGCGCTGCGCTTCTCGATCACCACCCGCCCGCGCCTGACTCTCGGCAGCCCGTGCCTGACCGCGGGCGGCGACGGCACGTACGGGGTGGGAAACGGCTTCATCACTCCGAACCTCGGCGTGTTCACCACGCCGCACGAAGCCGTAGCACTGGCCGTGCGCCATCTACCGTCCGGCCTCGGCCCGATCTTGCTCGGCCTGCCGCTCTAGCCACCCCCCGACTCCTCCATGCACCACACCTGTTTGCACGGCCCTCCGCGCACCAGGCATCAGGACGTGGCAGACCGTATTTGAGAGAGGGCTCGCCCCGGATCCCGTCCACCGGTGGTAGCGGAGGTCTGTGATAGGAACCGGCTGTGGCTGAGAGCTTGATCGACGTAGTGATCGCGGACGACCAGGAGCTGGTGCGCGCCGGGTTCGAGATGATTCTGGATGCCCAGCCGGGAATCCGGGTGGTGGGCGTGGCCGGTGACGGTGTCGAGTGCATTGATCTGGCACGGCGGCTGCGCCCGCATGTGGTGCTGGTCGATGTGCGAATGCCGCGCATGGACGGTCTGGAGGTCACCCGCACGCTCGCCGCGGAGCAAGCCGAATCACGACTGAACATCGTGGTGATCACGACGTTCGACCAGGACGACTACGTACGCGATGCACTGCGCTTTGGTGCGTGCGGCTTCCTGCTCAAGGACGCTACGCCCGCGCTGCTCGTGGAGGCGGTGCGAGCCGCCTCACGGGGAGACGCGCTGGTGTCGCCCGCGGTGACGGTTCGCCTCCTGCGTCAGTTCGGCCACGGGCCGGCGGGGGACGGCGGGCGGGCCGAGGTGGATGCGGCGGGGCTCAGCGGCCGTGAGGTGGAGATCGTGCGGCTGGTGGCGATCGGGCGCACCAATCAGGAGATCTGCGAAGAGCTGTTTCTGTCGCTGTCGTCGGTGAAGACGTACCTGGGCCGGATCCAGACCAAGCTGGGGGTCCGTAACCGGGTCGAGGTGGCGGCGTGGGCCTGGGAGTGCGGTCTGGTCACGTCCCGGCCGTGACCGCGGGCGGCCCGTGGACGCCGTTCAGCTGACGGCATGGGCCGGGGGGCGAGGCAGCCGTGCGGTGACGTGCCACAGGCCGGGGCCGGCGGGGCCTGCCTGGAAGGTTCCGTCGAGCGCCTCGATGCGTTCTTGCAGGCCGATGAGGCCAAGGCCGCCGCGTCCTCCGGCGGGGTTGGCGGGCTGGTGCTGGGCGGTGGTGTTGGTGACGGTGACGTGAAGCCAGTCGGGGTCGGCGTCCATGCGGACCGTCGCGCGTTGTCCGGGTGCGTGACGGTGGATGTTGGTGAGGGCTTCCTGTACCACCCGGTAGACGGAGGTCTCGACCTCGGGGCTGAAGCGTGTGCTGCGGGCGGCCGCGCTGACCTCCAGGCGGATGGGTGGGCTGTCGGGGTTGTGGCGGGTGAAGTCGGCGGTCAGTTCGCCGAGTTCGGCCAGGAGGTCGCCCGGCCGTAGGGCGGCGTGGTTGTCCTCACGCAGGACCCGGACGAGACGGCGCATGGACTCGAGGGTTTCGGTGCCGGCCTGGGCGATCGATTCCAGGATCGGTTCGACCTTCTCGGGAGCGGTGGCGTGGATGGTGCGGGCCGCGTTGGCCTGCACGATGATGCCGGTCATGTGGTGGGCGACCAGGTCGTGCAGGTCGCGGGCGAGCGCGAGCCGCTCGGCTTGGCGTACGTCGTGCACGGCGCGTTGTCGGCGGGCCTCCTGCGCACGCAGGGCGGAGCCGAGGATCACGCAGACGGCGAGCACCATGGTCAGGACGTAGGTGCCTGCGACGAAGGTGTCCTTGGTGCGGTCGCGCAGCGGCAGCAGCAAGATCGCCACGATGAGCGGGGCGATGGTCCAGGCCGCTGTGCTGGCGGGCTGGATCTGGGCGAGCACCCGGATGACCAGGAGCAGTAGGGCCAGGGTCTCCAGGAATCCCCAGCCGGGCCAGTACTGCGGGGCGAAGAGGCAGACGCAGCTGAGGGCGATGGACATGGCTGCCACCAGCACGGCGCGCTGGGTGAGGGAGGGCATCCAGCGGTTGTCCGGGAGTGCCAGGGCGGCCAGTGGTCCGGTGATGAACACGGGGATCCAGCTGGTGACGGCCGTGCCCGAGGCTGTCGCATCTGACGGGTGCTGCATGAAGAGCACCGCGAAGTCGGCGAACCAGGTCAGGGTCAGTACGACGAGCGCGGCCACGGAGATGAGGCGCCGCGTCCCCGGCGAAAACGGAAGTGTTGAGTCCACACCTGTCAGCGTAGGAACCCGAGCTGGCCGAAGGCTGTCGGCCGATCGGCCGACAGGACGTGTCACAGACCCTGCTTGAGGCTGACGTCGCAGGCCAGGGCGGGGGCTGAGGATAGAAGCACGGCGCTGGGCCCGGCCGCCGAGGCCCGGCGCCCGTCCAACGTCTTCGGCCCTCGACACGGACTCGGCGGCCGGAGCGCGCGCCGCGGCCTGTGGGGACGGCGCCCGGCGCGCAGGGCGGGGACCTGGGCGAGCGGCCCGATGGTCCCCGCCCCATCACCGGCCGGTGTTGGGGTTCTTCCTCTGCTCATCTCTCCTTCTCACGTTCGGAGTCTCTTTCTCATGGCCACGTTCCTGCACCGGGTCGGCCGCGGCGCCTTCAAGCGCCGCCGGCTGGTCCTGCTGCTCTGGGTCGTCCTGCTCGGCGCCGTGGGCGCTGCGGCGGCGGGCAGCAGCGGCAACGCCAACTCGAGCATCACCCTGCCCGGCACCGAGGCGCAGAAGGCGTTCGACCTGCTCGGCAAGAAGTTCCCCGCGGCCAATGCCGAAGGTGCCAGCGCCCGCATCGTCATCCAGGCACCGGACGGAGAGAAACTCACCAGCAGCTCCCACCAGGCCGAAGTCGCCCAGCTGCTGAAGGACGTGCAGGGTTCGTCGTCGCAGATCGCCCAGGTCACCGACCCCTTCCAGGCCAAGACGATCAGTGCCGACCAGTCCACCGGCTACGCCCAGGTCACCTACAAGGCCAAGCCCGGTGACCTGACCGGCACCGACCACGACCGCCTCGATCAGGCCCTCGACGAGGGCCGGGACCAGGGCCTGACCGTGGAGGCGTCCGGCAGTGCGCTCGCTCCTGCCGAGGCCAGCATGTCCAGCGAGGCCATCGGCTTCGTCCTGGCCGCCCTCATCCTGGTCATCACCTTCGGGTCGCTGGCCGCGGCCGGCATGCCGCTGCTGACCGCTCTGATCGGCGTCGGCATCACCACCAGCGCCGTCACCGCCCTGGCCGCCACCCTCGACCTCAGCAGCAGCACCTCCGCGCTGGCCTCCATGCTCGGCATCGCGGTCGGCATCGACTACGCGCTGTTCATCGTCTCCCGCTACCGCTCGGAGCGCGCCGACGGTTACGACGCACGGGAGGCAGCGGCCCGTGCCAACGGCACCGCAGGCTCCGCCGTGGTCTTCGCCGGCCTGACCGTCGTCATCGCGCTGGCCGGCCTCGCCGTCGTTAATCTGCCGCTCCTCACGGCCATGGGCCTGGCCGCGGCCGGTGCAGTGACCATCGCCGTCCTGGTCGCGATCACCCTGGTTCCGGCCCTGCTCGGCTTCGCGCCCGAGCGTGCCCGCGGCCGTGCCGCGCGCAAGCAGCAGACGTCACCTGCCGTGCAGGAGACGCACGTCAAGCGGCCATTGAGCGAGCGGTGGGCGGCCTTCATCCTGCGCCGTCCGCTGAAGGTTCTCCTCGTCGCTGTACTCGGGCTGGTGGTTGTGGCCCTGCCCGCCACCAAGCTGGAACTCGGGCTGCCCGACGACGGATCGCAGCCGGCCTCCACCACCCAGCGCAAGGCCTACGACATGCTGGCCGACTCCTTCGGTCCCGGCTTCAACGGCCCTCTCACCCTCGTCGTGAGCGACGACAATCCGGCCACGGCCAAGACCGCGGCCGGTGAGCTGGGCGATCAGATCAAGGGCATGGAGGGCGTCGCGACCGTCACCCCGGCCGCCTTCAACCCGGACGGCGACACGGCCATCCTCACCGTCATCCCCACGAGCGCCCCGGCCGGCGACAGCACCAAGAACCTCGTCCACGACATCCGTGAAGTCACCCACAACCCGGACAACACCGGCGGCGCCGAAGCTCTGGTGACCGGCACCACCGCCCTGAACATCGACGTCTCCGCCAAGTTCACCAGCGCGATCTTCCCTTACCTTGCGCTCGTCGTCGGCCTGGCGTTCCTCATCCTCGTCCTCGTCTTCCGCTCCATCCTGGTCCCGCTCAAGGCCGCCCTCGGCTTCCTGCTGTCGGTCCTCGCCTCCTTCGGCGCGCTTGTCGCCGTATTCCAGTGGGGCTGGCTCAAGGACCTCTTCGGGCTCCAAGTCACCGGACCGATCATGAGCCTGATGCCGATCCTCACCGTCGGCATCGTCTTCGGTCTCGCCATGGACTACCAGGTTTTCCTCGTCAGCCGCATCCGCGAGGCCTACGTCCACGGAGCCGAACCCCGCCAGGCCATCACCGATGGTTTCAAACACAGCGGCCGGGTCGTCACCGTCGCCGCACTGATCATGACGTTCGTCTTCGCCGGCTTCATCGGCGCCAACGAAGCCATGATCAAGGCGCTCGGCTTCGGACTCGCCATCGCGGTCCTCTTCGACGCCTTCGTCGTCCGCATGACGATCGTCCCCGCAGTCCTGGTCCTCCTCGACCGACGCGCCTGGGCCCTGCCGAAGTGGATCGACAAGATCCTCCCGCACGTCGACATCGAAGGCGAGAAACTCGCCCGCCCCGCCCAGCCCACGGGCAAGCCGGCGGCAAAGGACCCCGCCTACAGCGCCCACCGCTGACCAGGCCGCATCAGGCGCCCGCACCCATCCACGGTGCGGGCGCCTCGCATTACACAGCCAGCGCACCGCCGTCGGGAGAACCTCATGCGCAAAGGCCCAGTCCTCATCCTCGCCGCAATCGTCGCCCTGGTCTGGCTGTCGAACTACACCAAGCAACAGACCAGCGAGCTACCCGACTTACGGCACCTGACCTTTCACAACGTACAAACCCGAGCTCAAGCAGCCGGGTTCAACCGCATCACCACACAGGACGCCCTGCACCGCGACCGCACCCCCTGGATCGCCACCACAGGGACGGTGTGCTTCCAGCAACCAGCACTCGGTCAGTACAGCATCACTACCCAGATCAGCCTGGCCGTCGTCAAAACCGACGACACATGCCCATGACCGCTCCGCTCGCTCTCACCATTCCGGATCCACCCACCACCGGCCACGCACCGGCCTGGCGCCGGGCTCTAGAACACCTGCCGCCACCCTGGTCCTCGATGTCACCCGGATCCTCACGCAGGCGCGGCCTGTTCGGTCACCCACGTACCGAGCCCTGAAACCCCAAGACGTCCTCGCCACACCCTGCTGGACAACGGACAAATCCGAACCCTGTCCATAATTTCGGCTCGTATCACCAGCCCGGCCCCTGCGGCAGCACCGCAATGGCACGGGCCAGCGCCACGTTGATCGGGAGTTCCATGCCTTTATGCTGCGACCAGGCGCTGATCATGGCGCGCCAAGTGCGGTGTCCGGCCGGCACACCTCGCAGGCCTGAATTCCGTCAGCGAGGGCGGCGAGGGCCTGCTCCCGGCTGATGGCCCGCAGCTGCTCTCCGGCGGCGAAACAGTCCCCACGGTGGACCTCGGACCGCAGAGTGCCGACACCGACGTCGGTGATGCCCCAGTCCGGGAAGGCACGCGGGCGCCCTTTCCCGCTCTCCCGTTTCCCGGCCGGCGCCTTCCCCTGTTCTCTGCCGTGCTGCCGCTGCGGCGCCCGCCGCTGCTGGCCCTGCCGTTCTTGGTCCTGGCGTTCTTGGGCTTCGAGCTGCTGGATCCGGCCCCGAGTCTGACGCAACTGCCAGTCCAGCCAGTCCTGAAGAGCCCGGAGCTTGTCGAGGCGGGATATCGACCCGGGGTCGGACACGGCTACGCCGCCTCGTCCCCGGCAGTTTCGTGGGCGTGCTTGAGCGCCATCCGCGCCGCCACCACACCACTGTCGAGGGTCGCCCAGTACGGGTGCGTCGCCACCACGGTGCTCAGCCGGAGCAGCTCCGCCTGGAACCGGCGCACTTCGGCGGCCTGCTCCTGCGTGTAGCCGGGGCTGTCGGCCTTGCCGGACCGGTAGGTGCTGTGGAGCTGCTTGTCGGCCTCCCATCCGGGGGCCGGACCGAGAACCCCTCGGTCCGGCCCCCGGTGCGAGGGCCCTACCTGTCCGTCGGGACCGGGGTGGCCTTCAGCGTCTCCCGCATGATGCGCGCGCCCTGCTCGGCCATCTCGTCGATAGGGACGGCGAGTTCATCGGGCGTCATGTCGATCGTCCAGACGAAACGGCTGCGCCCCTCGGTGTCGGCGAGGACCTGCATCGAGGCGTGATGGTGCTTCGGCGCCATCGAGCCGCCGACCACCGCGTAGGCCACCCGGCGGGCCGCATCATCGATGTCGACGATCAGCTCGTGCACGACCACACCGTTCGCGAAGGTCACGATCCTGGTGTCCGCCTCCATGCGGGTGTCCGTGACGAAGCCCGGCACCAGGCGCTGGTGCACGGCTCCGACCTCACGCAGGGCCTCCCAGACGTTTTCCGGGGAGTTGTCGATCAGGAATTCCTTGTGGATGTGAGCCATGTGTCCTTACTCCTGTCGGGGGATGTGTCAGGCACCGGTGGTGAGGCAGAACGGATGCCCCTCGGGATCGGTAAGGACGACCCACTGGTCCTTGCCGGGCTGGAACGCGGGCCTCGACGCTCCGAGGGCGAGGATCCGGCCGGCCGCCTCCTCCAGGTCGGAGACCGTGAAGTCGAGGTGGGCGTGCTTGGCATCGGCGGGCCAGCCCGGCGCCCGGTAGCCCTCGATGCGTACGAACGCCAGGCCGGGCTGCTCCCCGCCGGCCAGGGAGGCAAAGTCCTCGCCGCTGTGGGTGATCTCCCAGCCGGTGACCTTGCTGTAGAACTCGGCGAGCCGAACCGGGTCACCACAATCGATGACTACGGTGCTGATCTGCGCGAGAACGGACATGACGGCGACTCCTTGAGCGCGGTACGGGATGACGTGCGACGCCGCTCAGCTTGCTTGCCACGCCCCATCCCGGTCTTGAAGATCCTTGCGGCAGGGCCGATGTCAGACCCCCGACGTAGCGTTCAAGAGTGCTCACCACCACCGTCCTCGCCACCCGGCCCGACTTCCGCATCACCACGGCCAGCTGCCGGGACGACCACACCCGCTGGTCACAGACGGAGGTGCGCGAGGACTACCGGGTGGTGCTCGTGCGGCGCGGCCGGTTCCGCAGGCAGGTGGCCGGCGCCCCGGCCGAGGTCGACCCGACGACGGCCTATCTCGGCGTGCCGGGTGAGGAGGAGCGTTTCGCGCACCCGGCTGCCGGGGGCGACGAGTGCACCTCGATCAGCCTGACGCCCACGCTGTGGCGGGCCGTGGCCGGTGAGGACGCCCGCCCGGCTCGGCAGAGCGTGTACGTGGACGCCCGCCTCGACCTGGCCCACCGCCGCGTCCTCGCGTCCGCCCACACCGGCGACGTGGACCACGCGGTGACCGAGGAACTCCTCGGACTGCTCTCCGCCACCGTCGGACAGGCCGTCGACGGAGCCGCCCCGACCGGCGTGCGCCCCGGCCGGGACGAGGGGCCGCTCGTCGCCGCGGCCCGGCAGGCGATCGGCGAGGCCCACCCCGCCTCCGAGGGACTGCTGCCGCTCGCAGAGCTCCTCGGCGTCTCGCCCTACCGTCTGAGCCGCGCCTTCACCCGCGAGCTGGGAGTCTCCCTGACCCGCTACCGCAACCGGGTCCGAGTCGGCCGCGCCCTCGACCGTCTGGACGCCGGCGAGGAAAGCCTCGCCACCCTCGCCGCCGACCTGGGCTTCTCCGACCAAGCCCACCTCACCCGGACCATGCGCCACTACCTCGGCCACACACCAACGGCACTGCGGCGGCTCCTCGCCCCAGAATCGCTTTGAGGAGCCGGAGGAGCGCGCCCGATACGTCTTACCGGCGCCCGTCCGGCCGTTAGGGTATTGAATGGGTCGCCGGACGACGCATCGTCTGACGAAGGGGCGCGCCCAGTGGCTCACCTGATGGGCTCGATGACGGCGAGTGCCGTCCCGACGACCGCAGCGATTTCGCCAAGTATGGTCAATGCCGGGCGCTTATCCCCTTTATCTTCGCTTTCGAAGTACCAGCCGTAGATGCCCACTGCCGCGGAGGCGAGAAAGAAGACCGCGAGCGGTTTGTTCGTCTGGCGATCTTGCCTGCGACACCTCCCACGACAAAGCACAGAAGTAGCATTCATACGGCTTTGTCGGTCATGCCGTGCCCCCCGTCAGGATTACCAACAACGCTCACGATCCTGCCGGAAAGACGAACAGTGCAAGGCGCACTTCACGGAAGGGGCCCCTTGGGCCCAGCGCATGCCGATCTGGGAGAGTTGCTCGATCCGTTCCGGGGTCAGGGTTGCGGCTCTGCTGCGTTGGTTGCCGATCCAGGCACCGAGCCTGAGCTCCCAGTGCTCCTGCTGTTTCTGGTCCTTGCCGTCGCCGCCGGTCACGATGGTTTCGGTGTGTTTGCGGGGGATGCGAAGGTGGCCTTCACGTTCGTAGAACTGGGTCGCGGCGGCGAGGTGCATTGCCCACTTGTCGGCCTGGCTGGTGCGTGGTTTCGGTTTCTCGTCCTTGCTGGCGGGTGTGATGCCGAGGATGTGTTCGCACATCCACTGCTGCACCGTGGTGAGTTTGTCCCACGCGAGCCTCACCGATGTCACCCATCGCCCGAGATCGTCGCCCTGGCGCAGGATGGCGCCTGCCTTGGTAGGCAGCGTCTCGCCCGTGTCCAGGTGGATACGGGTCAGGTGGAAGCACCGTTGCCACGTGACCGGCCAGCTCGGGCACCAGGATGCGTCGATTTCCTCGGGCTGCTCGCGCCGTTCGTCCGACAGCGCGCCGGTCGATGACTGGACCGGCAGGCCTTCGGCACGCCGCTGTGACGGAGCAGTGATCTTCAGGGGGTTTGGCTGCTCTGGTCTGGTGTCCCGTCTTTTGGTTGGGATTCGGAGCTGGAGAGCGGTCGTTTTCGGGGTGTGGCTGGCGTGGCCTGGTGGTGTGTTCGGTTTGGTTGTTCGGGTGTTTGGCCTGTGGTCTTGTAGTTGTGTGGGAATGATCTTGACCTTCCCGTGTGCGTGGTGGTGCGTCTATAGGCAGCTGCGCTTGCTACTGGCGCCGGTGGGTCTTTTGTGCTGGTCTGCTGCGTGTGGGTCAGGAAGGCGCGGAGCGGGTCGTTCGCGCTGGGGGGCAGGCGGGTGAGGCCGAAGATGACCGAGGCCATCGCGCTGGCCAAGCTCCACGGCACCGCCGAGGTTGACCGGGCCCACTCCTACAGGCATGACAGCGCCAACGGGCCTCCATGCAGAGCTGGTCGACAACCTCGTCTCTGCCAAGAGGTCCGTTCTTCCATGCACACCAACCGGCCAGCAAGATCGTTCGAGGCGTCCCCCACCTGCCCCACCCACCGAACACGGTCCGGTTCACCACCACGCTCTGATTCTCTGCGCGCCCCTACCTGACAAGTTGACAACACCACGCACACCCCTAGACATCCGATCTATCCTTCGGTCAAGATGATCGCGCCCTCGATACGCGGCGACGCGGCTATCCCTCCCTCCGTGAAAGAGCCGATGAATGAGTCGGGAGATCTCACCGTGATGAATGAATTCCAACCGCAGCGACGAAGGATCCTCAAGTTCGGCAGTGCCTTCGCCCTTGCACCTGTGATCACTCAGCTGACTGGCGGCATCCCTGCGGGCCAGGCCTCCGCCATCACGGCACCCGGCGCTCTTGGGGCGCCCCTCAACCAGACGGCGGTCACCGCGCAACTTGCAGACTCCAAGGGCAAGCCCCTGCGTATGTGGTACACCACCCCGGTGTCTGACTGGGAGAACCAGGCGCTGGTGCAGGGCAACGGCACGACTGGCCTGATGGCATTCGGCAACCCCGGGCGAGACCGCCTCCACTTCAATGAGAAGACCCTGTGGAGAGGCGGGCCTGCTAATGGGCGCACCTACCTCGGTGGCAACAAGGCGACGGCGATCACGCCTCAGCAACTGAACAACTACCGCCTCGCTCTCGACAACAAGGCCACCAACGTCTTCGGCCTCCCGCCCACCGGCGCCGGCGGCGCCAACCCGCAACTCACCAGCCTGATGTTCGGCGACACAGGTGGAATGGGCATGTACCAGGACTTCGGTGACCTCTACCTGGACTTCAGCGCCACCGGCATCACCGACGCATCGGCATCGAACTACGTTCGCGACCTGGACATGAGCACCGCCGTCTCGACTGTGAACTTCGACCACGGCGGCGTGCACTACCAGCGTGAGTACTTCGTGAGCCATCCTGACCAGGTCGCCGTGGTGCGCCTAAGTGCCTCCGAGCCGGGCAAGCTCACTTTCACGATGTCGACGACGGCGGCGAGCGGACTGACCACCACTGCCACCGCGGATCCGAACGAGAAGCGGATCACCCTCGCCGGCCAGGTGAGCGACAACCAGATGCGGGCCGAGATGCAGCTCAAGCTGCAGAACGAGGGCGGAGCTGTCTCGAGCGGCGATGGCCGCACGCTGACGGTCACCGCCGCCGACACCGTCACGCTCGTCTACTCGACGGGCACGAACTACAAGAACGATTACCCGACGTACCGAGGCGAGGACCCGCACGGCAAACTCACGCAACGCGTGGACTCCGCCATCGCCAGCGGATACGGCGCCCTGCTCGATAGGCACCTGGCCGACTACCAGGAGCTCTTCTCGCGCGTGCAATTCGACGTAGGCGCGACCATACCCGACATCCCCACCGATCAGCTCATGAGGAACTACCGCGCAGGATCCTACGATCTCGCAGTCGACCAGATGGCGTACCAGTTCGGTCGCTACCTCAGCATCGCCGGCTCGCGGATCGGCGACCTTCCCACAAACCTCTGCGGTCTGTGGATGATCGGCAGCGCGAGCGCCTTCTGGGGAGCGGACTACCACTTCAACGTCAACGTCCAGATGAACTACTGGCCGACGATGATCAGCAACCTTGCCGAGACCCAGGTGCCGTTCAACGAGTTCGTCGAGTCGCTCGTGGTTCCGGGTCGACTGACGGCTGAGCGGTCCGCAGCGGTGGAGACCGAGGACTTCGCACACGCGCCGCTCGGGACCGGCAAGGGATTTCTCATCAACACCCAGGTGAACCCGTTCGGGCACACCGCGCCGATCGGTTCGCAGGAGTACGGCTGGAACATCGGCGGATCGTCGTGGGTGATGCAGAACCTCTACGACTACTACCTCTTCACCGGCGACGAGACCTTCCTGCGCGACACCGCGTACCCCATGCTCAAGGAGATGGCCGCGTTCTGGAACGAGTACCTCTGGTACAGCCCGTACCAGAAGCGACTTACCGTGGCGCCGAGCGTCTCAGCCGAGCAGGGCCCGACAGCCGTCGGAACCGCATACGACCAGTCCCTGGTGTGGGAGCTCTACCGCATGGCGATCGAGGCCTCCGAAAAACTCGGGGTCGACGCGGACCTGCGCGCGGTGTGGCAGGACAAGCAGTCGCAGCTCAACCCGATCCTGATCGGGCAGCAGGGTCAGGTGAAGGAGTGGTTCGAGGAGACCACCCTCGGCAAGGCCCAGGCTGGCGATCTCCCCGAGGTGGGCATCTGGAACTTCGGTGCTGGTGGCAGCGCCAACCAAGGCTCTGTGCACCGCCACACATCGCAGCTCGTCGGGCTCTTCCCCGGCACGCTGATCAGCAAGGACACGCCCGAGTGGATGGATGCTGCCATCAAGTCGCTCGAGCAGCGCAGCCTCAACGGCACGGGTTGGTCCAAGGCTATGAAGATCAACATGTACGCCAGGACCGGCCTCGCCGAGGACACCTACTCCATGGTGCGCGCGATGCTCGCCGGGAACCGGAACGGCCTGATGGACAATCTGCTGGACTCCCACCCGCCGTTCCAGATCGATGGCAACTTCGGGCTGACCGCAGGGATGACCGAGATGCTAGTGCAAAGCCAGCTCGGCTACACCCAGTTCCTCCCGGCACTCCCCATTGCGTGGAAGGACGGGAGCGTCGACGGCCTCGTCGCGCGCGGAAACTTCGTCTTGGACATGAAGTGGGCAAATGGCGCCGCCACGGAGTTCCGGGTGATGGCTCGCAACGGCGGCACGTTCGTCGGTGACTACCTGGGCATCGTGCAGACTACGGTAAAGGACGCGGACGGCAACCTCGTGGTCATAAAAGCCAACGGCGCGAACGAGATCTCGTTTGACACGACCAAGGGGCAGACCTACACGATCGCCTTCGAGCCCGTAGGTGTTGGGTTCGCCAACGTCTCCTGGCACGTCGATCGCGCCGAGACCGTCGGGGAGCTCGCGAGCTCCGCCGCGGAACAGGTTCGGCAGCACATCGCGCAGGCAGAGCGCCTTGCCCAATCGCCCGCGCCGAACCGTGCGGTCACTTCGCAGCTCGACAATGCGGCACGAAAGGGGAAGGCGAGTACGAAGTTGGTGGAGGCACTCAGGGCGCTAGCAGCCACATTCCGCTGAACCACCGAGGCGTGTGCCCGGCGACGTCGGTTGCCGGCGCACGCCCACCTTGCTAGGGGCGTGGGTTAGTGTTCGCTGCCGTAGTAGGCACCGTCCCGGCCGCATTGCACTGGTATCTCGGAGCCTGGCCCGCCACGCCTTCGCAACCTTGACGAGACACCGAGTACTCCGGAGTGCAGTTGTCCCTCAACTCCCGTGACACGCACGGTGAACGAGCCGATGGTCACATGCTCTACGTCTGCGTGGGGCAGAGCGATGTTGAACGCCTTCGTCCTTCAGGCGGCAGTCGCGGAGGATCTTCCACGTCTTCATGCGTGTGAAGGCGTGCTCAACGCGGGTGCGGATCTTGCGGTGGGAGGCGTTGTGTTCCTCTTTCCAGGCCGGTAGTTCGGCCTGGTCACGTTCACGGCGGTGCGGGATGATCAGGC
>NZ_JBHVFU010000012.1:155640-207923 GCF_042801455.1 Streptomyces sp. NPDC057565 | reverse complement strand
AGCTCGCGGATGATGCTCCACATGTTGTGGCGGGCGCGCGGGTCGAGGCCGGTGGTCGGCTCGTCGAGGAAGATGATCCGCGGGTTGCCGACCAGCGTCATGGCGATGTCGAGGCGGCGCTTCATGCCGCCGGAGTAGCTCTGGGCGGGCTTCTTCGCCGCCTCGACCAGGTCGAAGCGCTCCAGCAGCTCGGCGGCGACCCGCCGCCCCTCGCGCTTGGACAGGTGGTGCAGGTCCGCCATGAGGAGCACGTTCTCCTCGCCGGTGATCAGGCCGTCGACGGCGGAGAACTGCCCGGTGACGCCGATCGCGGCACGCACCGCCTGGGACTCGGTGGCCAGGTCGTGGCCGCCGATGTGGATGTCGCCGGTGCCCGGGTCGGCGGAGATGAGGGTGGAGAGGATCTTCACGGCGGTGGTCTTGCCGGCGCCGTTCGGGCCGAGCAGGGAGAAGACCGTTCCTTCGGGGACGGCCAGGTCGACGCCGTCGAGCACGACCGTGTCGCCGTAGGACTTGCGGAGCCCGTTCGCCGCGATGGCCAGGTTGGTCATGATGGGTGCTCCTTCAGAGGCTGCGGGCGGCGATGTCGCCGTAGGCGGTGGTCGCGTGGATGTTCAGGCCGGCGGCGGCGCCGTCGGTGTTCTTGAGCGCGTTGTGGATCCGGCCGTAGGTGGTGCCGGCGTCGAGGGAGGCGGAGACTCCGCGGGCGGCGCCGACCGAGATCTCGCCGGCCTCGGTGCGCAGTTCGACCGTGCCGCGCACGGCCTCGCCGATCCGGATGTCGCCCTTCTGGGTGCTGATCTCCGCGGGGCCGCCCAGGCGGCCGACCGAGACGTCGCCGGCGAGGAGGGCGAGTCGGGCACTCGCGACCTCGTCGAGCTCGACGGAGCCCTGCGCGCCCTCGAAGGCGACGTCGCCGAGTCGTCCGACGCCCCGGAACTCGGCGTCGGCTGCCTTCGCCTCGATGCGGGAGCCGGCGGGCAGCTGGATGGTCACCTCGATGGATCCGGAGCTGCCGAGGATCCGGTTCTTCGCCGAGGCCTCGATCCGCAGGACTCCGTCGCCGTATTCGACCGTGGTCTGCTCCGCCGCCTTCACGTCGCGGTCCTTCGAGGCGTCCGCGGGCAGGACCTCGACCGCGGTGTCGGACCGGTCGGCGGCGATGAACCGGACGCGCCCCGCGGGGATGTCGAGGGCTGCGGAGATCGGCGCGGGGGTGGCGAACTTCTGCATGGTGTTCTCCTGTCGACTCGCTGTTTCTGATATCGGAAACGCTACGTTGCATTCACGAATCTATCAATACACTCGTTGCGAGCTATCAGCATCAATGCAGGTAGGAGCGAGATAATCGTTGCAATGGTTTAAGATCTAACGCAATAACGGTCAGTCATTCATTGCAATGGATTGAGAATGAACGCTATGCCGGAGGCGTCAAGGAAGCACGAAGGGAGTTGCGATGCCGGGAGACAGGCTCACCCGGCAGGAACACCGACAGATCGCACGGGGGGGCTGACCTACGGCCGCCGCGAGCGCTACGTCGCCGACGACGACGTCCGGTACCAGTCGGTGATCGTCGGCGCCGCGGCCACGCCCACCTCGTCGAGACCGCACGGCAGGGCGTCAGCATCCTCCGCCCCGACACACCGGCCGCCACCCGCCTCGAGAACATCGCCCGGACCGGTGCGGTCGGCGCGCCGTTCGGCCGGGCCGCGCGGGGTGCCCGTCCGCAGCCCCACGTACGTCTCCCCCGTCACGACCTCACTCGAACGGTCCAACGCCGGGCTGTTCCCCCACCACCGGCATCGCACGCTGCCGCCCCGAATGCGACGGGCCACGGTTCCGGGCCGGGAAGTTGCATCGCCCATCCGGGTGAGGCGCGATGGAAGCCGGACGTGCCTTCCTCGGTGGAGCCGACCACAGAACGCGCGCCCGGGCGAGGAGGAACCGGTCATGGGAGCCACTGACGGTTTCACGGATTCCAAGGAGCTCGACGGCCTGACGGTGTACGACCCCAGTGGCGAGAAGGTCGGCACCGTGGGGCGGGTGTATCTCGACGACGCCACCGGCAGACCGGACTGGATCACGGTGAAGACCGGCCTGTTCGGCATGAAGGAGAGTTTCGTGCCCCTGGACGGCGCTCGCCGGGTCGGCTCCGATCTGCACATCCCTCATCCGAAGGACCGCGTGAAGGGCGCCCCGAGAGTGGACGCGGATGCGCATCTCTCCGTCTCCGAGGAGGAGGAGCTCTACCGTCACTACGACCTCACCAGGTGAGTTTCGCGGTCGGTCCCGGCGCCCCTGGCAGGCGCGGTTCCCGGGAGCGGGCAGGCAAGGGGCGGGGCCGCACGGTGCCGGGGTCCGCCTCCAGCTCCGTATGTCCGGCTATGCCGCCCGTCCGGGCAGAAAACGCACCGAGGGACGCCCGTCCGGGCCGTCCTGGGTGACCACCGCCCGCACCCGGTACACGTCCGCGATGAGTTGCTCGGTGATCACCTCCGCCGGGGTACCGGCGGCCACCACCCGCCCCTCCTTCATGACGACGATCCGGTCGCAGAACATCGCGGCCAGATTCAGGTCGTGCAGGGCGATGACGCCGGTGACGGGCAGCGAGGTGACCAGGGACAGGAGCTCCAGCTGGTGCTGGATGTCGAGATGGTTCGTCGGCTCGTCCAGCAGCAGTTCACGCGGCTGCTGCGCCAGTGCGCGGGCGATCTGGACACGCTGGCGCTCGCCCCCGGAGAGCGTGTGCCAGGACTGTTCGCTGCGTTCGGCGAGTCCGGTGCGTTCCAGCGCCTCGCGTACCGCTTCGTCGTCCGCGCGGCTGGGCGCCGACCAGGCGCGGCGGTGCGGAATGCGGCCCAGCCCGACGACGTCCCGGACGCGCAGTTCGACCTGGGTGTCGGCGTGCTGGTCGACCACGGCGACCCGCTGCGCGACGGTGCGCCGGCCGAGCGCGGCGAGCGGTTCGCCGTCGAGCGTCACCACGCCCGCCGCCGGCACGAGGACCCCCGCGAGCACCCGCAGCAGCGTGGACTTGCCCGACCCGTTGGGGCCGAGGAGTCCGACGGTCGCGCCGGGCGGGGGGACGAGGCAGACCCCGTCGAGGACGAGACGGCCGCCCGCCTCCCGGGAGACCCGCTGGGCGCGCAGACCTGCGGCGGTGCCGTTGGATGTCATGTGGTCCTCCGGGTGCGGTACAGGACCAGAACGAACGCGGGTACGCCGATGAGGGCGGTGACGACGCCCACCGGCACCTCCTGCGGGTCGAGGACGGTCCGGGCGAGCGTGTCGACCCAGACCAGGAACACCGCCCCGGCCAGCGCGGTGACCGGTAGCAGCCGCCGGTGCCCGGAGCCGGTGAGCGCCCGGGCGGCATGGGGCAGCACCAGTCCGACGAAGCCGATGGCGCCCGCCGAGCTGACGAGCGCGGCGGTCAGCAGCGCGGTCGTGCAGAGCAGCACGATCCGGGTGCGGCCGACGTTGACTCCCAGTGCGGCGGCCGCGTCCTGGCCGAAGGCGAAGGCGTCGAGCGTACGGGCGTGGCCCAGACAGATCAGCAGGGTCACGACGAGCACGCTGAAGCAGACCCACACATCGCTCCAGCCGACCCCGCTGAGCGAGCCGAGCAACCAGAACAGCACACCTCGGGTCTGCTCGGCGTCGGCCGAGGTCATCACCACGAAGGAGGTCAGTGCGGAGAACAGCTGCATGGCCGCGACGCCGGAGAGGACGACCCGGTCCGTCGTACCGCCGAGGGTGTGGCTGAGCAGCAGCACCAGGGCGAACGAGCAGAGCGCCCCGATGAATGCCCCGGTCGAGATCGACACCGCTCCCCCGCCCACCCCGAGTACGACGACCACGACCGCGCCCGTCGACGCCCCGGAGGAGACGCCGAGGACGAACGGGTCGGCGAGCGGGTTGCGGAGCAGGGACTGCATGACCGTGCCGCACACCGCGAGCCCGGCGCCGCACACGGCGGCGAGCACAGTACGGGGCATGCGCAGGTTCCAGATGATGCCGTCCCGGATCGGGGTGAGCCGCGAGTCGCCCACCCCGAGATGGGCGGCCACCGCGGACCAGACGTCGGCGACGGAGATCCGGGCGGGGCCGATGGTGACGGCGACGGCAACGGACAACCCGAGCAGGGCGACGCCCGCGGCCCACAGCACACCGTCGCGCAGCCCCCGCGCGCCACCGGCCCTGTGGTGCGTATCGGTTCCGGGTGCCTGCTCCGTACGTACCGCTGCGCCCCGTTCGGTGTCCGTCACCCGGCGAGCCCGAACGTCCGCAGCCCGGCGGCGACCTGTTCCAGGCCTTCGACCGTCCGGATGGACGGGTTCATGGCCTGGCCGCTGAGGAGCACGTACCGCTTGTGCTTGACGGCGTCCATGTTCTTCGTCGCGGGATTGGACTCCAGGAACTCGATCTTCTTCGCGGCGCTCTCGGCGGTCTGTGCCTTGCGCGTCAGATCGCCGATGACCAGGACGTCGGGGTTGCGGTCGGCGACGGTCTCCCAGCTGATCTGCGGCCATTCCTCATGGGTGTCGTCGAAGACGTTCTTCGCTCCGAGCTCCCTGGTGATGACGCCGGGTGCGCCGCAGCAGCCCGCCAGGTACGGGGCCTTGGAGTCGGAGAACCAGTAGAGGAGGGTGGCGTCGGACGCGTCGATGCCGTCGGTGGCCTTCTTCACCCGCTCCCGCAGCCGGGCGACGAGCTCGTCTCCGCGCTGCTGGACGCCGAACACCGCCGCCAGATCGCGCACTTCGCCGTAGACGCTGTCCATGGTCAGTGCTTCGGTACGCGCTCCGTCGCCGCCGCCGCTGTTGTCCTTGCCGGTGCAGTCGGCGGGCGACACGTAGGTGGGGACACCGAGCTCCTCGAACTGCTCTCGGGGGGCGACGCCGCCCTTGGCGAGGGTCGATTCGAACGAGGCGCTGACGAAGTCGGGTTCCTGGTCGAGGACCTTCTCCGACGACGGCCGGTTCTCCGAGAGGCGTGGCACCTTCGCGTTGGCCTTCTCCAGTCCCTTCATCACCGGGTCGGTCCAGGTGGCTGTGGCCGCCAGCCGATCGGCGAGGCCGAGGGAGAGCAGGATCTCCGTCGATCCCTGGTCGACGGAGACGGCGTGGTGCGGTGCGGCTGCGACGGTGACGGTGCGGCCGCAGTTCCTGAGCGTCACCGGATAGCCTTCGCCACCGGCTGACTTGGCTGCAGAGTCGTCGGTCCCTCCGCCGCACGCGGTCAGCAGGAGAAGTGCCGCCGAGAGCAGGGCGGCGGCGCGGACAGGGCTGGCTATGGACGGCACGGAGTCCCTCTGCGTCTCAGGGCCCATGCGCGGAGCCCGGTGTACGGAGTGCTGCCGCCCGGTACCGGGCGGCAGGTGCCAGCAGGTCTTCGGACTCGGGTTCCTTCGGACGGGACGCCTTCCCAGGACATCCGTGGACGTCCCAGTGGCCGTGGCCCCGCCCGTCCCCCTCACCGCTGCGCGTCAGCTCCGGATTCGCACCGGATTCCCTGACCCCTACGTGGAGTTTGACTGGCTTCGGCAAGCTATCACGCTGCCCCGCGCGGCTGGTCGGCGGTGTGGTGGGGCCGCAGGCGCCCCGGCCGTCCCGGCCCGCTCCCCCATGCCTACGGGCGCTGGAGGGCGACCACGGCATTGTGGCCGCCGAACCCGAAGGAGTGGCTCACGGCGCGTCGGACGGGCCGGTGGCGAGGCTGTTCGGTGACGCAGTCGATGTCGAACTCGGGCGCCGGGGCGTCCAGGTTGGCGATCGGCGGTACGACGCCGCGCTGCAGCGTGAGGATCGTCAGCCCCGCCTCGATGGCTCCGGCAGCCCCCATGCAGTGGCCCAGTACCCCCTTGGGGGCGGTGACGGGTGGCCGGTGCGGGTAGGCCCGGCTGATGAGAGCGGCTTCGGTGGCGTCGCCCAGCGGTGTCGACGTGCCGTGCGCGTTGACGTGTTCGACGTCCTCGGCCTCCCAGTCCGCGTCGCGCAGCGCGGCCTCGACCGCGGCCCGGGCGACGGCGCCGGACGGATGCGGACTGGTGGGATGGTGGGCGTCGGTGGTGGCGCCCGTCCCGGCGAGCAGCGCCCGCGGGACCGCTGCCCGGGCCCGTGCGTCGTCCGCCCGTTCCAGCACCATGACGGCGGCACCCTCGCCCATGACGAGACCGGCGCGGTCGGCCGCGAACGGCCGGCAGAGGCGGGCCAGGTCGCCGTCCCTCGTCGCGGCGGCACCGGACCGGGCGAATCCGGTCATGGCGACCGGGAAGACGATCGACTCGGTGGCTCCGGCGATCGCGAGGTCGCACTGCCCGGTGACCAGCAGGTCCCGGGCGACGGAGAGGGCGGTGACCCCGGACGAACAGGCGGTGCACGGCGCCAGGCTGGGACCGGTCGCCCCCATCCGGATGGCGATCTCCGCAGCGGGCATGTTCGGAATGGCGAGGAGGATCCCCGCCGGTGAAGTGGCCCCCGGTCCGCGCCGGTCGAGGGCGACGGCCTGTTCGGTCAGGCCCGCGGAGCCTCCGCTGCTGGTGCCGACGACCACGGCGACCCGGCTGCCGTCCCAGTCGGCCGGGTCCAGTCCGGCGTCCGCGACCGCTTCCCGCGCGGCGAGGACGGCGAACTTGACGTACCTCCCCATCCGGAAGGCCGCACGGCCGCCGACCGCCTCGTCCAGATCGATGCCGGAGACCGTGCAGGCGAAGTCGATCGCGCAGCCTTCGAGCTCGGGGACGGTGCGGGCCGGTGAGACCCCCGCGCACACCCCTTCCCAGGTGGTGTCGGTGTCGTTGCCGACCGGGGTAATCATCCCCAGACCGGTGACGGCGACGGCAGGCCTGTTCATCGGGCGTCGCTCATCGCGGGATCGCCGCTCATCGCAGCATCGATGAACGTCGTGATGTCGGCGAGGGTGGCGTCCTTGTAGAGCTTGTCGGAGTCGGCCTCGACCCCCAGCGTCTCCTTGATGATGACGGCGAACTCGGCGACGGCGAGGGAGTCCATCTCCAGGCTGTCCATCGTGGAACCCGGAAGGATCTCGGCGGCGGGCACCTTGAAGGTGTTCGTGAGAACGTCGGTGATCTTGGGGTGAATCGCGCTCATGATCTTCCTCTTCGCTAGGTCGTACAGGTCGCGCACGTCATGCAGGTTCTGCCGATGCCCGGGACGGCGGAACGCACGGTCCCGACGCCGATGTAACTGACTCCCGATCTGCCGGTTACGCCTTGCGGCGAACCGATTCGCCAACGATCATCCGCGGCTTCGTACAGCACCGGGAAAGGACGGATGCGGTGCCCCCGGTACGCCGGCAGAACGGCCCGGACTCCGAGGGCCCCGCCGCCTCCCGTACCCGGCACGGCTGCCCGGCGGTTCGCTCGCCCGAAGCCTTCAACGCTCCCCCTGCGCCCCGGTGGTGTGCCAGGACGCCTCCGGATCGTCGTACGCATCGACGTAGTCGGCGCCCGCGATGGGCCAGTCCGCGAGCACCTCGTCCGGCAGCGCGAAGGACTCGATCAGGGTGGGCAGATGCCCGGCGACGGCGGCGATGAGCTGCTCGACGGCGTCCGGCAGGGCATTGACCTGATCAGTCGTCAGATGGCCGGCGGCGAGCAGATCGCCACTGTTGCGGGCCACCCACTGAAGGGCGAACAGCCGCTCCAGCTCGGCCAGCCTCTCGCGGCCAGGGCCTTCGGGCAGTTCCGCGACCGCCTCCGCGTACGCCTCGGCCGCCTGTCGGCGGGCGTGCGCCTCGACGCCCCGCAGGGCGGACCCGGACGCCGCGTTCCACCGCGCCAGCGGATCACCGTGCGGTGCGCTGCGCATCCGCTCCCTGGCGCGGGCGAACCAGATGACCTCCACCTGCGCATGCAGCCACCCCAGGAACCGGGGGTCCGTGAGCTCTCCGGTGGCTCGGCCCGAGGTGCCACCGTCCGCGGCCGGTGAGGCGGCGAAGAGCATTTCCGCGGCGGCCTTGGCGTGGATGGCCAGGTTGTCGCCCTCGGCGGTGATCACCGCCTCCGCGCCGGTGATCAGCTCGGTCATGCCGTTGTTCTCCAACAGCGCCTGCGCTCCGCACCGTTCGCGGCATTCGATGACAACGGCACGGGCCTGCCAGGTGATCCACCCCTTCGCGACGGCGACCAGCCGCTCCGCCTCGGCCCGTCCCGTCTCCGTGCCGGCCTCGAGCTGCTCCTCCCAGCGGTCGAGGGCCCTGCGATGCAGCAGGCTCATCGCGAACACCGTGGCCATGGCCTCGGCGAGCGGGCCGTGATGGCTGCGGTGGGCGATCACCCGCACCCGTTCCGTCGCACGTGGCCCGGAGATGTGCCGATGGCCTCCGTAGCGCACGGCGACGGCGAGCGTCGCGCGCGCGGAGCCGACCGCACAGGCACTCATGGAAATCCTGCCGACCGTGACGCGTGCGATCGAGGTGAGGAAGCGACGCCTGCGGTTGGGCAGGACGCTGCTGAACTCCCCGTCGTCGCCGATCCGTCCGTGCTCACCGCCGAGCAGTGCGTCACGCCCCACGAAGACCCGGTCGAAGGAGGTCAGACAGTGGTCGACGGGGCTGCCCAGGCGCGCCGGAAGCCTGCGGACGCGTACCCCCGGGAGAGCGTCCGTGTCGTCGGTGAGCGGCACCAGGAAGAGAAAGACCCCGTGGTCGGCCCCGTCGGCGAGCAGGCGCGCCGCGACCAGTCCTGACTTGGGGCCGCCGGCCGGGCTGGTGTTGGGCATGAACTTCTGTGCCCCGGAGTGCGGGGTGTGCAGCACGAACCCGTCGCGTACGCGGTCGTACGTCGCCGTGGTCTCGACGGCCGCCGCGTCATTTCCGTGCGCCACCTCCGTACAGAGGAAGGTGCCGATGCGTCGCAACCGGAGGAAGTCCGACAGGTCGCGGCGGCTCTCGCCGGCGTGGTCGAGGAGGCTGCCGAGGAAGAGGTTGTAGTGGATGCCCGCAACGGTGGTGAGCGCCGGATCGACCGGGCCGAGCCACTCGTGCAGGGCGGCGAGGGCGCGTGGGTCGGCAGCGGGCCCGGCTGCGCTGTCGAGCGCGCTGTTGAGGATCCTCAGTCGTTCGTACGTCAGGGCGAGACGCTCGTCGGGACCGCCGCCGACCGGGCGGCGGAACGGTTCCGTTGAGATCAGCCGCCGCCAGGAGCCGTGCTCCTGAAGGAAGTTGCCGCCGAAGATGACGCCCCTCAACACGTCAGCAAGGGTGTGCCTGGTGGTGCCGTCGATCGTTGCGGTCATGAACTGGAGAACGACGCAGGAGCGGCAAGGACACACTCTCGCTGCTCCCACCGGGACCTGCGGGCGCCTAGTGCTGCGACCGGAAAGGTTCACCGGCTCGCGACGCCCGGCACGGCACCTCGCCGCGTTGTCGCATCACCCGAGTACGTCCAGTACGGGGGCGATCCTCCGCCTTGCGATGCACCGCACCGGACGCCGCGAGCTTCCCGGCAAACCTTTCCGGTCGCAGCACTAGACCGGTCAGACGCGCTGGAAGGCGAGAGCGACGTTGTGTCCGCCGAAGCCGAAGGAGTGGCTGACGGCGCGCTCGACGGACTGCCGGCGCGGCTCCTTGGTCACGCAGTCGAGCGCGAACCCGACCGGCAGCGCATCCAGGTTGGCGATCGGCGGCACGATGCCCTGCTCCAGGGTCAGTACGGTCGCCACCGCCTCGATCGCCCCGGAGGCAGCGAGGGTGTGTCCGACCACGCCCTTCGGGGCGGTGACCGAGGGCCGGTGCGGGAAGAGCCGGGAGATGAGCGCGGTCTCCATCGCGTCGTTCAACGGAGTGGACGTGCCGTGCGCGTTGATGTGGTCGACCTCGCGGGGCGCCCAGCCCGCCTCGCGCAGCGCCGCCTCCACCGCCCACTGCGCACCGCGCCCGTCGGGTGTCGGGGCAGTGGGGTGGTGGGCATCCGTACTGGAACCCACGCCGGTCAGCAGTGCCCGCGGGTGTCCGCCGCGGGCGCACGCGTCAGCGGTCCGCTCCAGCACGAGGACGGCGGCACCCTCCCCGATGACGAACCCGTCCCGGTCCGTGGCGAACGGCCGCGACGCGCCCGCCGGATCACCGGTACGGGTGGACAGCGCCCCCATCTTCGCGAAGGCCGCCACCACGAGCGGGGCCAGCGCGGACTCCGAACCTCCCGCCACGACCACATCGCATCGGCCCCTCGTCAGCAGGTCACGGGCGACCGCAATCGCGGTCGCCCCGGACGCGCAGGCGGTGGCGGGCGCCAGACTGGGGCCCTGGGCGCGCAGCTCGATGGCGAGCTCCCCGGCCGCCGCGTTCGGAATCATCATCGGCACCAGGAGCGGGGAGACGGCCTCAGGTCCTGCGTCGTCGAGCTTGCGAAGGTTGTCGACGAGGACGGACACACCGCCCACACCGACGCCGAGCACCACGCCGACCCTGCTCGCGTCCCAGTCCCCCGGCGAGAGTCCGGCGTCCGCGACGGCCTGCCGGGCGGCGATCAGGGCCAGCTTCACAAACCGCGCCATCCGCCACACCGAGCGTCCGCCCACCGCCGCGTCCAGGTCGAGTCCGTCGACCGGGCAGGCGAAGTCGACCGAAAGCCCAGCCAGTTCGTCACAGCGCCGCGCCACGGAGTGTCCCGCGCACAGCCCCGCCCAGAAGGCGTGTTCATCGGCGCCCGCGGGGGTCACCAGCCCCACTCCCGTCACCGCGACCCCGGTGTCAGCCTGCGTCATGTGCCATTCCTTCCGTCGCCCTCTGTGCGTGGTCCGTACGGGCTCCCGGCCGGCGAAGTACGGCGGAACCCCGAGGTCGGACCACCCCCGGAGGCGGTGAGTCCGCGTACCGCTGCCCGCCCCCCGTGTCCGGCTGCACGCCCGGCGTCGAGTACGCATCCCCTCGTCACTCGCTGCTCCGACTCCCCACAACCGATCGGGCCCGCCGGCTGGCGAACGGCCGTCACCCCGGCGAGGATGCGTTCACTGGGCCAAATGGGGGCGCGAGGAGCACGGGAGCACCACCGGCTCACGCCTGGCGAGCCCCCTGCTCCGCCGTACGGAGCAACTCGCCGTGCTGCCCGCACGCACAGGGCGTCCCCTTGGGACATGGCAGCAGCGGACCACGACGAGTCACAGCACCCCTCGGTCGACGCCGATCTGGACGCGCTGCGTGCGCGGGTGACGCAGCTGGAAGCGCGTACGCCCGTGCGGTCACGGCCCCGGATCCGGATCCGTTCGTTCTTCGCTGTGCTGCTGATCCTCGTCGCGGCCGTCCTCACGCCGCTGAGCGCCGTTGCCGCCTGGGCCAAGAACGACGTCGGCGACACCGACCGCTATGTGGCGATGATGAAGCCGCTGGCGTCGGACCCCGATGTACAGGCAGCTCTGGCGAACCGGGTCACCGGTGCTGTCATGACACATCTGGACGTCCGTGCGCTGCTCGACGAAGTGGCCCCGGCGGACCGGCCGGTCCTCGACAAGGCGCTGGGACGGCTGAGCGCCCCGCTCACCGCGGGCCTCACAAACTTCGTGCACGGGACCGTGAAGAAGTTCGTGGCCTCGGACGCCTTCGAGAAGCTGTGGGTCGGTCTCAACCGCAACGCCCACGCGGCGGCCGTCAAGGCGCTGACCGGCAGTGGGGGCGGGGCCGTGAAACTCAAGGACGACACGGTTGTCATCGATCTCGCTCCGGTGATCGACCACGTGAAGCAGCTCCTGGTCGATCACGGGCTGACGATCGCCGCGAAGATCCCCGAGATCCACACCGACTTCACCGTGCTGACGTCCGACGCGGTCGGCAAGGCCCGGAAGGGGTTCCGGCTGCTGCAACTGGCCGGGTTCTGGCTGCCGGTGGTGACTCTGGTACTCGCCGGCGGCGCGGTGCTGCTCGCCGTGCGCCGACGGCGCGCACTGGTCACGGCGGCCCTCGCGATCGCGGTGGGCGGTGCGGTGCTGGGCCTGGCGCTGTGGGTGTTCCGCGCCTTCTATCTGGACAGCCTTCCGGCTTCGGTGTCGCAGCCGGCGGCCGCCGCCGTCTTCGACGCCCTGGTCATCTATCTGCGCGCCGTGGTCCGGCTGGTGGTCACACTCGGCGTGGTCGTGGCGCTCGCGGCCTGGCTCTCCGGAGAGGGGCGCGCCGCCACCCGGGTCAAGGCCATGTGGAACGGCGGCATCGACGCCGTACGCGACGCGGCCGGTTTCACCGGCGGTCCGGTCGGCGCCTGGGTGCACCGGGCGAAGCCGTGGCTCAACTGGACGGTCGTCGTGGTCGCCGCCGCGGTCCTGCTCGTGTGGGACCGGCCGACGGGCCTCGTCACGGTATGGATCGCCCTGGCGGCGCTGTTCGCCCTCGCGGTCGTGGAGTTCCTCGACGACGACAGCACACCGCACATGCTCCCCGAGCCGCACGCGTGACCGCAGGCCCCGGTGTGCCACCGCCTGCCCGGCAGAGTTCCGTGGCGGGTGGTGGCACAGCCGGGTTCAGGCGCGGCTCAGCGCGCCGCGCAGCTCCGGTTCGTCGGGCGGGTTGGCCCCGGCGCGTGCGACGGTGAGCGCCGCGGAGGCAGCCGCGTGGCGCAGCACATCGGTGACGGTCTCCGGATCGATGGCACGCAGTCCGTCCCGTCCTGCGGCGCCGAGCAGCCCGTGCGCGGCGAGGGCGTGCAGCGTGCCCGACATGAACGCGTCGCCCGCCCCCACCGTGTCGACCACCTCGGTGCGGGGCGCGTCGACCGTGACCCGCCCACCGGGAGTGACAGCAAGTGCGCCGGCTGCCCCCCGGGTGACCAGGACGAGGGCGGGGCCGCGCGTGCCGAGCCAGCGCGCGGCGACGGACTCCGGGGACTGCCCCGGGTACAGCCATGCCAGATCCTCGTCGCTGGCCTTGACCACATCGCTCAGTGCGACACAGCGCTCCACCCGGCGGACGGCGGCGTCGTGGTCGCCCATCAGGGCCGCCCGCACATTGGGGTCGTAGCTGACGGTCGCGGTGGTACGCAGCGACTCGACGGCGGCCAGGACGGTGGTCGCGCCGGGCTCCATGACCGTCGCGATCGAGCCGGTGTGCACATGGTGCGGCGGGCGCTCCGGTTCCACCGGGGAGAGCGTCCACGTGATGGCGAAGGTGTACGCCGCCTGGCCGGCCGCGTCCAGCGCCACCGAGGCGGACGGGGTGGCCCCGGTGGAGCCGTCGGTGCGCACCACGACTCCGGCGGACGCCAGATGGTCCGCGATCAGCCGGCCCTCGGTGTCCGGGCCGAGCTGGGTGAGCAGGGTGCTGGACCGGCCGAGTCTGGCGAGTCCGTACGCGACGTTGGCCGGGCTGCCGCCGGGGTGGACCCGGTCGGCCTCGCCCGGCAGCCGGACGATGTCGGCGACGCATTCGCCGATGACCAGAAAGCCGGGCGTGCCGGGTGAGCCGAGGGTGTCGACCGTTTCGGGCATGGGTGGGATCTCTCCTAAAGTGCGCGTACGTAAGTGTCCTGGTAGGCCGCGCGGCCACCGAACACATTGAGTCCGATCCTGCCCCGCGCATGCCGGGCGTCGGTCACGTCGATGGTCGGCAGACCGTCGACGAAGACCTCGATCCGGCTTCCCCGGGCGCGGATCCGCAAGGGCAGTGTCGTCCCGGCCCGGACCAGCAGCGGCACGTCGGCCAGCACGGTCGTCGCACCGCCGTCCTTGCGGAAGAGCCGGGCGGTCCGCAGGTTCGGGTCGAGGTTAACGGCGTAGCCGTCCGCGGTGTCGGCCGACGCCCGCAGCAGGACGGACCCTGCGCCGCTGGTCCCGTCGGGGCCGCCGAACCGTACCAGCGTGGTCAGTTCCAGGTCGCCGTACTCGGTACGGGAGACCGCGGTGGAGTCTCGGTCGAAGACTCCGGTGCGGCCGGCGCCTGTGGTGGTCCAGTGCCCGGCGGGTACGACGGTCAGGGGGCCGAGTCCGCTGTTGCGGAACGTGCCGTCGGCGGGGATCGCGGTCGTCGGCGGGGCGCTGTCGGTCACCCGGTTGGTACTGGCCAGCCGGTGGACCTTCAGGCTGACGATCCGGGCCCGGCCTCCGACGGCGTAGAACGACATGCCCTGGGCGTCCGGGCCGGGGAAGACGGGGCTGCTGATCGTGACCCGGCCGTCCCCGTCGAAGACCTCCACGGCCGAGGTGTCCATGAACAGCCGTACGCGCAGCCGTCGTTCACCGGCGGTCGTGGTGAGCGGGAGCGGGGCGGCGGTGCGGCCCGCGAAGTGTTCGGTGAAATCGTCGGCACCGGCCACGGTCCGGTCCACGAAGAGCCGGGACCCGGAGACGTCGTATCCGACGACCCTACGGCTGTTGCCCTTCTCCCGGAGCCGGAAGCCGAATTCGGTGGCGGCGCCGGATCCGGGCAGGGCGACCTCGGCCTCGATCTCGTACGACCGGCCGCTCAGACCGGCCAGGGGATTCCCGGAGCCCGGGCCGACGGTGCGGTCCTCGATCGTGGTGGTGCCGTTACGGAGAGCCTCGGTCTCGACGGCGAGATGCTGGACAAGTCCTGTGGCGGAGAGGGTGAGTTGGCGCGGGATGCTCAGCTGGCCGTTCCATTCGCCGGTCGGGGCGCTGAACGCGTAGTCCCAGTTGCTGAGCCAGCCGAGCTGTACACGCCACCCGTCGGGGAGCCCGTAGAAGCTCATGGCGGCGTAGTAGTCGCGGCCGGCCTCGGCGCGCAACGGGGTGCCGGCCGTGTTGATGGTACGGAATGCGGCGCCGTCCCAGTCGCCGACGAAGTACTCGGCCGCCGACCCGTCCGCGGTGCGGACCGCCCCGGTGGAAGTGATCGTGCGGGGCATCGGACCGTCCAGGCCGGACCAGGTGACCGGGGGCGTGAGGGAACCCGCCCACCCGCAACGGACCGGCCCCCGAAAGGGCCGTCACCGAACGGGACGCGAACGCGGGAACCCAGCGCATCCAACACCGTTCGGGAAGCGCCCAGTACGCAACAGTGGGTCCAGGACTCACTCATGCGCACTGGATAGGAACGGTTGACCGACGGTGTCAAGAGGGGTGACGGCCGGAGTCTTCCGCCGCGCCCGGGACATGGCGGAAGACTCCGGGCAGTGCGGGGTCAGGGGGCTTCCGGGCGCTCTCCCTCCCCGTACCGGCGCTCGAACTTGGCGACCTGCCCCTCGGTGTCGACGACGCGGGCCTTACCGGTGAAGAAGGGGTGGCTCTCGGCGGAGATCTCCACGTCGATGACGGGATAGGTCTCCCCGTCGTCCCACTCGATGGTCTGCTCGCTGGATGCGGTGGACCGGGTCAGAAAGGCGTAGCCCGCGGAGCGGTCGCGGAAGACCACGGGATGGTAGGAAGGGTGCTTGTCCTGCTGCATGCCTGCTCCTGGGGACGTACGGACTCGGCTCAGCCCAGCCTCGCGAACGAAGCCGGTGGGCGCGATCGCAGACGGTCCGTACGGGGGGGGCGGTGCCGTGGCCCGCTGCCGCGCCGGTCCCGTCCGGCGCTCGACGGCGGCCCCTCGGAGCCGTCATGGGGCCCGCCACGCCGGACAGGTCACCGGCATCCCATGTCCGGCTTCACGGCGGGCCACGCCTCCACCCCGTCCGGGGTGCGGACATAGGCCCTGGACATGTCGTCGGTCAGCCACAGTTCCCAGTCGTCCAGGTGGTAGCCCGTGGACCGCGCACCGGCGGGCATCGTCACGTCCCCGTCGTACGCCGCGGTGAGCATGCCGGACGGGAGTACGCCCTTCGGGTCACGCGCATAGACCTTCCGATGGGCCGAGACCTCCCCTTCCGAACCCGCTTTCCATTCAAGGAAGTTCGCCTCCTGCCAGTCGCAGTGCGCCTCGCCCTCCGAGCTGTTCAGCTCGGACACCGGCACCCGGTGGCCGTCCTTGTCGGTCCAGACCCGGTACGGCTGCTTGTCCGTATAGCTCGACGGCAGTTCCGCCGGGTCGCACGAGGCGGCGGTCTCCGGACCCCAGCCCGGACGCCCCTTTTGGTCCTTGGCGACGACGACGGCGATCTTCGTCCTGCGGTCCACGTCGAACGAGTACAGGACCCGGTCCGCCTCCTCGCGTTCCACGCGATAGCCGTACTGCGGCAGATCGGGCTGCTCGATCTCGAAGTGCAGCTTCAGCCCTTCCTCGGGCGTAGCCCCGCCGTCGCCCTTGCTCCAGGTTTCACTGCCGCTGCCGGAGTAGATGTCCCCCGCGCACTCCAGAGCACGGCCGGCGGCCCCCGATTTCGTCTTCATCGCCTGCGGGGTGTCGGCTTCGACGTTCGGATGCGGTACGTCGAGCGGGCCGCTGTAGGGCGCGGCCGGGGGGCTCCCCTCGGTCACGAGATCCTCGGAGGCACCCCCACCGCACGCCGACGCCGTCAGCGCGGTCACGAGGATCACCGCGACCGTTCCGCCCACCCTGCCTCTGTTCATGCCCCACCCCTGCCCATCCTCGGTCCTTGCTGCTTGCCCGTCGGACGTGCCGGGCGGTGCGACGGTTCCGGCTCGCGCTACCGGCCTTGCGCCGCCTCCACCGCGTCGGCCACCAGCGTCAGGAAATGTGCATGGGCCTGGGGGCTGCAGACCGGTTCCGGATTCCACGGCACCACCGCGGCCGCCCGCTCAAGCGCCGTCCAGTCAGCGTTCGACCGGAGCCGGTCCAGGGGTGTCGCATTGGACCGGATGTCGGTGAGCAGGATCCTGGGACGGAGGGCCGCCGCCTCCGCCCAGCCGACCGTGGACCAGTTGGCACCGGGCCCGGCGGCCGGTTCGAGGACGTCGACGCCCAGCTCCGCCAGCACGCGCAGCTCCGGCCACATGCGGGGACGCGCGAGATGAGCCTGGTCCTGCTCCGCCGGTGACAGGGCGAGCACCCGGGGCCGGGACGGACCGGCGGCGAGAGCGCGCAGCCGTTCCCGGGCTGCTTCCAGGTCGTGCGTCGCCGCGGACCCTCCCTCCTCGGCCCCGAGCGAGCGGGCCAGCTCGGCGAACCGGTCGCCGATGTCAGCGAGGGTGCGCGCCTGGCCCACGTCGATCACGACGACCGGTACGTGCTCCTCCAGGTGTTTGGCGGTCTCCGGGGCCAGCCCGTAGACATGCCCTCCCCCGTAGCTGACGGCCACCACGAGATCCGGCCCGCCCCGTAACAGGGTGTCCACGTCCAGGACGCTGCCCGCACCGAGATAGTCGACCTCGGTGAGCGGCAGCGCCCCGGTCTTGGCCCGGTCGGGCGACTCGCCGTCGTGGTCCGATCCGAAGATCCCGCTCGGACGTATCCCGTGGTCCCACAGCGTGGCTCCGGCCTGGACATAGGCGAGCACACGCGACGGGCGCCGCCCGGCACTCGACAGTTGTCCACGGTCGTCGGAGAACTGCCACTCGGTCCGCTCGCTCACATCGCACACCCTTCTGCACCCGGCCCGGCCCCGATCCGGCTCGTCCACCACTACCTGCCCAGGTCCTTGCCGAGGCATCCCTCCGCGGGGCGCCGGTCCCGCACCCGGTTCCGGCCGATCGATGACACGTCGCGGCATGTGATCCCGGCGTCATGAGTGATCCGTCTTGGCCTGATGGCCTTCAGCGGGGACGTGCCCGTGGGCTGTCTCGTCGTGACGACCGCGATCGACGGGCGCACGGAGGTCAAGCGGCTGTGGAGCTCACAGGTCCGGCGTGGTGCTCCGGCCCAGATACGTGACCGGTCCGGGATCGGGAACGTCGATCTCGGCGAATCCCAGGCGGTCGTAGAAGGCCCTGGCCGCAGTGTTCGCCGTCAGCATGGACAGGTGCACGGCCCCGACCCCCTTGGCTCGCAGGGCGGCCAGGAACGTGCGCATCAGTGCTCTGCCGTACCCCTTCCGCTGCCATGCGGGAAGCAGATCGATGTGCAAGTGGGCGGGGTGGGCGGCCACTTCGGGGACGATCATCCGTTCCGGGTTGTACAGGAGAGCGATCATCTCCTCGCTGGGGGTACGCGCCGGGCCGTCCGGTTCCGGGAAGCGCTCCTCGACCAGGGGCAGCCACCGCTTCCGGAACGCCGTGACGAACTGCGCGGTGTCGGCGGTCCCCAGGATGTAGCCGACCGCCCGGCCCGTACCGTCGTCGATCACGAAGGTCAGATCGGGTTCGAGGTACGCGTAGGGCGTGGCGAAGATCGATGGCATCAGTTCCGGATCCGGATACAGATGCCGGGAGTCGCCACCGTTGTCGGCCGTCCGGACGCAGATGTCGGAAAGGGCCGCGTGGTCGTCGGGGTGGTAGGCCCGTGGGCCGGGAGGCTGGGTCATCACCTCATCCTGCCGACCTTGGGAGCGCTCCCACAAGTCCTCGTGCGCGGAAACCAGCAGAACGCGCGGGAACCACCGGAATCACGCGGAGCCCCGGCAGAAAATTCTGCGGACCCGACCGTGTTGCGTGTCGATCCGGGCAGCAGCCGTTCGTATAGAGGGTGAGACGCCGGCACGGTGCCGACGTCGCGCCCCAGGAGGAACGCCATGAAGCACTACCTGCTCAGCGTGATCACGCCGACCGCGGGCGAGATGCCCGCCCCCGAGGTGCTGGAAGGGATCATGCGGAACGTGGAGGTCTTCCACCAGGAGCTCCGGGAGGCCGGGGCCTGGGTGTTCGCCGGAGGACTGAACGCCCCGAGCACGGCCACCGTGGTGCAGGCGAAGGACAGTGACACACTGCTCACCGACGGCCCGTACGCCGAGGGCAAGGAGTACCTCGGCGGACTGTGCATCATCAAGGCGCCGGATCTGGATGCCGCCCTCGACTGGGGCCGCAAGGCCGCACGGGCGATCACCCTGCCCATCGAGGTCCGGCCGTTCGAGGGTGACGTGGAGGGCTGATGTCCGGCGCCTCCTCCCGGCGCCCCGGCGCCGCCGAGCCGCACCGTCCCACCGGCGCACCGGCCGTACTCACCGCGGACATCGAGCGCCTCTTCCGCGAGGAGTACGGCCGCGCGGTGGCCGTACTCGTGCGTGCCTTCGGCGACATCGACATCGCGGAGGAGGCGGTCCAGGAGGCGTTCGCCACCGCGTTGGACCGGTGGCCCTCGGCCGGGCTGCCGCCCGCACCGGCCGGCTGGATCATCACCACGGCGCGTAACCGGGCGATCGACCGCCTGCGCCGGGAGGCCTCCCGCGCCGACCGCCAGGCCCGGGCGGCGTCGGCGCAGTCCCTGAACGCCCGGAGCGGACCGGCCGAGGAGGGTCCCGTGCACGACGACCGGCTGCGGCTGATCTTCACCTGCTGCCACCCCGCGCTCTCCACCGGTGCGCAGGTCGCGCTGACGCTGCGACTGCTGGGCGGGCTGAGCACGGCGGAGCTCGCACATGCGTTTCTGGTGCCCGAACCGACCATGGCGCAGCGACTGGTGCGTGCCAAGGGGAAAATCCGTGATGCCCGGATTCCCTACCGGGTACCGTCCGATGCCGATCTTCCGGACCGGGTCCGGTCCGTGCTCGCCGTCGTGTACCTGATCTTCAACGAAGGGCATACGGCGAGCTCGGGCGACCGGTTGGTGCGCGAGGACCTCTGTGCGGAGGCCATCCGCCTCGGGCGGCTCCTGACCGGTCTGATGCCGGACGAACCGGAGGTGCGAGGACTGCTCGCGCTGATGCTGCTCACCGAGTCGCGCCGCACCGCCCGTACCGGCCCGGGCGGTGCGCTGGTGCCCCTCGCCGAGCAGGACCGAAGCCGGTGGGACCACGAGCTGATCGCCGAGGGTCAGGCGCTCGTCCGGCAGTGTCTGCGCCGCGACCGTCCCGGCCCGTACCAGATCCAGGCCGCGATCAACGCGGTGCACAGCGATGCGCCGACCGCGGCCGCCACCGACTGGGGGCAGATCCTGCGGCTGTACGACCAGTTGCTGGCGCAGGCGCCGACGCCGGTGGTGGCGCTCAACCGTGCCGTCGCGGTGGCCGAGGTCGAGGGACCGGACGCGGCGCTCGCGCTCGTGGAACAGCTTGCGCTGGACCGCTACCACGTTTTCCACGCCGTACGGGCCGACCTGCTGCGCCGCCTGGGCCGTACGGCCGAGGCGGCGACAGCTTACGACGCGGCGGTCGCCCGTACGCAGAACGCCGCCGAGCAGGAGTTCCTTCGCCGTCGGCGCCGGGCCCTGCCGGCGGACTGAACGAGCCCGCATGCGTCCGCCGACCGACAGGTGCGGCGCTACTGCGTGACGCGGCGGGTCAGCTCTTGGTGAGGTAGGAACCGAGAGAGTCCAGGAGCATCGTGCTGCCCTGTTCTGCCAGGTCGCGTTCGTGGGCGCTGTCACAACTCTGGGTCAGCGTGATGCGCGTGGTCCCTGCCCCGTCGTTCTCGTCGAGGAACAGGGTCATGGTGGCGGGTGCGGACTTACCGGGCACGTCCATGCCGATGACCAGGCGCCTGCCGGGCACCACGTCGAGGTAGGAGCCGGTGAGGGGGAACTGCTGCCCGTCGGGGGTGACCATCACCGCCCTCCACGTCCCGCCCGGGCGCGCGTCCATCTTCACCGTCCCCGGTGCGGCGCCGGCCCACTGCTCGTACTGCGCCGGTGCGGTCCAGGCTTCGAAGACCCGGGCGGCTGAGGCGTCCAGCTCACGAGTCAGTGTGTAGGCGTACTCCTGCGGCGGAGGGGTGCTCTGGCTCATCGATGTTTCCTTTGCTCGTAGCCGGAATTACCGGACACAGGTAGGACGGGTCGGGCAGGTGAAACTCATCGCGTGCCCGGACATTTCTTCCGTCAGGAGTGAAGTCAGAGGGTTTGGGGAGAGACCTCGTCGCCCCCGATGCCCAGACCCGACAGGAATGCCGCAGCCGCCGGTGTGGGGCGGAACCGGCTCCACACCAGCCGTTCCGTCCGTGCGGGCGCATTGCGCACCGGAAGGACGGTGAGACCCGTCAGCTCCGTCGCGAACGCGGCGGGCAGGAGAGCGACGACCAGTCCGCTGCGCACCAACCGGACGATGAAGTCGGTTCCGCTGACCTCGAACGCCACTTCACGGGTGAGTCCGGACGCCTCGAAGGCCTCCTCCGACTGGGCGCGGGCCGCGGTGCCGGCGGGGTAGTCGACGAACGTCTCCCGCGCCAGCCGCTCCAGGTCCACCTGGGACTCATCGGCCAGCGGGTGGCCGGGCGCCACCACGGCGGCGAGTTCCCCGCGGCCCAGTTCTCGGTCGCACACCCCCTTCGGCCGGTAGCTCGGCAGTACACCGAGGAACGCCACGTCGAGCGTCCCGTCCTGCACTTCCTGGACAAGGTCCTTGCTCGCCCCTTCCCTCAGGTCGATACGGACCTTCGGGTGGCGGAGATGGAACTCCCGCAGTGCGGCCGGGATGTCGACCGCGGAGAGCGTCGGGATCGCCCCGATCCCGAGACGCCCGCTGATTTCCCCTGCCGCCGCCGTCACCTCGGCGCGGGCCCGCTCGGCCGCGTCCAGCGCCTGCCGGGCGGCGGGCAGGAACGCCTCACCGGCCGCGGTGAGGCGGACCTGTCGGCTCGTGCGATCGAACAGCCGGGCGCCGAGCTCCTTCTCCAGACGGGCGATCTGATGGCTCAGGGCCGACTGCACGACCAGGCATTTCTTCGCGGCGCGCGTGAAGTTTTCCAGCTCCGCCACCGCCACCACGTACCGCATCTGCTGAAGCTCCATACATCTATCGTGAACGACGATCGATCGAATGAAAAACATGTGTTGGACTCATGGATGCCTGGTCCCCGAGGCTGAGGGGCATGGCTCACTCCACACAGGCGCTACGGCGCACCACGGCTCTGCCGACCCCGACCGGGACGTCGCCCGTCCTCGGCCGCGGGCTCGTTCTCCTGATGGCCGTCGCGGCCGGACTCTCGGCCGCGGGCAACTACTTCGCGCAGCCGCTCCTCGATGTGATCGAGGCGAATCTGCACATCGGTGTCACGGCGGCGGGGCTGATCGTGACCGCCGCCCAGGGCGGCTACGCGCTGGGCCTGATCCTGCTGGTGCCGCTCGGGGACGTCATGGAGCGCCGAAAGCTGGCGGTGGGCCTGTTCGCGCTCACGGCGCTGTTCCTGCTGCTGACCGCCGGTGCCCCGACCGGTCCCCTGCTGATCGCCGGGACGGCGCTCACGGCGCTCACCTCCGTCGGCGCCCAGGTCGTGGTGCCGTTCGCGGCGACTCTCGCGGCTCCGGCCGAACGCGGCAGGATCGTCGGCCTCGTCATGTCGGGAGTCCTGCTGGGCGGACTGGTCGGGCGCCTGGCCTCCGGCGCGCTGTCGGAACTCGGTGGGTGGCGGACTGCGTACTGGGTGAACGCCCTGCTCATGGCGGTCATGGCGGTGCTCCTGCACCGCCATCTGCCCCGGCTGCCCCGCTCGGACGACACGGCCCCGACAGGTTACGCCGGGTTGTTGCGCTCCACCCTCTCCCTGCTGCGCACGGAGCCCCTGTTGCGCTGGCGGTCCGCCGTCGCCGCCTTCTCCATGGCCTCGTACAGCGTGCAGCTGACCGCGCTGACCTTCCTGCTGACCCGGCCGCCCTACGACTGGAACGCGGCCGCGATCGGGCTCTTCGGACTCGTGGGCGTCATCGGTGTGGTGGGCATGAACTTCGCGGCCCGGCTGAGCGACCGCGGCCGTGTGCAGGTGGTCTCCGGGGCCTCGGCCGCCCTGCTCGCCCTCTCCTGGCTGCTGCTTCTCGCCGGCGAGTCGTCGCTGCTGTGGCTCGCGCTCGGCGTGGTCTCGCTGAACGTGGCCCAGCAGGCGGCACTCAACAGCAGTCAGAACGTGATCTACGCGCTCCGCCCGGAGGCCCGCAACCGGATCAACTCCGGGTTCATGACCCTCTTCTTCCTGGGCGGGGCCGCAGGAGCCGCACTCGCCTCGGTGGTCTGGTCGCGCGCGGGCTGGACCGGCATCTGCGTCCTGGGCGGTTCGCTGGCCACGGGCAGCTTCGTCCTGTGGGTGCTGGAGCGGGTACGGGTCCGGGTGCGGTGAGGTCAGTCGTTGACCGCGGTCAGCAGCACCACCGCGTCCTGCAGCGCCAGCAGTCCGTGCCGCTCGTGCGGGATGGGCTGCAGCCCTCCGGCGGCCACTTCCACGTCGCCGGAGGCTGCGGTGAGGCGGACGGACCCCCGCAGGACCTGGAGCGAGGCGGCGGGCGGCGCGTTGTGCTCGTCGAGGGCCGAGCCCGCCGTGAGCGCGATGACCGTCTGCCGCAGGGGCTCCTGCCGCAGCAGCAGGTGAGCGCTGCGGCCGTGCGGGGACGTACGGGCGGCGGCCAGATGCTCGTCGGCGAGGGCGTTGAGATCATCCATACGACCACTGTGCCGCAGCCCCGGAACCGCCGCGATCCGCCCGCACCGCCATCAGCCCCGCAACCAGGCCGCGGTGTCCTGCGGGAGCCTTCCTCCGTCGGCCAGCGGACCGCTGGTCAGCAGGACCTCGGTGTGGCCGGGCAGTTCGACCGCCTCACCGATGAGGTTCACGACGCAGACGAGCCGGTCCGTACGGGTGAAGGCGAGCACCCCCGGCGCGGTCGGCAGCCACGTCAGCCGCTCCCCCGCTTTCCCCGGGCTCCCGAAGCCGGGCTCGGTCCGGCGGAGCCGCAGCGCCTCGCGGTAGAGGCTGAGCATCGAGTCGGGGTCGGCACCCTGGGCGTCGGCGGCGTAGGAGGACCAGCCGGCCGGCTGCGGCAGCCACGGCTCCACGGCGGACCCGAACCCGGCGTACGGTGCCTGCGCCGACCAGGGCAGCGGCACCCGGCAGCCGTCGCGTCCGGGGTCGGTCCCGCCGGAGCGGAAGTGCATCGGGTCCTGGATCCGGTCCCGCGGGATGTCCGCTTCCGGAAGGCCGAGCTCCTCCCCCTGGTAGAGGTAGGCGGCGCCGGGCAGGGCCAGCGAGAGCAGCGCCGCGGCGCGCGCCCGGCGGGTGCCGAGTGCCAGGTCCGTGGGGGTGCCGAAGGTCTTCGCCGCGAAGTCGAAACCGGTGTCCTGGCGTCCGTACCGGGTGACGGTCCGGGTCACGTCGTGGTTGCTCAGGACCCAGGTGGCGGGGGCGCCGACAAGAGCGTGCTCGGCGAGCGTGTCGTCGATCGCGGAGCGCAGCAGCCCGGCGTCCCAGGGGCAGGCCAGGAAGTTGAAGTTGAAGGCGGTGTGCAGCTCGTCGGGGCGCAGATAGCGGGCGAAGCGTTCGGTGTCGGGGAGCCACACCTCCCCGACGAAGATGGCGCCGTACTCGTCGGCGATGGCGCGCCAGGAGCGGTAGATGTCGTGCAGTTCGTCCCGGTCGATGTACGGATGCGGGTCGCGGCCCTCGGTGAAGTCGGGCAGGGCAGGATCCTTGGCGGGCAGGGCCGCCGAGTCGATCCGTACACCCGAGACACCGCGCTCGAACCAGAAGCGGAGCACGTCCTCGTGCTCCTGACGGACCACCGGGTGCGCCCAGTTGAGGTCGGGCTGCTGGGTGGCGAACAGATGGAGGTACCACTCGCCGTCCGGGAGCCGGGTCCAGGGGGTGCCGCCGAACTCGGAGATCCAGTCGTTGGGCGGGACGGCGCCGTCCGGGCCGCGGCCGGGCCGGAAGTGGAAGAGGTCGCGCTCGGGGCTGCCGGGTCCCGCCGCCAGTGCCGCGGTGAACCAGGCGTGCTGGTCGGACACATGGTTGGGGACGATGTCGATGATCGTGCGGATGCCGAGCGCGCGGGCTTCGGCGATCAGTTTCTCGGCTTCGGCGAGGGTGCCGAAGGCGGGGTCGATGGTGCGGTAGTCGGCCACGTCGTATCCGCCGTCGGCGAGCGGCGAGAGGTACCAGGGGGTGAACCAGATGGCGTCCACGCCCAGTTCGACGAGGTAGGGCAACTTGGCCCGTACCCCCGCGAGATCACCGGTGCCGTCACCGTCGCCATCGGCGAAGCTGCGTACGTAGATCTGGTAGATGGCGGCGTCGCGCCACCAGTTCGTGGTGGCCTCGGACGGGCGGTTGGCTGCCACGTGGCGTTCCTTTCGGGCAGGTGGGACTCCGCCGCCGGCCCCGGACAGCGGAGTGCTGGACGGGGAGCCGGCGGCGGAGTGCTGGGGAGGGGCCGGTAGCGGGGGAACGGGAAGGTCAGCCCTTGATGCCGCCGGCAGTGAGTCCGCTCATGATGTTGCGCTGGAAGACCAGGAAGACGATCAGCGTCGGGACGGACGCGATGGTGAGCGCGGCGATCAGGACGTTCTCGGGGACCCCGTTGGCCAGGGAGTAGATGCCCACATTGAGGGTCTGTCCGCCCGGGTCGGGCAGGGTGAGCATCGGCCAGAGGAAGTCCTTCCAGACGCCGACGACCGCGAAGATGGAGACGACACCGAGGATCGGGCGGGAGATGGGCAGGACCACGGAGCGCAGGGTGCGCAGCGGGGATGCCCCGTCGATGGCTGCGGCGTCCAGGAGTTCGTGCGGGATCGAGTCGAAGAACCGCTTCAGCAGGAAGATGTTGAAGGCATTGGTGACGGACGGCAGCCAGATCACCCAGGGCGAGTCGATCAGGTTGCGCTGCACGATCGGCATGTCGAGGACTGTCAGGTACTGCGGTACGACGAGGACGGTGGCGGGGATCATCAGCGTGGCCAGCATCATGCCCAGGATGGCCTTGCCGAAGACGGGCCGCAGTCGGGAGAGCGAGTAGGCGGCGGTGACGTCGAAGAGCAACTGGCAGGCGAGCGCGCCGAACGCGTAGTAGAGGGTGTTGAAGAGGAGCCGGGACAGGTCCATCACGGTCCATGCCCGGGAGTAGTTCTCCGTGTGGACGGAGGTGGGGAAGAGCGTGGGCGGGCTCTGGACGGCTTCCTGAGTGGTCTTGAGGCCGCCGGTGACCATCCAGTACAGCGGCCCGAGGAAGGCCACCGTGAACAGGACGGTCACCAGGGCGAAGACGGTCCAGTACACGGCTCTGCCGCGTGGCCGGGCGAGCTGGGCCGGTGAGATCAGGGTCCGCCGGCCTTCCGGTGCGGCGGCTCGACGCTCGGCCCTGCGCCGTCCGGGGGCGCGCCGCCGGGAGACAAAGGTGTTCGATGCCATGGTCGGTCCCCGCCTAGTCTTCGCTGGTGCGGCTGAGTCGTACGTACACGGCGGAGAAGCCCGCGAGGACGACGAGCAGGACGAGTCCGAGCGCGGCCGCACTGCCGTAGTTGTTGAAGTTGAAGGCGTACTGGTAGATGAGGTAGACGACGGTCGTGGTGGAACCTTCGGGTCCGGCGCCGTTGGTCAGCAGGAACGGTTCTGTGAAGACCTGCATCGTCGCGATGATCTGCATCAGCAGGAGCAACGAGAGGATGAGCCGGGTCTGCGGGACGGTGACGTGCCAGACCTTGCGCAGCAGTCCGGCACCGTCGAGTTCGGCCGCTTCGTACAGTTCGCCGGGGATCGACTGGAGTGCGGCGAGGTAGATCAGGGTGGCGCCGCCCATGTTCATCCAGGTGGCTGCGATGACGACGGAGAGCATCGCGGTGTCCGTGGACTGGAGCCACTGCTGGGCGGGCAGGTGTAAGGCCTCCAGGATGCGGTTGAAGAGTCCGTAGCCGGGGTCGTAGAAGTACTTGAAGAGGAGTACGGAGGCGACGGGCGGCAGCATGACCGGCAGGTAGACGAGCAGCCGCAGGTATCCCTGGCCGTGCCGGAATTCGTTGAGTACGACGGCGACGACGAAGGGGACGGCGAATCCGAGGAGCAGGGCGAGCCCGGTGAAGAGCAGGGTGTTGCGCCAGGCCTGCCAGAAGGCCGGATCATTGACCACGCGGCTGAGATTGGACCAGCCGGCCCAGGTGGTCCTGCCGTTCTCGTTCTTCTGGAAGGCCAGGATGAACTCCCGGACCATCGGGTACCAGGAGAAGAACGAGAAGCAGAGCACCGCTCCGATCAGGAAGCCGTGCGCGGAGAGGTTGCGGCGCAGAGCTCGTACGAACTCCTCACGGGCGGAGTCCGGGCGGGCCGGGCGTGGTTGTCCGTGGCGTGACCTGGTTGCCTTGCCGGTGGACAGAGTGGGGGCCGACATGGTTTCTCCTCGGTGCCGGTGTTCTTCAGCCGCGGATGGACGGGGCCGGGATGCGGGGCCGGATCCGCACGACCCGGCCCGCGCGCCCGTCACTGGTTCGCCAGCACCTGATCCACCTGCTTCTCGGCGTCCGAGAGGAGCTTGTCGATGTCCGCGTTCTTGTTGGTCAGGACACCGGACATGGCGTTGTCGAGGATCTTGTAGATCTCCTGGGCCTTCGGCGGCTCGGCCTTGCCCGTGACCGGGTTGTCCATGAAGGTCTTGAAGTTCTCTACCGGCATGGTGGCGTTGGCGACGCGCTCCGCGTCGTCCTTCGCTTTGGTGGCTCCGAGGAAGAAGTTCGGCTGCGGCAGTCCGACGGGCAGCTGGTCGGCCTTGGTGCGGGCCCAGTCGAACTGGCCCTTGCCCTGCGTGAGGTTCTTGAAGTTGAGCCAGGCGACGGCGGCCTTGATCCGGTCCGGCGAACTACCCTTCTTGATCATGTAGTTGTTGCCGCCGAAGAGGGTTCCCTGGGCGCCGGGGATCGGACCCATGCCGAAGTTCTCGTACTTGGCGCCGAGTTGCTGGACCATGTACGTGATGTCGTCGGGTGCGGCGAGGAACATGCCGAGCTTGTCGCTGGCTATCTGCTTCTGCAGATCCCCCCACTTCAGCAGCTGGGTCTGGCCCATGCTGTTGTCCTCCCAGCGCATGTCGTGCAGCTGCTGCAGGACCTGCTTGCCCGTGGCGTCGTTGAAGGCGGCCTTTTTGCCGGTGGAGTCGACCACGTCGCCGCCGAGGGCGTACTGGGTGGCGGTGAAGTGCCAGCCGCCGGTGTTGCCCGCGCTGTACTCGCCGTAGCCTGCGACGCCCTTGCCGAGTGAGGCGATCTTCTTGGCGGCCGCCCTGACCTCGTCCCAGGTGGCCGGCGGCTTGTCCGGGTCGAGACCGGCCTGCGTGAACAGCTTCCGGTTGATCATCAGGCCCATGGTGTAGTTGCTGGTCGGCAGGGCGTACAGCTTGCCGTCCTTGCGTGCCACGTCGAGCACCTGCGGCTGGATGTCCTTGAGTGCGGGGACCGTCCTGTTGTTGACGTAGGCGGAGATGTCCGCCGCCCCGTCGTTGTCCAGCACCTGTTCCAGGTCGGTGAAGTACGCGTAGAAGACGTCGGGCTGCGACTTCGCCTTGAGCATGGCGGTGAAGCGCGGCGGCTCCAGGCACTGCCCGGGGGTGGACTTTCCGTGGATCGTGACGTTCGGGTACTTCTTGTTGAACGTCTTGATGTCCTCGTTCCACTCCCGCAGCTCCGCCGCTTTCGCGGCCGGTGGCATGCAGTCGATCGAGAGCGTCACCTTCGTCTTCGGGTCCAGGGGGGCCGACGGGTCGGACGAACCGCCGCCGGTACCACCGCCGTTGTCGTTGCCGCTGCTGCTCGTACCGCAGGAGGCGAGGGCGGTCAGGGTGAGGGCGGTGACGAGGGCGGCCGCGGAGGTGCGGCGTGTACGGCGATGACGGCGGAACCCAGCACTTCTCATCGTTGGTCCCCTTCGGGCAGGAGCACGGAAGGCCCGCGGCCGGCTCTCTGCCGGGGCGCGGCACACTCAACCACCGCCCCCATGACAGCGCAATATCTCGCGCAGATTTCGTAAATGATTGACAGTGGAACGCATGCGACGTGCGCATCGACGGCTGTGCACAGCCCGAAGCGCAGCCCTGTCCATCGAACGGGCGCCCCTCGCTTGTCAGGGACGGCGCCTGCAGCCGCCGTACCCGGCAGACTCACAGCACGCGCGGCGCCGGAGCGCACCACGCAGATCGACAGATGGCGTCGCACATGGCGCAATGGATGTGCGGGAGAGTGAAAGGACTGTGCACCGCACAGCAGCAAGCGGGGCCCGCGAATGCGGACCCCGCCGGTCGAGCTGCTTCAGCGGATCGGGGTCAGAGCCCCGCGGTGTAGAGGAGCCGGTTCGGCGAACCCGCGCCCAGGGACGACAGGACGTTCTTGGTCGACTGGTCGACGAGCCAGCGAGTGAGGTCGTTCGGCGTGGCGGCCGGCTTCCCCTGCTTGTAGAGAGCGGCGACCCCGGCAACATGGGGGCTGGCCATCGAGGTTCCGCTCATGGCCACGGAACCACCGCCGAGCTTGGCCGAGACGATCGCCGAGCCGGGGGCGTACATCTCCACACAGCGGCCGTAGTTGCTGAAGCTGGTCTGCCGGTCCTGACCGTCGCTGGCCGCGACCGTGACCACCTGTGCCGCGCGCGCCGGGGAGACGGTGCAGGCGTCCGACGAACTGTTCCCCGCCGCGACGACAGGTACGGTCCCCCGGGTCACAATGGCGTTGACGGCGTCGTCGATCGCAGCGGACCCGGGGCCGCCGAGGGAGGCGTTCAGGACCGCCGGCTGCTTGGCATGCCCGGCCACCCAGTCGAATCCGGCCAGGAGCCCGGCCGCGGTCCCACTCCCCTTGCAGTTGAGAACGCGCACGGCGACAAGGGACACCGATCGGGCGACTCCATAGGTGGCACCGCCGATCGTGCCCGCCACATGCGTGCCGTGGCCATGGCAGTCCTGACCGGCGTGACCATCGCCGAGGGCATCGAATCCGACGACTGCGCGGCCCCCGAACTCACTGTTCCCGGTGTCGATTCCGGTGTCGACGACGTACGCCGTGACGCCCCTGCCGGTGGCCGTCACCTTGTACTCGTGGTCGAGCGGAAGCTTCCGCTGGTCGATCCGGTCCAGTCCCCAACTCGCCGCCGTGACCGCGGAGCGCGACGGCACGGCGGCGGACGCCGTGGGCGGCTCGCTCACCGTGACCACGGAGTTCTCCTCGACCGCCGCCACATCGGGTGACGAACGGACCGTGGCCAGCTGAGCGGGGCTGAGCACAGCGGCGAAACCGCGCAGCACACTGTTGTACGTGAAGAGAGGCTTCACGCCGAACTGCTCCACGGCGGAGGTCGCCGAGTACTCGGGCTGGAGGGTGACGATGTACTGCCCCGGAACGGCCCGCGCGGAACGTTCCACCACGACGCCGTCGTCACCCGGAACGGCGGCGACGGCGTAAGCACTGCTGATCAGCGGTACGAGCATCAGCAGGGCAACCGACGCCCATCGTGTACGCAAACGCATGCATGACTCCTGGAATGCCTGGATCGAGCGCGAACAAGAGCGGACACCTGTCCTTCGTCCGGGAGCCGCTGCCGCCTTGAGCGTGATCATCCGGACAGCGCAACAGGTCGCGTCCGCACCCGAACGAGCCGGTGCATGCGGGACGTGGCCGCCGGGCCGGTCGGTCAGCCCTGTGCGACCCACCGGTACATGACGTCGGGTTCCTTCTCCTCGTTGCGGCTGCCGTCGTTGAAGTCGACGGCGGCGAACCGATGCCACTCGTAGAAGGCCCGGGCCTCGGTGTTGCGCTGGAAGACGTGCAGGGTGAGCTCCGCCGGGGAGATCTCGCGGGCTTTCGCCAGGAGCAGCGAGCCGATGCCGCGGCGCCGTACGTCGGGCCGCAGATAGAGGTGTTCGAGCTCGGTGCCGTCGACGGAGGCGAAGCCCAGCACCTCACCGCTCACCGCCTCGGCGACCCAGACCTCCGTTTCGGGCAGGACGACGTGCGTCATCCAGGCGAGTGTGTCCTCATCGCTGTGGACCTTCGGGAGATACGGCATGGACCGCGCGCGGGACGCGAGAAAGACCCCGGTGAGGGGGGCCGCGTCCTCGGCGGTGGCCCTCCGCAGCAGTACGGGGTCGGCCGGCGCGGAATGGTTGGGTGTCATCTTGTCTCTCCCTGTCGCAACAGCGCTCGTCGCGCCTCCCGGCGCGACGAGCTGCTCACATCGTGGACGAATCTATGCCGGGTCCTGTCGAGGTCTCCATAGAATTGGCGCTGCTCCACGCGCCGATGACGCTCCCTCACGGCGTTCGCCAGTGATTGGAGATGATCCGACCGGTGCATCAGCCCATCGAGTTCGACCCGGTGGACGGCGCCCGGGGCATGCTGCCCTCCTGGCCTGCCGGAATACCTGCTCTGTGGATCGTGGACGCGGTGCGGCACGGTGATCCGGCCGAGCGGCTCGCGCCCGGAATTCTCGACGCCGGGGAACAGCGGCGTGCCGGGAGATTCGTCGCTCCGGCCGACCGGCGCTGCTATGTCGCGGCCCATGTGGCGCTGCGGATACTGCTCGGGGCCCGGCTGGGTGTCGAACCGCGCGAGGTGCGGCTGGTCCGCGAGCCGTGCCCGTCCTGCGGCGGTCCGCACGGCCGTCCGGCGACCGACGGCGGGGTGCATTTCTCCCTGTCGCACAGCCGGGACCTGTCGCTGCTGGCGTTCGCCACCGCACCGGTCGGGGTGGACGTGGAGGTCGTACCGAACGACAGGGCCGCCGCGGACGTCGGGGCGATGCTGCATCCGGCGGAGGTACGGGAGCTGGCGGAACTCCGCGCGGAGGACAGGCCCGTCGCCTTCGCCCGGGCGTGGACCCGCAAAGAGGCGTATCTGAAGGGCGAAGGGATCGGGCTCGCACGCGAGCTCTCGCTGGACCATCTGGGCACCGGGCCCGTGCCGGAGCCCGGTCCCCCGGGCTGGACCGTCACCGACGTGCTGGTCCCCGCCGGGTACGCCGCCGCCGTGGCGGTGCGTACGGCGGGGCAGCCACCGGTCCACGTCGGCCACCGGGGAAACTGATCCGGCGGGCAGATCGCAACGACCGACCGATACGGAGGAGTGGGCAGATGCCGCACGAACGAGCCGGACAGCAGGCACGTCCGGAGGACCTGACCGATGTGGCCCGGCTGGTGACGGCGTATTACACGTTGCATCCCGATCCGGCCGAGCCGGACCAGCGGGTGGCGTTCGGCACCTCGGGTCACCGCGGGACGTCGACGGCCACGGCGTTCAACGAGGACCACATCGCCGCGACCAGTCAGGCCATCAGCGAGTACCGGGCGCAGCAGGGCACGGACGGCCCGCTGTTCCTCGGATCCGACACCCACGCGCTGTCCGAGCCCGCACGGGTCACCGCGATCGAGGTGTTCGCCGCCAATGACGTGACTGTGCTGATCGACTCCGCCGACGGCTACACCCCCACCCCGGCGGTGTCGCACGCCATCCTCACCCACAACCGGGGCCGTACCTCGGGTCTTGCCGACGGCGTGGTGGTCACTCCGTCGCACAACCCGCCGGGCGACGGCGGATTCAAGTACAACCCCCCGAACGGCGGCCCGGCCGGGTCCGAGGCGACCGGCTGGATCCAGGAGCGGGCCAACGAGATCATCGCGGCCGGCATGAAGGACGTAAGGAGGCTGCCGTACGTCCGCGCGCTGGCGGCGCCGACCACCTCCACGTACGACTTCCTCGGCACCTACGTCGCGGACCTGCCGTCCGTGCTCGACCTCGATGCGATCCGCGCGGCCGGGGTGCGGATCGGCGCGGATCCTCTGGGCGGCGCGTCGGTCGCGTACTGGGGACGTATCGCCGAGCAGCACCGGCTCGATCTGACCGTCGTCAATCCGCTGACCGACCCCACCTGGCGGTTCATGACGCTGGACTGGGACGGCAGGATCCGGATGGACTGCTCCTCGCCGTACGCGATGGCGTCGCTGATCGGTCAACGGGACCGGTATCGGATCGCGACGGGGAACGACGCCGATGCGGACCGGCACGGCATCGTGACCCCGGACGGCGGGCTGATGAACCCGAACCACTATCTGGCCGTCGCCATCAACTACCTGTACGCACACCGTAACCAGTGGCCGGACGCGGCGGGCGTCGGCAAGACCCTGGTCTCGTCGGGGATGATCGACCGGGTCGCCGCCGATCTCGGTCGGCAGCTGGTCGAGGTCCCGGTCGGCTTCAAGTGGTTCGTGGACGGTCTGGTCGACGGGTCGCTCGGATTCGGCGGCGAGGAGTCCGCCGGGGCGTCGTTCCTGCGCCGTGACGGATCGGTGTGGACGACCGACAAGGACGGCATCATTCTGGCGCTGCTCGCCTCGGAGATCCTCGCGGTGACCGGGGAGTCGCCGTCCGAGCACTATGCCGGGCTCACCGCCCGCTTCGGCGAGCCCGCGTACGCCCGCATCGATGCCCCCGCGAACCGTGAGCAGAAGGCGGTACTCGCCAAGCTCTCGCCGGAGCAGGTCACGGCCGACACGCTGGCCGGCGAACCGGTCACGGCGGTGCTCACCTCGGCTCCCGGCAACGGCGCACCGATCGGCGGCATCAAGGTGACCACGGAGAACGCCTGGTTCGCCGCCCGCCCCTCGGGCACCGAGGACGTCTACAAGATCTACGCGGAGTCGTTCCTCGGGTCCGATCACCTCGACCAGGTGCAGGACGAGGCCAAGGCCGTGGTCTCGGCGGCACTGGGCGCCTGAGCGGTCGAAGGGCCGCCTCCCGCGCGACGCCCGGGCGTCGTGCGGGAGGCGGCTTCGTGGTCAGCGGACGATGTCCACGAACACCGGGTTGGTGTAGAACCACGTGTCGAGCCACGGGTTTCCCTGCCCCGGCTCGTGCGGCAGCGGACCGTGCGGGTCGACCGACGCGCCGAGGAAGCCCGTCCCGTGGCGCTTGCCGTCGCTGCCGCGCAGACGCAGGTAGAACGGCTCGTCCGCGCGTCCGGCCGGGAGGTTCAAGGTGTACGTGCCGCGGCGTCCTGAGACGTCGGCGGTGTGGGCGACCCGGGTGTCCGGAGCGTGCCAGTCGTCGCGGTCGGCGACCGGGCCCCTGACCGCGCCGCGGATCACGTCGACGTGCTCCAGCTGCGGGAGCACACCGTACGGGTTGCGGCGCGACGCTGCCGTCACCGTGACGGTCAGCGTGAGCCGCTCGCCGCGCCGGGCGCGCAACCGGCCGCCGAGCGTCGCGCTGTTGCCGTGTTCGCCGCGCACCTTGACGTCGATGCCGTCGAGAAGGTGCCCGTGGTCGACCCAGACCCGGCCGGCCCGCAAACCCTCCATCACATGGCGGTAGCCGTACCGGGTGACGCCGACATGCGTACGGCTGAACTGCCCCGGCCAGAAGTCGCCGCCGGGCTGCGGCTCCGTGGTGTCGTACGGGTCGGGAACGTGCCCGGTGTTGTCGAAGTTCTCGCCGGGCGGCCAGGCGCCGTTGACCCAGGTGTCCTGGGCGACCCGGTGGACGTCGGAGTTCGAGGTGATCGTGAAGAGCTTGCCCTCGGCCAGCATCGCGTCCCAGAGGCCGCCGACCGTCGCGGTCGCCCAGTCGAAGCCGCCGTACGTGACGTATGCCTCGCGCGGATAGCCGGGCCAGGAATCGGCGGACGGCGCATTGGTGTACTCGCCGCGGATGTTGGTGTCCGGGTGCCAGCCCGGGATCGCGCCGGCCTGGGCGCCCGGGGCGCCCTCCATGCCGATCATGATTCCGGGTGCGGCGTCACGCCAGCCGCGCATCTCGTGGGGGGAGTCGATCCCCAGACGCATCGGATGGTTGGCGAGGACGAGTACGTCGTCGACGTATCCGGTACGGCGCTGCTCGGCCAGCCACCTGAGGGCCTTTACCGCGTGCGCCTCGTTCCGCGGGGTGTCGGGGTGGTCCGCGGCGCCGGCGGTGTAGCCGAGCAGCTTGCCGTCAAATGCCTTCTCGAACCTCGTGAGGAGCTCGACCTCGTGCCGTCCGGGCGGGGAGAAGACGGTGCAGTGTTCGGCGCCCGGGATGTACCACTCCAGCCCCTGGAAGATGAGCATGCGCTTGTTGTCGGCGCGTGCCCTGAGGATCTCCCGGTGCTCCAGCGCGGCACCGAACTCGACGTGGCCGATGTTGCTGTGCTCGGTGAAGACCATCCAGTCCAGACCGAACCTCTGCCCTGCGGATGCGAGTTGGGAGAACGTGTACTTGGCGTCATGGCTGTACACGGAGTGGTTGTGGTGGTCCCCGACCAGATAGACCAGGTCGGGGGCGCGATCGTTCCCCTCGGCGGCCGGGGTCGCGGCGCGGGCGGGCGACGCAAGCGACGCGGCGGCGAAAGCCGCACCGAACAGGCCCGCGCGGCGTATCAGACCGCGGCGGCTGAACCCCTGGGCGTCGAGCGTCTCTGCGGGAACCTGGGGGTCGGCCCATTCGGGCACGGGGCGGTACATGCGGGAAGTTCTCCTTCGTCGTGGACGGCACCGGGCCGGGGCCCCAGGGCCGTCCCGGGCAGGATTGCCTGGTTCCGGAACCCGGCGGTGAACCCGGACTGAAGGACCGGGGTCGCCGCCATGACCCGTCGGCGGCCGACGCACCCGGCCGCACCTCGCCCTCTTCGCCGGCCACGCCGCCGAGGTCCGGGGGTCAGGATCATGCCCGCCCGCAGTTACGCCAGGAAGGCGCGGAGCACCCCGGCCATAATGGAGGAGTGCCCGCGGCGGGCGATGGCCGTCACTCCAGGGGCATCAGGCCGCTCGCGCGATGCCCTCCGAGGCACAGAGGCGGTGATCGACGCATGTGCGCACGCGCGCGGCACGGCGAACAGCCTCCGGGGTTGTCCGCAGCGGACCGTTACGGCGAGGCCGTGTTCCGGCCCGATCAGGTCGGCGAGGACGACCGCATCGACCTCGGCGCGCTCGCGTACGACGACATGACGATGGCCCGCCTGCGGAACCTGGGGGTCGGGCCGGGCTGGAACTGCCTCGACGTAGGAGCCGGCACCGGCACCATCGCCCGGCGGCTGCTGCGCGAAGCGGGTGTCGCGACCGTGCTCGCCGTCGACCGCGACGTACGCTTCCTCACCGCCCGCCCCTTCCCCGGGCTCGGTGTCCTGGAGGCCGACATCAGCGCCCCGGGGTTCGACCCCGGCCGATTCCAGCTGGTACACGCCCGATTCGTCCTGATGCATCTGCCCTCGCGGCAACGCCTGATCGCCGACCTGGGCGAACTTCTGGTTCCCGGCGGGGTGCTCGTCCTCAGCGACGCCGTCGACCTGACCACCGCGACTGCGCCCACGACGCCGTACACCCGGGTCATGCAGGCCATGTGGCAGGGGCTGCATGACACCATCGGCACCGACGTCTCGTGGGTCCCCGACTACCCAAATCTGCTGCGCGCCACGGGGCTTGTGTCCGTCGCCGCCGAGATCCAGGTACCGCCCCTGATCCCCGGAAGCCCCATCAGCCGCTTCTGGGCCGGGACATGGGACCGGGCGAGGGAGGCGATCCTGGCCACCGGGCTGGTGGACGACGCGGCGGTCGACGCGGCGGTCCGGTATCTCGACTCACCCGAATGCGCCGCACTGTCGCCGGGAATGATCACGGCCTGGGGACGGCGGCCGGAGGAGGCCCCGCCATGACGGCCGCTGCCGGCCCTGCGGAGCCTGAGTGCGTCCGGGAGTGGCACACCGGATGCGAGTAGATGTTCGTGACGTTCACCCACGGCACCGAGGTTCCGGGGATCCTGCCCGGCGTCGCGTCGAGACCGTCCCGTCGGCATCGCGGTCGTCGCTGTCATGTCCTTCGACGGACACCCTTCATTAAGGGTTCGCTTATATAAGCGAACGATGGCATAGTTGGGCGTGTGCATGCCTTCGATGTTCTTGGGGACCCGGTCAGGCGCCGAATATTGGAACTACTCACATCGGGCGAAAAGGCATCGGGTGAGGTCAGTGCCGTGATCCGCGAGGAGTTCGGGATCTCGCAGCCGGCCGTGTCGCAGCATCTGCGGGTACTGCGGGAGAGCGGGTTCGCGTCCGTGCGGGCGGAGGGGACTCGGCGGTTGTACGCCGTCGAGACCGGGCCGCTGCGGGAGGTGGACGCATGGCTGGAGAGGTTCCGGGGGTTCTGGGAGCAGCGGCTCGACGCGCTGGGGACGGAGATCGCGCGGGGAAGGCGCGAGCGCAGGCTGAGCGAGGGAGCGAGCAGGGATGAGTGAGATCGTCGAGGAGATCAACCGGCTGCACCGGGAGGTCGGCGGGCGGCAGGTCGAGGCGAGTGAGGCTCGCACGGTGCTGTTGCGGCGCAGCTACGACGCCGAGGTTGCCGATGTGTGGGACGCGGTGACGTCACCCGAGCGGATCGGGCGGTGGTTCCTGCCGGTGAGCGGGGAGTTCAAGGTCGGCGGGCAGTACCAGCTGGAGGGGAACGCCGGAGGCGAGATCCTTGAGTGCGTCGCGCCGGAGCGGTTGCGGGTGACCTGGCTGTTCGGGCCGGATCCCGGGTTCAGCGAGGTCGAGGTGCGGCTCACGCCGGAGGGCGAGGGACGGACGGTGTTCGAGCTGGAGCATGTGGCCGTGGTTCCGGAGGAGTTCTGGGGGCAGTTCGGGCCAGGGGCGGTCGGGGTCGGCTGGGACCTGATGCTCCTGGGGCTCGGGAGGCACCTCGCGGGCGGCGGGATCAGCAAGGCGGACGCCGCGGCCTGGCAGACGTCGCCCGAGGCGAAGGAGTTCATGACGCGGTCGGGCCAGGAGTGGGGCACCGCGTATGCCGCCTCGGGCGCGGACGCGGGGGTCGTGGCGGCCACGACGGCAGCGACGATCGGGTTCTACACGGGCGGGTAGGCGGGGCCACTCCCACACACCTCGCGGTGCGATCTCGGCCGCGGCCCGGCTCTGCGCTCCCCTCGGGCTGTGGACGGACCGCGGAGACCGCTTCCTCGATCAAGAGGGCAACGCGGTCTCCGCCGGGGGCAGAGCTCCCGGCACCATGGCCGGGTTTCCGCCGTCGCTGCACTCCACCTCCCACAGTTCGGCGCCGTAGTCGCCGCCATCGGAATCCGTCCGACAGGGCGGGCGCACCGCTGGGGGACCACGGTGCGTGGCACAGCTCGGCGGGCGACGTCGCCGGTCGGATCAGGTGCCGCCACCAGCGAACCGGGGCCGCCCATCGGGAACCCCCTCGCGGCGGCAGAGGCCTCACCGACGCCGCCCAGGAAGCACTGCTCCTCCTGGCGACGGATGGCGTCACCACGATGGATCGTCATGTACGTGTGCCATCAAGCCATTCTGTGCCGACGTGATCCGGCGGGGAACGATGCATCGGGATCTGCTCCGGTGAGGTCGAGGCGGGCACCATGAGGCGGGTCCGCTTCAGTGATCGTCACCCGGGTCGGCGACGGGTCTCCTTCCCTGCCGGGTCGACGGCCTGTCCGCGCCGGCTCTCCGAGCGAAAGCGTGCGCCGGCAGCGTGGCCGCTGGGCATCGCACCACGACGGCCGGGAGATCGGGCCCGGTCAGGCCTGGGGAGATGCGCGCCGGCCCCCGTGAGCCCGCCATGTTCCGGCAGAGCGCCCCGACGTGGACCTATGAGCATATATCCGCACCAATAGATAGAATTCGACCATGTCAGAGAGGCCTGTCGCGTCGACTGCGCCCGAGCTCATTCTCGAAACCGATGCAGGACCCACGGTGATGAGTCCGAGCCGGGACTACCACGTCGGCCGCGACCCGCTGAGCGACATCGTCATCGACGATGTCCGGGTCTCGTGGCACCACGCGGTGCTCCGGCCCGTGGCCGACCACTGGTCCCTGGAGGACGAGAACAGCACGAACGGTACGTTCACCGACGGCAGGCGCATCCATGAGTCGGGCGTAGGACCCGGCAGCGTCATCCGGTTCGGTCATCCCGCGGACGGGCCGTGCGCCGTTCTGGTCGGTCAGGAACCCCCGGCCCCCGCTCTGCATCCGGCGGACCGCCCGTCCACCGTCTCCATGCCCGCCGCCACCGTTACGTTCCGGCAGCCGACCACTGTGCGACCGCGGCCCGTCCATACCGTACGCATCGGCCGCAGCGCCGACAACGACCTCGTCGTCGACGACCTGACCGTCTCGCACCGGCACGCCGAACTGCGGGCGCATCCGGACGGCACATACGAGATCGTCGACCTCGGCTCGCACAACGGGACGTATCTCAACGGCCAACTGGTCCGACGCGCCCCGGTCGCCGCCGGTGACATCGTCGGTATCGGTCACTCCGAGTTCTCCCTCGTCGGCGACGTGCTGCAGGAGTTCGTCGACACCGGTGAGGTCTCGCTCGATGTACAGGACCTGGCGGTCACCGTGGACCGGGGCCGCAAGATGTTGCTCGAACAGGTCTCCTTCCCGGTGGGCGAGAAGTGCCTGCTCGGCGTGGTGGGTCCGAGCGGCTCGGGCAAGTCCACCCTGCTCAACGCACTGACCGGCCTCCGCCCGGCCGATGAGGGCAGCGTCCTCTACGACGGCCGCGACCTCTACCACGACTACGCCGAGCTGCGCCATCGCATCGGGCTCGTCCCGCAGGACGACATCCTGCACTCCCAGCTGACCGTGCGCCGCGCCCTCGGGTACGCCGCCGAGCTCCGCTTCCCGCACGACGCAGCCCCGTCCGAACGCCGGGCCAGGGTCACCGAAGTGATCCGGGAGCTGGGTCTGGAAAAGCGGTCGGAACAGTCGATCCACAGCCTCTCCGGCGGCCAGCGCAAACGCGTCAGCGTCGCACTGGAGCTGCTGACGAAGCCGTCGCTGCTCTTCCTCGACGAGCCGACCTCGGGGCTCGACCCCGGTATGGACCGCTCGGTCATGCATATGCTCCGGGGGCTCGCCGACGACGGGCGTACGGTCATCGTCGTCACGCACAGTGTGCTCAGCCTCGACGTCTGCGACCGGCTGCTGGTTCTCGCCCCCGGCGGGAAGACCGCCTACTTCGGGCCCCCGGAAGACGCACTCGCCTTCCTCGGATTCGAGCAGTGGCCGGAGGCGTTCGAGGCATTCGAGCACGACCGGGGCCGGGATTGGTCGGCGGAGTACCGCGCCTCCCCGTTCCACCAGCAGTACATCGCGAACTCCACCGCGCAGCCCCGACTGCCGCACGCCGCGGTCCCCTCGGTCGCACCACCGCCGAAGACCCGGAGCTGGGGCGCTCAGCTGTGGACGCTCGTGCGCCGGTACGCCGCCGCGCTGAGCGCCGACCGGACCTTCCTGGCCATCATGATCGCTCTGCCGTTCGTGATGGGCGCGATGACCCGGGCCCTGGCCGGCAGCCGGCTGACCCAGGACACGGCGATCAACGCGCTGCTCATCCTCTGTGTGGGCGGCGTGCTGACCGGCGCCGCCAATGCCGTACGGGAACTGATCAAGGAACGGGCGATCTACCAGCGGGAGCGGGCCGTCGGGCTGTCCAGATCGGCGTATCTGATGTCCAAAGTGGTGGTCCTCGGCACCGTTACGGTCCTGCAGGCGGTGGTTCTGACCCTGGTCGGTCTGGTGGGCGTCGATCTGAACGCCCCGGGCGGCAAAGGTGTTCTCCTGCCGCCGCTGGCCGAAGTCACACTGGCCATGGCCCTGTTGTCGTTCACTGCGATGATGCTCGGTCTGCTCGTCTCCGCGCTGGTGCGCAAGGAGGAGGTCACCATGCCGCTGCTGGTGCTCCTCGCCATCGTCCAGGTCGTGTTCTGCGGTGCGCTGCTGAAACTGCACGGGGTGCCCGGGCTGGAGCAAGTGGCGTGGCTGGTGCCGTCCCGCTGGGCGATCGCGGCGATGGGCGGGACCATCGGGCTCGCCAGGATCGTGCCGGGAAGGGTGAGCGCGGATCCGCTGTTCGAGCACTCCGCGGGGGCGTGGCTGCTGAACATGGGGATGCTGGTGGTGCTGTCGGTCGTCTTCGGACTGGTGGTGGCGCGGCTGCTTCGTCGGCACGAACCCGTCATCATGCGGAAGTAGCGGAGGCGGGAGCCGTGGCGACACCCGATTTCCGCCCCACACACGTGGTCCCCCCGGACGGGATGTCCGCCTGGGAGGCACCCGACGTGACCCGGCCCACCGAGCCGCTCGACCCGCTGCTTCCCGTCCAGCTGGTCGGTCGGCGGGGTGACTGGGGGCAGATCCTCTGCGCCAACGGCTGGTCGGCATGGGTCGACGGCCGACTGCTCGTCTCCGTCCCCCACGGCCCGCCGGAGTCCGGACAGCCACTCGCGCGCACCGCGGACCCCCGGCCGCTGATGGCGCGGGTCCAGGAGTCGCTGACCCAGTACCGGCGCGCCGCGGAGGAGCTGGCCGAGGGCCGGATCGACGGGGAGACCTTCCGCCGCCGGACCCAGGGGCTGCGGGTGGGCATGGTCGTCGACAGCGAGGCGATGTGGCTGTACGACGCCGAGCACGAACGCTGGGTGTACTGCGACGGCACACAGCTGAGCACGTACGCGGCCTCGGGCGGTCCCGGTCGGCCGAGCGGTGCCCCCACGGACCTTGGAGCGGGCGAGGCACACACACGGGAGCCCGAGCCGACGCAGATCGTCGACCCCGCGCAGGTGGCCCCGTACCGCCCGGCGGATCCCGCCGATACCGAGCCGACCCAGCTCCTGCGGCCCGGCGACCGGTCCGGGGCGGACACCGCGCATCCACCCACCCGGACGGGTGACGCATGACCTCCCCCGATCCCGCGCCGGGCGCCCCGCACTCCCCCGACCCCCGGCAGGACACGGCACTGCCCGTGGGCCGCCCGTCCGATCTGCTCGGCAGACGGATCGCCGGTTACCAGGTGGAGAGGGAGATCGGCCGCGGCGGCATGGCCGTCGTGTACCGGGCCAGGGATCTGCGACTGGACCGCACCGTCGCCCTCAAGCTGCTCGCCCCCGAACTCGCCCGCAACGACACCTTCCGCAAGCGGTTCACCCACGAGTCACGGGTGGCCGCCGCGATCGATCACCCGCATATCGTGCCGGTCTTCGAGGCCGGGGAGACCGAGGGCATCCTCTACATCGCGATGCGTTACGTCGCCGGGCAGGACCTGCGTGCCCTCATCGACCGTCAGGGGCCGCTCCCGATGGCGGTGGCGGTCCGGATCGCCACACAGGTGGCGTCCGCGCTCGATGCCGCCCACGACCACGATCTGGTGCACCGGGACGTCAAACCCGGCAACATACTGGTCGCGGCGGGCACGGACAGCGACCACCCGGAGCATGTGTACCTCACGGACTTCGGGCTGACGAAGAAGTCCCTGTCGCTGACCGGGTTCACCTCGGTGGGCCAGTTCGTCGGCACGCTCGACTATGTGGCGCCAGAACAGATCTCCGGCCGCCCGGTGGACGGCCGATGCGATGTCTACAGCCTGGCCTGTGTCGTGTACGAGACGATGGCCGGTGCGCCGCCCTTCCAGCGCGACGACGACATGGCACTGCTGTGGGCCCATCAGTTCGACCCGCCGCCACCGCTGACCGGCCGGCGCCCCGATCTCCCGGCCACCGTCGACGACGTACTGGCGAAGGCCCTGGCCAAGAACCCGGACGACCGGTACGACTCGTGTCTGCACTTCGTGGCGGCACTGCGCGGTGCGGCCCGGGGCGCAGTGCAGGAGAACCATCCGCCGACGCAGGTGGATGTGCGGATCGGTGCCCGGGCCACGGGGGCGGGGGCCGAACCGCCGCCCGCGCCGCCACGGTGGGCCCTCCCCGTGTTCCCCGGGCTGGTACGGGAGGCGAAGTCCGTAACCGCAACCGCCTCAGCCGTCCGCCGGGACCTCTCCCCGCCGGCGGATCCCTGAGGCGAACAGGCTTCCGAGGAAGCCGGTGACCAGCCCCCACGCGACGGCGACGACGAGCGCGGATCCCAGTCGCGGGCGCAGCGTCACCTCGCCGCCGAGACCGCCTCCGAGGTCCCCGATGCCCAGCAGTGACAGGCCGTAGTGCACCGAGGACCCGGCGACGAGACAGATGGTCAGCACGGTGAGGAGGAGCGCCACCGCCATGTGTACGGCGTGCTGCCAAGGCCGCATCCAGCCGGGCGAGCGGAGCGCCATGAGAAAGGCGGCGGCCAGGGTCAGCACGGCGGCGGCGACGACCAGCCACCAGGCCCGACCGTCGTGGTCGGCGAGCGTGGAGACGCTGAGGGTGGACAGGTCCGGCGTACGCAGAACCGAGTCCAGCACCTGTGGCATGGGCAGCCCGAACGGCCCGTCCACCCTGCCCTCCCAGGACGCCCCCAGCCCGAGCGTGTACGCGAGCCAGACGAGGTTCGGCAGCCCCAGGAGGATCACGGCGAACGTCTCGGCGGGGTGGCCCCTGGTCACCACGACGACGAGTCCGACGATCACGCCCAGGACGACGTACACGAGCAGCAGCGCGACCATTGCGTACGCGGCCGGGCGCACCGACTCCTGGAAGCGCAGCAGACGGGCCGGGAGCGGGGCGCCGCGCGACACGACGAGAGCCAGGACGAGGACGCCCACCAGCCAGAGCAGGCCGAGGAGCAGGGTGAGCGGGACGTCGGTCGTGAATCCGACCTTCGGCGAGGCGCCCAGCAGGTCACCGATGACATCCCGGGTCAGATCCTGGACAGGGACGTCGAAGCTCTGGCGGGCCAGGAACGACAGGCCGAGCAGGACCAGCGCCCACAGCACCGCCACCCGGGCGGCCCAGCCGGCCAGTTCGCGTGCACCCGCGACCGCCCGGTGGCGCAGGGGCCGCAGAAAGCCGGCGGCGATGACCAGGGCCCCGGCCAGAGTCACGGACAGCGGAAGCACCGAGAATTCCGCATGGGTCCTGGCCAGTTCCCCGACATTTCCCGACAGGGAGACGGAGCCGCCCGCCGCCATCACCACGACGGCCGCGACGACACGCGCGAACGCGCCCGCGGGGAGACCGGTCGCACCTGCCGCCCAGAGGCCGAGGGCCGCGGTGACGGCCATGACCACGAGTCCGGCGAGCACCGCCAGGAGAGCTTCACCCCAGCCGTGCGCGGCACGCGGCGCTCCGCTTCGGTCGATGGCTCCCTGGTGGCTCACGCTGCCACGCTAGGCAGGAGCGCGGCCATCCGCCCCCTGGGAGGGCCCGACGGCGTCAGCTTGCGGGCCGCGCGAGTACCCGGCACACAATGGGCGGGTACCGGAAGAAACTGGGACTGATCCCTCCGTCGGGAAGAAGAGCCCGTGAGTGCCCAACCGCCGTCGTCCGGCCGCCCGACAGGCCCCCCTTCCGGCCCGCTCTCGGGCCCCTCGAAGCCGGGTTCCGTGCCGCCACCGCCCGATGTCCCGTCGGGCGGTGGCGGTGGCCGTGGCGGCTCCGCCGGTGGGCCGCCCGTCCCGGGCGGACCCGGTGGTCCTGGCCGTCCCTGGTGGCGTTCCGTGCCGACGATGGCGTCGATCGGCGCCGCCCTCGTGGCCGCGGTGATCCTGACCGTCGTGCTCACCCGCCCCGACGGCGGTTCGGTGGCGGCCGGTGAGGTGTTCCTGCAGCCGGCGGGGTCGGCCGGGCAGGATCCGTTCACCGCCTCGACGGCGCGCACCAGCGCCCCGGCGACGCCGACCCCGGTGCCCAACCCGTCGGAGACCCGGGCCAACGTCACGCAGGGTGTGGACGGAGCGACCCCCGGTCTGTACGGCGGCACCCGCAAGGTCTCCAGCTGCGACGTGGAGAAACAGATCACCGCGCTGACAGCCGATCCGGACAAGAACAAGGCCTTCGCCTCCGTCCTGGGCATCGATCCGTCGGGCGTCCCCGACTACCTGCGGGCGCTGACCCCCGTCCAGTTGCGGATGGACACCCGGGTGACCAACCACGGGTACCGGAACGGCGCCCCCACCAGCTACCAGGCGGTGCTCCAGGCGGGCACGGCCGTTCTCGTCGACGACCACGGTGTACCGCGAGTGCGCTGCGCGTGCGGGAATCCGCTGCTCCCGCCGGTCGCGGTGAAGGGCACCACACGGCTGAAGGGCGACGCCTGGCCCGGATTCAGTTCCTCGCACGTCGTGGTGGTGAAACCCGCGGCCCAGGTGGTGGACGAGTTCATCATGTTCGACCCGAAGTCCGGGAACTGGATCGCCCGAAAGGCGGGTGACACCGGTGGCAGCGACAAGAAGACCGAGCCGCCCGCCGAGCGCACACCGCAACCCTGCCCGTCCACCGGCCCCTGCCCGTCGGCTTCGGCGTCCTCGAAGTCCCCGTCATCGAAGTCGCCGGCGTCCGAGTCCCCGTCCTCGCACCCGCCCGCATCCGAGTCGCCGTCGCCCGAGTCGCCGAATTCGCCGTCCCCGCGTTCCCCGGAGCCGACGGCGCCGCCACCGCCCGTCACCGAGTCGCCCGCGTCCCGGCCGGCCCCGGAGCCGGCGAACACGGAGTCCCTGACACCGCAGTCCTCCGCGGCGTCCTCCGCACCCGGAAAGGCGTCCGAGGTCGGCTCCGCGTGAGGGCTGCGAATGGGTTGCCTGCCTTGCCGGGGCTCCCGACTACGCCCTGTGGAGACCTCCGCCTTGCCGTGCCCGGCACCGGACACCACGGGCTTACCGAACAAGATGCGAAAGCGACTGCCTGAGGGCTGTCCCGGCACTGAAAGGGCGGACAGTCGCTGTAGCCCGTGGGCTCCGGCAGTGGTACGACGGGGCGCGGCGTCGGCAGCAGCGCCACGGCCTCCTCGACCCGGCCCAGCTACACCAGCAGCGGGCCGAGAGTCCGTCGGTGGTCCAGGCGGTCCGCGTCCAGGAGGGCGACAGCCTCCTTCGGGCGCCCGGCGTCGGCCAACAGGCCGGCCAGGCTCTCCACCTCGTACGGACTCCCGCCCTCGGGGTGCGCCTGGGCCTCCTCGACCGCCTCGTCGAGCTGTCCGCAGGCGGCCAGGAGCGGCCCCGCAGCCGGAACAGCTCCCACTCCTCCTTGCCCCGCCGGGCCTTGAGGGCGTCCAGGTGGGCGAGGCCCTCCTCGGCGCGGCCCTCGGAGGTGAACAGCCCGCACAGCGAGTCGACGACCCAGTCCTCGGCGCTGTCCAGCGCGCGCATCACCTCGATGGCCTCGGCGCCCCGCCCGTGCCGGGCCGCATGCGACCCGCCCCCTCTGGGAGGCCGTGAAACGGTGCTCAGCCAACAGGGCGTGTGGTCCTGACGTCATCTCCTGAATCGACACGGACGCGCAGACCGCCCGGGCGTAGGCTTCGCTCAGCATGAACGCAGCGGGGGGCAGAGCGCATGACAGCTGAGTCAACACAGAGGTGGGGGTCGACCCTCGATTCGGTCGTGGTGTACGCACAGGGCGCGGTCTGCCGACGCCTGGCCCGGGGCAGCGTGTCGCCGGACGGCCGGGTGCGGGTGACAGGACTGCCCCGCTCGCTGGACCCGGGCTCGCTGCGGACCCGTGTCCTGGGCGCCCCCGGGGTGCGCGTCACCGAGGCCCGGGTGGAAGTCGAGGCCGAGCCGCTCGGCACGGGCACGCCCGACGAGTTGCAGCGCGAGGTCGAGCGGCTGAGCGACGAGTACGCGGCGGCGCAGGGACGCCGGGACCGGCAGCTGAGCCTGATCGAGGAGGTCAGGGCTCTCCACCCGGTCCCACCAGCCCGCAGGCGCGAAGATCCGCACCGCCGCACCCCGGTCGACGCGTGGCTGGAGCTCGCCGACTTCGTCGACGAGCGGCTGACGGGACTGCACAACCGCCTCGTCGAGCTGGAGGAGGCGCTGCGCAGCGTCGAGCACGAGCTCACCGTCGCCGCCGACAGGCTCGCCCGCGCCTCCACCGACGCGCCGTCAGCGCACGTGGCGACCACGGTCTGCGCGGTACTGACCCTCGACGGCACCGGTGAGGCGGAGGCGGAGGTGGAGCTGGAGCTGGAATACGGGGTGCCGGGCACCGTCTGGGTGCCGACCTACCGTCTCACTCACCGTCAGGGCGACGGCAGCGGCCGTCTGGTGCTGCGCGCCTCGGTCGCCCAGCGGACCGGCGAGGACTGGACCGGCGTACGCATCGCCGTGGCCACCGCCGATCATCGGCGCCGCACCGACCTGCCGAGGCTCCGCTCGATCCGGATCGGACGCAGTCAGCCCGCCCCCGCGCCTTCTGGCTGGCGCGAGCCCCCGGCCGGGCTCGTCGACCTGTTCTCCGGGTACGACGCGGCAGGTCCTGGCCCAGCCACGACCGCCGCACCCGCGGCCGTCCGGGCCGGCTCCGCGCCCATGGGTGCCGCGGGCGGCTCCGCGTCCGGTCCCGTTCCGCCGCCGCCTCCCCCGCCGCCGGCACCGCAGAGCTACGGCGGTCCGCCGGCCGCGGTCTCGGTGCCCGGCGGCGCAGACGGCGCTCCCCCAGAAGTCTTCGGCGGCGGGATGCCGGCCGTTGCGCAGCCGGCCGGGTCGCGACCGGGCGACAGGCCGCGTACCGGCGGCAGGTCCTTCGCGGGTTCCCCCGCCGCCATGGCGCCCGCGGCTCCTGGCCGGGCTGCGCCGCCACCCCCTCCGGCACCGGTAGCCGGTCCGCCGCAGCCGAGCGGCGCCGAGCTCGACTATGTCGGCCTTGTCCTGTGCGGCCCCGACGAGCAGGGCGGTCGGAGAGGCCGGCTGTTTCCCGACTCTCCCTTCGACCCGGTGGCGGCCGAGTACCGCCGCCGCGCCGAAGCGGTGGCCGCGCTGCCATTGCCCGGACAGGCCGTGCGGCCCCGCGAGTCGGCGGGTTCCTTCGACCACCGCTTCGATGCCACCGCCCGCGCCGACATTCCGTCGGACGGCACTTGGCACACCGTCACCATCGGCGAGATCCCGGTCGGCCTGCGTACCGAGTACCTCTGCGTTCCGTCCGTCGAGCAGGCCGTGTACGCGACGTTGGTGCTCTCCAACGCCACCGACCAGGCACTGCTGGCCGGCCCGATGGAGGTCACCGTCGACGACGACTTCCTGCTGACCGCCGCACTGCCCACGCTTGCCCCCGGCGGTGTCCGCCGGGTGGGGCTCGGGCCGGCCGAGGGCATCCGGGTCATCCACCATACGAGCCTGCGCGAGTCGACTTCGGGCTTGCGCAACAACACCACCGTGCTCGACCACCGAGTCCACGTGGAGTTGGCCAACGGGCTCGCGAGGCCCGTCACCGTGGAAGTCCGCGAGCGGGTGCCGGTCACCTCCGATCCGGACGTCCGGATCGAGGAACGGGCCGACTGGACGGCACCCGAGGAAGGCGTGGGGCCCGATCGACATGCGCCGGGCACCCGCGTCTGGCGACTGGACCTGCCCGCAGGCGCCACTGCCGCCTTCGACGGCGGCTACGAGATCCGCATCCCGACCGGCAAGGCCCTCGTCGGCGGCAACCGCAGGAGCTGACACACGCCATGTCCACGGCCCCGAAGCCGATCGCCCTCCCCGTCACCGCTGTCACCTGCCTCGAGGATCGCGCCCACATCGAGCGCGCCGTCGTGCTCGACCTGGAGGCCGGGATCCAACGGCTGCGTCTCGGGCCGGTCAGTGCGCTGGCCGTCGACCGGACCCTCCATGCCGAGTTGACCGCCGATCACCCCGCGAGCGTGCTCGACGTGCGGATCGTCCGCAGCTGGACGCCGCGCGGACCGCTGCCGTTCACCGACGACGACTCCGCCCTGCGCCACCGCGTACACACCCTCGAAGAGGAGCGACTGGACCTGGGGCGGCGACGCGACCGGCTGCATGCCCGCCTCGACTTGCTCGGCCGCCTCGCCGTCGATCTGCTGCGCGAGATCGGCGAAGGCGCCGGCTCCGGGGAGACCGAACGGCCCCGCTGGGCCCGCGAACTGGACCGGGTGGACGACGAGCGCGACGCGCACGGCGAGCAACTCCGCGCCGTGGAAGCCCGGCTGGCCTCCCTCGCTGTCGAACTCGGGGAAGCCCAGCGGGCCATGCATCTCTCCGAGGAGGAGCCCGCCGAGCTGGTCGGTCACATCGAGTTGACCGTGGAGGCCACGGTCGCCGGGCCGGTCGAACTGCGCCTGAGCCACCTCACCCCGTGTGCGCTGTGGCGGCCCGCCTACCGGGCCGTGCTCGACGGGGCCTCCCTGACACTGGAGACCGACGCGATGGTCTGGCAGCGCACCGGTGAGGACTGGTCGGACGTACGGCTGACATTGTCGACGGCCCGCTCGGCGCTGGCCACCGATCCGCCATGGCTGGGCGAGGACCGGCTGACACTCAAGGACCGCTCCGCAGCGGAGCGCCGCACGGTCGATGTCGAGCTGCGCGAGGAGGAGACCGGGGCCCTCGGCCCGGCCCCGGTGCTCGGCCTGCCGGGGGTGGACGACGGCGGCGAGGCGCGGGTGTTGAGATCCCCCGCACCGGTCTCGGTGCCCGGTGACGGCCGCGCCCACCGAGTGCCGCTGTCCGCATTCACCACGGCCGCTCCCAGTGAGTACGTCTGCTCACCGGAGTTGTCCCCCCTGGTCACCCAGGTGGTGCGGTTCGACAATCTGTCCGGCCACGCGCTGCTCGCCGGGCCCGTGGACCTGGTCCGGGGCAGCGGATTCAGCGGCCGCGGCACGCTGGACTTCACTGCCCCCGGCGCCCCCGTTGAGCTGGCCTTCGGCAGCTGCGACGACTACAGCGTCGTCCGGCACGCCGAGGAGTCCCGCGACTCCGCCGGTATCACCCAGCGGACCGTGGTCACCCGCACGGTCCGGCTGCACCTGTCCCGGTTCTCCGCCCCCGGGGAGCACGGCGAGCGGGTGGTCGTCCTTCGGGAGCGGATCCCGGTCTCCGAGGTCTCGGCGGTGGAGGTACGCCTGCACAAGGATTCATGCTCCCCGGCGCCCGACGTGGTCGACGCCGAGGGCATCGCCCGCTGGGACGTCACCCTCCCGCCCGGCAGCCGCCGCACGGTCACCCTGGTCTACGAGCTGTCGGCGAGCGCCAAAGTCACCGGGCTCTGAGTTCGGTGGGCCGCTGAACGACTGCTGGTGCAGGCCTGATCCTGGCCCCCGCTCCCAGCCGGGGGCCGTCTCGCACACCCGAAGGAGGACCGCACCGTCCGACAGCGTGCGGGAGCCGGCGCGCCACCATCCGAGCCGCCGGTGTCGGTGTGGACGCTGACGACACCGCGGTCCAGTGCCTCGGCCTGCCGGGCGGTCGTGACCTGCGAGGTCTGGCCGACGGCGACCAGTCCGGTGAGGGCGAGCACACCGGCCGCGAGCGCGGTGAACAGGGTGTGCGACCGGGTTGCGCGGCGTCTGCGGGCGGCTCGGGGATGCGGATGGGCCACGGCAGGCACCTTCGGGGCCGGGGCGGATGTCGTCACGTCAGTTCCCGTCGGAAGCAGAAAGGTTGCCGCACCTTCCGCCGGAGGGTGTGCCGACGACCCTGTTCCGCATTCACCCGTCTGCCACATATCGGTGGCCGGGCGCGCGGGCAGCGCGGACGCTGATCCCATACGTGTCGATGCACAGAGACCAGCAGAGCGCGATCGGGGTGCAACCGTGTCGGACGCAGGTCCCACCGTCCCCGCGCCGATGCCGCCCGACGCCATGGAGACCGCGCTCCTCGAGAGACTGTTCACCCAGTCGTCGGTGGGCCTCCATGTGCTCGATCCGCAGCTGCGGCTGGTGCGCATCAACTCCCTGTCCGACCCTGCCCACGCCCAGCGGCTTGTCGGGCGTCCCTTCTCCGACGCGTACCACCTCGAACGGCCCGACGAGGCCAGGGCGGTGCTGCAACGAGTGCTGGACACCGGCGCGCCCGTGCGCGACCGCCTCATCCGGGGCCGCCTCCAGGACACGCCCGGTCCGGATCGCAGTCTCATGGTCTCCGTCTACCGCCTCGACGACGTACAGGGGCAGACCCTCGGCCTGCTCGCCTCGGTCGTCGATGTCACCGAACGTGAGAAGGCCCGCGCACGGTCCGCGACCCTGGCCGGTGTGCTCAAGGAGGTGGGCCGGTCCCTCGATGTGGCGACCACCTGCGAGGCGCTCGTCGACGCGGTCGTACCGGGGTTCGCCGACTTCGCCGTGGTCGAGGTGGTGGACGACGTGCTGCGCGGTGCGGATCCTCGGGTGGGCCCGTTGGGGCTCGAAGTGCCGTTGCGGCGGGCAGCGCTGCGAGGTGCCGACGACACCGGTCCCCAGGACGGTCTCGTCGGCGACACACGCAGGCTGCCCGTCCGTACCCCGTTCGCCCTGGCGGTGTCCGACCTGCGGCCCCGTCGGATCCAGCTCGACGCGGACACTCCATGGCTGGTCGCGGATCCCGAGAGCGCCCGGCTGATCCGGGCGATCGGGGCCCATTCGCTGATCGTTGCCCCGCTGAAGCTGCGTGGCGCCGTCCTCGGCCTGGTGAGCCTGTACCGCCGCGGCGGGTCGGAGCCGTACGACGAGTACGACGTCACTCTCGCGCTGACCGCGGTCGCCCATGTCGCACTGAGCATCGACAACGCGCGCCGGTTCGAGCGCGACCACGTGATCGCATCGACGGTGCAGCGGCGGCTGCTGCCGCAGCACGAGAGCAGCCATGTCGCCGTCGACACCGCCCATGTCCTCCTTCCCGGGCGCAACAGCGGCTGCTGGTTCGACACCATCGGCCTGTCCGGCGCCCGCACCGCAATGGTTGTCGGCAATGTCGCGGGGCACGGTCTCCAGACGGCCGTCACCATGGGACAGTTGCGTACGGTCATCCATGCGCTGGCCGGTCTCGACCTGGAACCCGACGAGGTCCTGGCCCGGCTGAACGACACGGCCGGCCGCCTGGCCCAGGAGCGTGCCGCACTGCCCCCCGGCGACTCCCTGCACCAGGAATCCCTGACGGCGACGTGTCTGTACGCGGTCTACGACCCGTTCACGCGCCGCTGCACGATCGCGTTGGCGGGGCATCCCGAACCGATCGTCATCGGCCCCGACGGCAGCACGCCGCCCTTCGACGTGCCCGAGGGGCCCGCCCTCTTCTCTGCCGACAGCGCCCCGTTCGCCACTGCCACCCTTCAGCTGGAAGAGGGCAGCGTCCTGGCGCTCGGCACCCGCGCTCTGCTGCCCGACGCCGAGAGCGCCGCGAGGGTCCGGGAGGTGCTCGTGCACCCCGGACGCGGCCTGCAGGAGCTGTGCGACGACGTCGTCTACAGCCTGCCGGCCGGCAGCCACCCCGACGGCGCCGCCCTGCTCCTCGCCCGGACCGGCACCGTGCCACCCGACCACGTCGCCACGTGGGAGCTGGCCCACGCCCGAACGACCCCCGCCATCGCCCGTACGCTCGTGCGCGACCGGCTCGACGGCTGGGACCTCGACGAAGAGACGGTCTACGCCACCGAACTGATCGTCAGCGAGCTGGTCACCAACGCCGTCCGCTACGGCACCCCGCCGCTGCACCTGCGGCTCATCCGGGACCGCTCGCTGACCTGCGAGGTCCACGACAGCAGTCCAGTGGCCCCGCACCTGCGCCACGCCCACACCGTCGACGAAGGCGGACGCGGGCTCTTCATCGTCTCCCAGCTCGCCACCCACTGGGGCACCCGATACGGCCGGACCGGCAAGGCGCTCTGGGCCGAACAGGAGATCGCGCGCCCAGATTGACGAGTGCACCCTCCGCTCGCCCGTGCTGCATCGCGGCGCTCGTGCGCCCGCTCGCTCCGATCGTCGGGCAGGCGACGGGCTCGCGCCGCGGGCGGCATCCGTCGCAGGGGCCCGTGAACCGCTGCCCACGACTCAGGCGGCGCACCGCGGCCGGATGGGCCGAGGTGCGCA
>NZ_JBHVFU010000012.1:0-155543 GCF_042801455.1 Streptomyces sp. NPDC057565 | reverse complement strand
CGCGCGGGCGGATGGGGCGGGGTGCGCCGCGGGCGGATGGGGCGGGGTGCGCCGCGGGCGGATGGGGCGGGGTGCGCCGCGGGCGGATGGGGCGGGGTGCGCCGCGGGCGGATGGGGCGGGGCCTCGCTCCCGGGTCAGGGAGCGGGGGTCAGAGGGTCAGGACAGGTGGGTGCAGGGGGTCAACGACGACCGTCGTGGCCCCAACCGGCGTGGTTGCGGTTCTTGTTGTCGCGGTTCTTGTGGTCGCGGTCCTTGTGGTCGCAGTTCTTGTGATCGCGGTCCTTGTGGCCCCAACCGGCGTGGTTGCGGTTCTTGTTGTCGCGGTTCTTGTGGTCGCGGTTCTTGTGGTCGCGGTCCTTGTGATCGCGGTCCTTGTGATCGCGGTCCTTGTGGCCCCAACCGGCGTGGTTGCGGTTCTTGTTGTCGCTGTTCTTGTGGTCGCGGTTCTTGTGGTCGCGGTCCTTGTGATCGCGGTCCTTGCGGTCGCGGTCCTTGCGGTCGCGGTCCTTGTGATCGCGGTTCTTGTGGTCGCGGTCCTTGTGGTCGCGGTCCTTGTGGTCGCGGTCCTTGTGGTCGCGGTCCTTGTGGTCGCGGTCCTTGTGGTCGCGGTCCTTGTGGTCGCGGTCCTTGCGGTCGCGGTCCTTGCGGTCGCGGTCCTTGCGATCGCGGTCCTTGCGGTCGCGGTCCTTGTGATCGCGGTCCTTGTGATCGCGGTCCTTGCGGTCGCGGTCCTTGCGGTCGCGGTCCTTGTAGTCGCGGTCCTTGTAGTCGCGGTCAAGGCTGCGGTTGGTGCCGTTGTCGGATCCGGGGCTGTCGTACTGGATCTCGCCCAGGGCGACGCCGGAATACGAGCTCGGCCGGCCATAACCGCGGTCGTTGTCGGCGGCGGCGGCCGGGAGAGCGGCGGCGCCCACCAACGCGCCGGCAGCAATGACGGTAGCAGTGAACCGCCATGCGGAACGGGACATGAAAACCCCTCAGGTGCAGGCCCGGACCGTGTGGTCCGAGCGTTGATCGATCCCGGCGTGAAGCCGAGAGCGCACACTTTGGCCTGATAGCCCGATTTATGACATTTGCCTCGATGCGTGTTACGAAATGCAGACATTTCCGTCACACGCGCGTGCATTAGGCACGCATTCAACTACCCGGGCACCTGTCGATCACTGACCGCTGCATCTACCCGCTCGATACCGGCACACCCGGCACAGCGCGCACCACGTCGAGCCGTGTACACCACAGCTCACCCTTGCGAGAAAGGCGCGGATTTCTGTAACAGCCGTCGCTCGCCCGATCTCGAACGGGCTTTCTGCTACCCGGAGAAAGGAGAAAGAGGGTTCCACCTCCCCGCCCGCGGCCGCCGATCATTGCGCGGCAGGCGCGGCGGTGGTTCAGTGGGAGCCGAAGTTATGAATCGAGGTTCAGATCATCATGGCCTACCGCCCCACCGCCCGTACCGAGGCGACCCGGCTCGCGCATCGCCAGCGGCTGCTGGACGCCGCGCGGCAACTGCTGTCCGAGGGCGGATACGCCGCGGCCAGCATCTCCGCGCTCGCCGAGCGAGCCGGAGTCGCCACCGGCAGCGTCTACAACCACTTCGCCTCCAAGCAGGAGCTGCTCGCCGCGGTCTTCCGTCATGTCGCCGGTCATGAGCTCACCGCGGTACAGCAGGCCGTGGGCGCCACAAGAGGGGCGGCGGAGCAGTTGCGCACCCTGGTCGAGGTCTTCGCGTTCCGGGCGCTGCGAGCACCCCGCACGGCCTGGGCGCTGCTTGCCGAGCCGGTCGATCCGCTGGTCGAGGCGGAGCGGCTGGCCTATCGCCGCGGCTACCACACCCTCGCCGAGATGATCATCGCCGCGGGGATCGAGGCCGGCGAGCTGCCCGTGCAGAACGTCCGGCTCTCGGCCGCCGCGGTGATCGGAGCGATCAGTGAGGCGCTGCTCGGTCCGCTCTCCCCGGTGGGGGAACGCACCGACCCGGAGCCGATCGTGGCGGAGATCGCCACACTGTGCCTGAGAGCGGTGGGAGCGGGCGGCACCTGACCGCGCACCGCCGTACCAGCAGAGCAACCTCCCGGCCGAAACTCCTACCGCCGACGTCAGACAGGACCGCCGCCATGACCGTCACCGCCCACCCCACCGGCCTCCGCTCGGGGGCTCCCGCATCGCACCCCACCCACGAGGTCACCAATCAGGTGCCGCCCCGGACCGGCCTGGACGAGTACGGCACCAATCCACCGCTCTCCGAGGCGGTACGGGCATTCGGCGCGGCCTGGCACGAGCCGGAGCTCCATGAGATCGGCAGCCTGGTCGGCTCGGAACCCTTCCAGAAGAATGCGGAGCTCGCGCACACCTCGCCTCCCGTGCTCCGCACCCACGACCGGTACGGCAATCGCGTCGACGAAGTCGAGTTCCACCCCGCGTACCACGAGGTCATCGGCGCGGCCGTGGGCTACGGCACGCACACCGCGGCCTGGGCCGACCCGAAGCCGGGTGCCGCGGTCGCGCGGGCGGCGTCGTTCATGCTGTTCGCCCAGATCGAGCCGGGTCACGCCTGCCCGATGTCGATGTCGCACGCCGTGGTCCCCGTCCTGCAGCGCGACGGCGAGGTGGGCCGTGACTGGCTCCCGGGCCTGCTCAGCCGCTCGTACGACCCCCGGCTGATCGCTCCGGGCAGCAAGTCGGGGCTGACGTTCGGCATGGGCATGACGGAGAAGCAGGGGGGATCCGACGTTCGCGCCAACACCACCCGCGCGGTTCCGGTGGCCTCCGACCCCGACGGCCGGACCCACCTGCTGACCGGCCACAAGTGGTTCTTCTCGGCCCCGCAGTCGGACGCCTTCCTCGTTCTGGCCCAGGCCCCGGCCGGGCTGACCTGCTTCCTCGTACCGCGTGTGCTGGCCGACGGCACCCGTAACACCGTCCGTATCCAGCGGCTGAAGAACAAGCTCGGCAACAAGTCGAACGCGTCGTCCGAGGTGGAGTTCGACGGAACCTGGGCGGTGCGGGTCGGCGAGCCCGGTCGCGGCGTTCCCACCATCATCGAAATGGTCAACCACACCCGTCTGGACTGTGTTCTCGGCACCACCGCGGGCATGCGCCAGTCGGTGTCCGAGGCGATCTGGCACGCGCAGCACCGCAGCGCCTTCGGTGCCAGGCTGGTCGAGCAGCCCGCCATGACAGCGGTCCTCGCCGACCTGGCCCTGGAGACGGAGGCGGCGACCTGGACCTCGCTACGCCTCGCCCGGGCCTACGAGACCGGCAGCAGCGAGTCCGAGACGATGTTCCGCCGACTGGCCACCGCGGTGTCCAAGTACTGGATCTGCAAGCGCGGTCCGCACCACGCGTACGAGGCCCTGGAGTGTCTGGGCGGCAATGGCTACACCGAGGACTGGCCGCTCGCCCGGCGCTACCGCGAGCAGCCGGTAATGGCGGTGTGGGAGGGCTCCGGCAATGTGATCGCGCTCGATGTGCTGCGTGGTATTGCCAGGACCCCACAGTCCCTGGATGCCTTCTGGGCCGAGCTGGAGACCACAGCCGGGGCCAGTGCTGTGCTGGACGCCCATGTGCGTCGGGTGCGTCAGGAGCTGGTCGCGGATCTGCGCGATCCGCTCGCCGCGGAGTTCCGTGCGCGGGCGACGGTCGAGGGAATGGCGCTCGCCCTGCAGTCCTCGCTGATGCTGCGGCATGCTCCGGCACCCATGGCCGAGGCGTTCGTCGCCGCACGCCTCGGCGCGGACCGCGGTCACCAGTACGGCATCCTGCCGCGCGGCACCGACACCACGGCGATCGTGGAGCGGCATTTCGGTGCGCGTTAACTTGGTGTGCATGAAGTCGAGATCCCGCACCCTGTGGCTACGAACCGAACCCCTCCATGCGGTCACGTATTTCGATGCGCACTGCCGCGCCATGGGCAAGTCCCTTGGCCTGAAGGGGTTCACAACTGCTGGGCATGCAAGCCGCTTTGGCGCAGGTAGCCACGATTGAGTGAACGGCGTGACGATCTGCGGGAATGCCTGGCGGGGCGTGCGTAACGTTCTCGGTGCGATCTGGGACGCCGGGTGTGGCGTCAGCAGTCGGGGCCCCCGCGCCACCAGCGAGATGGTTCGGGGCCTCCCCGTCGCCTCTGGCCACACCCATATGGCCAGGTCGTGAGGGATACCGCCCGCCTGGGACGGACCGCATACGGGATATGCGTCGCCGACCGGGACGCGAAAGCGGAGGACCAGTGCGCCCAAGACCGTTCGGGGCGTGCCGGTGAGCCAGGACTCACTCCTGCTCACTGCCCAGGAACGGTTCTGGATGGGGTATTTCGCCGCGCGCACCGCCCCGATGGGGCGGGCCGACCCGGGTGCGGCCGCCGCACTCGGCGTCTTCGCCCCCGGGATGGTGGCGCGGGCACTGCCCGCGGCGTGGCAGATCGTCGCTCCCGGGGCGATGAGGACATGCGCGCCCAGCGGGCCGCCGAGGCGCTGCGCAGGGTGATCCCCGGCATCGAGGCCCGAGCCGGTGAGCTCTGCCCGCCGTTGGCGGCCATGGTGGAGGACGCGCCCCTGATGGCCCGGCCCCTGTTCGCCGCCAACCGCCCGCTCTGCGACCGCGATGAACCGGTGGAGAGGCTGTGGCAACTCGGCACATCTGTACGGGAGTTCCGGGGAGACGCCCATGTAGCCGTGCTCGCCGACCATGGTCTGGACGCTCCGGAGGCCCTCGTTCTCGCCGCCGCGACCGACCGGGTCCCCCGCGAGGGGATCCGGCTCGACCGGGGCTGGAACGAGGAGGAGTGGGCTGCGGCCCAGGAGCGGCTGCGTGCGCGCGGACTCGTCGACGCGGACGGAGCCGCCACGCCGCGCGGCCATGAGGAGCGGGCTCTGATCGAGGACGCCACCGACCGGTTGGCCGCCCGGCTGCTGCGCACGCTCGACGACACCACCGTGGATACACTTCTCGCCGCGCTGGAGCTGCCGACACGACGGGTGCTGGAGGCCAAGGTGCTGCCGTTCCCCAATCCCATCGGGCTGCCGGCCCCGTCGGTGGAGTGAACCTCAGCAGTTCTGCGCCGGTGTCCGTGGATCCGCAGGCGGCCGGCGTCGCGCCCGGCCGAGGAGGACGACCGAACACACCGCCGCGAACGCGCACCAGGTCGAGACGGACTCCAGCCGCCACAGCGCCGCGCACACCCCAGCCCCGACGGCGACGAGGACGCCGAGCAGCCGGAGCAGCCGGTCGCCGGAGAGCAGCAGAGAGCCGACCGTGGCCACGAGGTAACCCACGACCAGCAGTTCGGAGTGGGGAAGGTCGAGGACATAGCCGAGGGTGTGGTCGCGGATCTCTGCGGTCACGGGGCGGGTGGCCAGACAGGACGCGAGGGAGGCGGCGGTCACGGCGCCCACCGTGAGCGGGATCAGGAGTCGGTGCCGGGCATGCGGCGGCGCGGCGCACAGCACACCGAGCGGCACCCACAACGCCAGCAGCGGCAGGGCGATGACGGCCCAGGCCACGGTGGCGGGGCCCGTGCCGCCACCGGAGCGCCAGACGATCGACTCGATGATCTGATGGGTTCCGAGGAGCAACGGCAGTGCGGCGAGCGGCAGATCACGGGTCCGGCGGGTGCGCGCGACGCAGGCCGCTCCGATCGCGGCGATGCCCGTTCCGGCCACGAGATCGGCGGTGGCACTCCAGCACATGGCGTCATCCCGCCCCGGAATCGCACGGATCGATCTCTGGCAGGGGCAACGCTACGGTCCGAGCGGCCGGCATCTGCGGTGACACGAGCGCCGAGGGCGCCCGCAGGCTGCCCCTGCCGGGGTTCGTCGAGGACTTCGGCAAGCTGCACCGCTCGTGCGGCAACTGCTCCACGATGTAAGGACGGCACGTCCAGCTGCAGAACATCCGAGTCATCTCGCCGGGAGACAGCCTCGTGGGCATCAACACCGACTACAGTGACACGGCCGAGTTCTCGGGCCTCACGATCCATGACGATGCCGGCGCCGATATCGACATCTGCACCGAGTACAAGGGTGTGATGAACGGCGAGCCCACCGGGATCGGTACCGGAGCGGATGGCAGCAACCGCATCCGCTCCGCCTCGGACATCACCTACGTCGGCTGAGAACCGATCGCGACCACGACGGTCCGGCCGTGGCCGACCCGCCGGCGGCAGATCGCGCGCAGGAGAACCACGACCAGCGCGGCAAGGGCGGCCGCGCCGAGGACCGCCGCAGCGCGTTCGGCCACCGGCGTACCCGACCTGCGCAGCAGATCGACCGGTTCCGCCTCGTATGCGCCTGTGCCGCCGCCCACGAGCGGTGCCGCGGGTTCGGGCTCCGCGGCGCCGGTCCACGAGACGGGCCCGCGCGCAGCCGGTTCCGCGGCGCCGTTCTGCGCTGCGGGTCCACGCGCGGCCGCTGCCGCCTCCGACAGCTGTGCGGAGAGGCACCCGGCGAACTGCCCGATGAGCTCGTCGCTGACGTCGCTCATCACTCCGCGGCCGAACCGGGCGGGCTGTCCCGTGATCGTCAGGTCGGTGTCGAGCGTGACGGTCGTGCCGCCGCCGCGCTCGACGAGCGTCCCGGTGACGGCGGCCGCGGCCATGCCCTGGCCCCGCACCTCCTTGCCCTTGGCTGCCAGCACGATCAGGTGCTCCGGTTCGTCCTTCTCCAGGAAGGTCGCCGTGCCGCGGTAGGTCACGGTGATCGGCCCCACCCGCACCTCGGCGGAGCCCTTGATGGTCTCGCCGTCGAAGTCCTCCACGATGGCGCCGGGCATGCAGTGCGAGACCCGCTCGACGTCGAGCAGCGCCCGCCACGCCTCGTCGACCGGTACCGGAACGGTGAATGAGTTGTGCAGCTGCATGGTCTCCTCCTCACACGGCCTTCGGTCGCGGCCGGTGGATCGCCCCGGCCGTGTCCGCCAGGGGGGCGCCGGTACCGCCCCAGCGAAGCGCGACGATCTCCGCGGCGATCGAGACGGCCACCTCCTCGGGGGTACGGGCGCCGAGGTCGAGGCCGATGGGCGAGCGCAGTCTCGCGAGCTCCGCCTCGCCGAGTCCCGTCTCGCGCAGCCGGGCCAGACGATCCTCATGGGTGCGGCGGCTCCCCATCACGCCGATGTACGCGGCCGGGGAGCGCAGGGCCACCTCCAGCAGCGGGACGTCGAATTTCGGATCGTGGGTGAGTACACACATCACGGTCCGCTCGTCGGTGTCGGTGCCGCGCAGGTAACGGTGCGGCCAGTCGACGACCACCTCCGCCCCGGCCGGGAAGCGGCGGGCATCGGCGAAGGCCGGGCGGGCGTCGCACACCGTGACCCGATAGCCGAGGAACGCGCCGATGCGGGCCACGGCGGCGGCGAAGTCGATCGCGCCGAAGACCAGCATGCGCGGCGGCGGCGCGAACGACTGCAGGAACACGGTGACGTCGTCCTCGCGGCGTTCGCCGCGCGGTCCGTAGTGACGCAGGCCCGTTGCCCCTTGGGCCAGTTCACCCCGGGCGTCGGCGGTAACGGCGACGTCGAGGCCGCTGGTGCCCAGGGAACCGGACACCGTGTCCGGCCATACGGCGAGCGCGGCGCCGCGCGGGGCGGGGCCGTCGGTCACGGTGGCGACCACCACCGGACGGTGTGCGGCGACCGATGCGGCGACCTCGCCGAACGCGGGGTCGGTGACGGCCGACACGGGACGTACCAGGACGGTGATCTCGCCTCCGCAGGTGAGCCCGACGGCGAAGGCGTCCTCGTCGCTGTATCCGAAGGTGTGGAGCTGTGCCCGTCCGGTCTCCACGACCTCCTTGGCCAGGTCGAAGACGGCGCCTTCGACGCAGCCGCCGGAGACGCTGCCCACGACTTCGTCTCCGGGCCCCACCGCCATCGCCGCCCCGGGGCCGCGGGGCGCGCTGCGGGTGACCGCGACGACCGTCGCAAGTCCGAACGGTTCACCGCAGGCGTACCAGCGGCTCAGCACCGGGAAGATCTCACGCATGGCACTCACCGCCTGCCGGTGCGGCTCCACCGACGACGGCCGCCGACTGCTCCAGGGCCTGCAGGCTGTATTCGTCGACGAACGCGTCCACGCTGGGCAGCGCTGCTGCCATGACCACTGCCCGTGCTTCGGAACCCGGTGCGGCCCGGCGCGGGTTGGACCGCACCACCCGGTGTGCCGGCCGGTGCAGCCACCGCATCCGATCCGCGAGCAGCGCGGAGTGGCCGCGCTCCCGGCCGTCGGAGAGCACGACGGCCGCGGTTCCACGTGCGGTGGCGCGTCGCCCCCCTGTGTCGAGGACGGCACCCGGCATCTCGCCCTGCCGGGTGCCGTCGCTCCGGTCGGGGACGGCCGCCGCAACGACGGCCGGTGCCGTGTCCGGATCGCGGTGCGTCATCTCGCGGGTCACCCGGGTCAGCCGGGTGCCGATCGTGAACACTTCCATGAGATACGGGTCATACGTCCTCCGCGGGACGGGAACAGCCCTGAAGGCATGGGGGAAGCCTTCCCGTTGTGTCCCCCTCCGCCGTGCAGCCGCGCGCACCGCGACGACACCGGTCACTCGGCGGCGGGCCACGCCCTGATCCGGTCCGATCCGGATCCAAGGCCTCAGCTCGACACATCGGTCCAGGCGTACGGCTTGCCGAGGGGACCCTTGGGGGGTCCGGCACCCACCGCCTCCATTTCGCGGTCAGCCTCTCTCATCAGCTGGCCGGCGACATCCTTCATCGCGCGGCTCGCCGCGAGTTCGTCACCGATGCTGGGGATATCCACGTCCGTCGGGTTGCAGCGCGCCACCCCGTGGCCGGTGAGCTTCTCGGAACCGGTGTCCAGCACGGCTTCGGCCTTGGTCGTGCCCTCCTCCTCGGACAGATCCAGGCGGAGCTTCCATTCCAGCGTGCGTGTCATTGCGCACCTCCTCGCCCGCGCGCGGCCACGGTGAGCCGCCACGACGCGGTCCTGTTCTCAGCATCTCTCCACCCGCGTCCGTTCGCGCGCTCCCGCCCCGGCCCCTTCTGGTCGGCACGATGCGATCTGGTCGGCACGATGCGATCGGCCGACGGCTGCTCGCGCTGCAGAGTGTTCACCACCGAAATATGATGCAGGCGGCAGCCGGAAGAAGGGCCTCACGGTTCCGTCCCGCCACGTCAGGCCCTGTGTGTTGCGGCTCGCGAACAAATGCACTGCGGAGCGGCCCATGAACCGGCGTCGTCCTCCCACTTCGGTGAGTTCGGAGGAGCTGCTCGCCACGTTGCAGCGGCTCACCGCCCGGGCGCGGCAGGAGGTGCAGCTGCACCAGGCGCGCGTGGAGCTGGCCGAGGCGCTGCAGCGCGAGATGCTGCCGGCCACCCTGCTCACCCGCCCCGGTCTGCAGACGGCGGCCCGTTACGCGCCGGCCCGCAGTGGCCTGGACATCGGTGGCGACTGGTACGACTGCTTTCCGCTGCCGAACGGCACGCTCGCCTTCGCCATCGGGGACGTACAGGGCCATGACGTCGAAGCCGCCGCGTTCATGGGGCAGATCCGGATCGGGATGCGGGCGTTCGCCGCCACGACCTCGGATCCGGGCGAGATACTGAGCCGCACCAATGATCTGTTGCTGTCCGTCGACAGCACGCTCTTCGCGACCTGCACGTTCGCCCGTCTCGACACGCGCACGTGGGTACTCGACACCGCGCGCGCCGGACATGTGGCCGGGGTATGGGCGACGGTCGACGGACGCTCCGGCATCTTCGAGGACGCGGGCGGTCTGCCGCTGGGCATTCAGGCCGGTCCGCAGTATCCGGTCACGCGGCACCGGCTGACGGCCCCGGGGGCGTTCGTGCTGCTCACCGACGGCGTGGTCGAGGGGCCGTCGTTCCCGATCGAGGAGGGCCTGGACACGGTGGTGCAGCTGGTGGCCCCACGCGCCGCGGCCGGGGCCGACGAGCTGGCCGACGCGGTGCTGCAGGCGGCGGAACGCACCGGGCACGAGGACGATGCCGCCGTACTCGTCCTGCGCCACGACGCACCCCGGGCCGCACAGCGTGACGACCGGTGACGCCGGCAGCGCACCGTGAGCATCCCCGAGCCGAGCGTGTCACACAGCCGCCGCCCCGGGCCCGCGGTGTCTCATGAGAGCTGTGATCCGCAGTGAGGGAACCAGAGGCACGGCGGTGACCGCCCTCAGCATCCTGGCGGTTGCCGCCGCCTACTACGCTGCGGGACAGATCGGTCTGCTCAGGCAGGTGACCGTCCACGGCGCCAGAGTCACCCCCCTCTGGCCACCGACGGGCATCGCACTGAGCGCTCTGCTCTATCTCGGCCTGCGTATCTGGCCCGGTATCGCTCTTGGATCCTTGCTCGTCGTCGCCACCGTCACCGGTCCGGTCAACCTCGCAACCCCCGGCATCGTCGCAGGCAACACGCTCGCGCCGGTCTGCGCGTACCTCATGCTCCGTCAGGCCGGATTCCGGAAGGAGCTGGACCGGCTGCGTGACGGGGTGGTCCTGGTCTTCCTCGGTGCGATGGCCGGGATGCTGATCAGCGCCTCCATGGGCACGACCATGCTGGCCGTCACCGGCAGGCTGCCGTTCGGCCAATTCTGGCCGGTCTGGGCAGCCTGGTGGGCGGGGGACGCCATGGGCGTACTCATCGTCACCCCCGTGCTCCTCGTGATGCGCAGGGCGCGGCTGCCGCGGAGGACCGACCGGTGGGCTGAGGCGACCGCGCTGGCAGTCGTCTGCGTCGTGCTCGGCCTGGTGGCCACCAGAAGCTCACTGTCGATGCTCTACGTGACGTTCCCGGTGCTCATCTGGGCCGCGCTGCGCTTCCAGCTCGCGGGCAGCGCGCCGTGTGCCCTGGTGCTGTCCGTGCTGGCGATCATCGCGGGCAGCGAGAAAGTGGGACCGTTCACCGGTCACACGATCCTTGAGATCATGCTCAATCTGACGGTCCTCAACGGCTCCATGGCCCTCACCGCGCTGCTGCTGGCATCGATCGTCAGCGAGGGCATGAATGTCCGGCACAGGATCGAGCAGGCCTGCGAGGAGCTCGCCGAGGTGGTGGAACATCTCGCGCCGGGAAGATCGGCGACCGCGTGGCCGCCCCGACACCGGCACAAGCGCGACGGTCACTGACCTTCACACTGAGCGTCACCGCGGGAAGTGGCGGTCCAGGAAGTCGTTGCGGAAGGTGCCGGACGGGTCGTACCGGGCCATCAGCTTCTCGAAGTCGGCGTACTGCCCGTACAGCGCGCGCAGCGTCTCGGGCGCGGTCGTGAACACCTTGCCCCAGTGCGGCCGGGCCCCGAACGGTGCGAGCGCCTCCTCGATCGCGCCGAGCACCGGCGTGACGGCGGCCGTGTCCGGGACCCAGGTGAAGTGGAAGGCCACGGCGTCGATGCCGCTTGCGGGGCTGAGCCACAGGTCGTCGCGGGCCACGGCGCGGATCTCACCGATCTGCAGCAGCGGGGCGATCCGGTCCCGGATCCGGTCCAGTGCCTCGTACGCCGCCGCGGCGTCGCGCCGTGCCACGAAGTACTCCGACTGCAGCTCGTCCCCGTTGCTGGGGGTGAACTCCAGCCGGAAGTGAGGCAGTCGTCGGTGCCAGGCGCCGGGGACGCCCTGCTGCCGGGTACAGTTCTGAGCGGGCATGCCGTGGATCGGGTGTCGCGGGCCGTCCGCGAGCCGTGCACCGAGCCATTCGGCGGGTGCCTGCCGCGCTCCTCCGGCGTCCACCCGCTGCTTGAGCCAGACCTGGTTGACCGGGCCACCGCGCCAGTCGGTGAAGAGGCTGACGCTGTATGCGGCGGACATCACCTCGTCGAATCCGTCCGGATCACCGAGCCGGGACCGCGGCAGATCCTCGTAGACCCACTGCTGAACGTCGAAGGCGGGCACCAGGTCCAGGGTCAGCCGGGTCACCACCCCCAGGGCGCCCAGGGCGACCACAGCGCCGGGGAAGTCCGCGTCGCCGCGCTTCAGCTCCACGATCCCGCCGTCCGCCGTGACCATCTCCAGCGCCCGGACCGCTCCGGCGATCGAACGGTTGCCGATGCCCGAGCCGTGCGTGCCGGTCGCGCAGGCGCCCGCCACGGAGATGTGCGGCAGTGAGCCCAGGTTGTGCAGGGCGTAGCCGTTCTCATGGAGGACATCGGAGAACTCCCCGAAGCGCAGACCCGCGCCGACGGTGACCGATCCGGCCGCCGGGTCGATCTCGACGACGTGGTCCAGTCCGGCCAGCGACACGAAGTCTCCGGCCGTGTCCGCGACGGTGCTGAAGGAGTGCCGGGTGCCCAGTGCCCGTACCGTGGTGCCGGAGGCCACGATTTCCTGGATCCCGGCCATCGAGCGGGGGGCATGGAGGCGCCGCGCCCCGAAGGTGATGTTTCCGGCCCAGTTCTTCTCCGCGGGAGTCACCGCACGCCTTCTTTCTCTTGCTTGCCGGCGCTCGCCGCCATGGGTGCATCCTCCCAGACGTGGGTGCGGCATCGCGAGGGCGTGACATATCCGCACATAATCCCAGGGCGGAACCCGCCAAATACCAACAGCCGACCGCAGACCTCCTGTATCCAGCGCGGAACGGGACGAGATCCGAGCCATCGTTTATGTCTGAACTTCACGAGAACTCCAGCGAAATGGCACGTGTGTGGATATCGTGCAGCGAGCGAGGGCGCATCCGTCAGTCCATAGGATCGGCGGATGCGTCTCGTTTGTGGAGATGCAACTGTGACTGGGGGGTTCATGGGGCATGTCGAGCTACCCGAATCCGACATTCCCGGATCCGTGGGACTGGCGGGGGCGCCACTACGACGGACCACTTCAAACCGGCCTCGCAGCAGGGAACTTGAACAGCTGTGGAGTGCCCCGACCGTACAGCGCGAACGTTCTGACCAGACGCTCGCCCCGAACAGACGACCGGGCCGGCACCTGCCGCTCGTCCTCGGGGCCGATCTACTCGGGCTGGGGATACCGGCCTGGCTCATCCTTCGCACGGGCGGGCTCCCGCAGGCCCAACTGTCGGCACTCGTCGCCGCGTTGGTGTGGTGCGGAACCCGGCTGGCGCGTGGCCGGTACACAGCCGGGCGGCCGGGGGGCCTCCGAGGCGTACTGACCGCGCCCGGGGACTGGCTGCTGCTCATCGGCGCACTGGCCGTCCTCAGCGCGGTGTTCGGCAAGCCGGTACGACCGGTGACCGTGGTCGTGGCACTCCTGCCCGGCCTGCTGGTGACCGTGGCCGTTTCGCTCGTGCGCCAACTCCCGTGGCCAGGAAGTCGGCAACGCGCCGAGCACCGCGTGCTGGTGGTCGGTGAGGCTTCGGGGGTGGACCGGGCGGTGCGGTTGCTCGGTTCCCGAACGGACCACGCATACAACGTCGTTGCGGCCATACCCGTCGGAGAGGCATCACTGGGCTGCGAGGTCCCGGTCCCGGGGCACCTCGCACCGGCTCCCGCCGACGACGACGTGTCGACGGTGCTGGGCGGAGCCTTCGCCCATGAGGCGGACCTGGCGCTGGTGATACCCGGACCACAGCTCTCCGGGGAGCGGCTGCGGCAACTGTCCTGGGGCCTGCACGACGGGGGGCTGCAGCTGTCCGTGCTGTCGGACCTCTCGGAGATCGCGGCAGGCCGGGTCCGGCCCGCCTCGGCGGCCGGGCTGACGCTGCTGCACATCGTGCCTCCGCTCCGCCGCGGGCCACAGATGGCCCTGAAGGGTGCGGTGGACCGCATGGGTGCGGCGCTCGGACTGGTGCTACTGGCGCCATTGTTGCTCCTGATCGGGGCAGCCGTACGGATCACATCCGAGGGCCCGGTGTTCCACCGCCAGATCCGCCAGGGCCGGCACAACCGGCCGTTCACCATGTGGAAGTTCCGCACCATGGTCGAGGACGCCGAAACGCACAAGGCGGAGCTCCTCGCAGCGAACGAGAACGACGGTGCGATGTTCAAGATCCGCCGTGATCCCCGGGTGACGCGGATCGGCCGGCTGCTGCGCCGGAGCTCGCTCGACGAGCTGCCGCAGCTGCTCAATGTCGTCCGCGGCGAGATGTCCCTGGTGGGTCCTCGTCCGCCTCTTCCGGAGGAGGTGTCCCGCTACGACGAGCGTGAGCTCCGGCGGCTCGCGGTCCGGCCCGGGCTGACCGGGCTGTGGCAGGTCAGCGGGCGTTCCGACCTCTCCTGGCAGGAGACCGTTTCGCTCGATCTGTGGTACGTCGACAACTGGTCGGTGGCCACGGACCTGGGACTCATGGCCCGTACGCTGCGCGCCGTCACCGACGGCCGCGGGGCGTACTGAGAGCGGCGGGAACCGGATGCGGAAGATGAACCTCGACCGACCGTACGGGGTCGGCCGGGCGGGCCGGGGGCGCTCTGCGGCGGCCCGCCCGGCCCGGCCGGGGGCGCGGTCAGTCCCGGGCGTCCTGGTGGTCCAGCCACCAGGCGTAGGTCCGGGCGATGCCGTCACGCAGCGGAATCTGCGGCTTGAAGCCGAGGGAGGAGAGGCGGGAGACGTCGAGAAGCTTGCGCGGGGTGCCGTCGGGCTTCGTCGTGTCCCACGAGATACGACCTTGGTAGTCCGTCACATCCTGGACGGTGGACGCGAGTTCGCGGATCGTCAGATCCTCGCCGCAGCCGATGTTCATGGGTTCGTCGCCGTCGTAACGCTCCAGGAGCAGAAGGCATGCGGCGGCCAGGTCGTCGACGTGCAGGAACTCGCGCCGGGGGCTGCCGGAGCCCCAGAGGGTGACCTCCGGTGCACCGTCCCGTCCCGCCTCGTGGAAGCGGCGGATCAGGGCGGGCAGGACGTGCGAGGACTCCGGGTCGAAGTTGTCGCCGGGCCCGTAGAGATTGGTGGGCATGGCGCTGATGTACGAGGCGCCGTACTGCCGCCGGTACGACTGGGTCTGCACGATCCCGGCGATCTTGGCAAGCGCGTAAGCCTCGTTGGTCGGCTCCAGAGGGCCGGTGAGCAGGGCGTCCTCGGGGATCGGCTGGGGAGCGCGCTTGGGGTAGATGCAGGACGAGCCGAGGAAGAGCAACCGCTCGACCCCGGCGGCGTGCGCACCGGCGATCACGCTCAGCTGGATGCGCAGGTTGTCCTCGAGAAACTGCACCGGATACGTGCTGTTGGCCATGATCCCGCCGACCTTGGCGGCTGCCAGCACCACGGCGTCCGGGCGGATGTCACGCAGAAAGGCTTCGGTCGGTACGGCATCGCGCAGATCGAGCCGGTCACGGCCGCGGGTGATCACCTCGTGGCCTTCGGCGGTGAGACGGCGCACCACCGCCGAGCCGACGAGACCTCGGTGTCCCGCGACGAATATGCGGGAGCCAGGACGTAGCAGGGGGCGGACGGATTCCTGGGGAGGGCCGGGGAGATCAGTCGTCATGGTTCGGATTGTGCCAGTAACCGTATGTCGCGGTGACGTTTTGCCGCGGATCGCTCAGATCACGATATTTCGGTGCACCAACAGCAACACAGACGACCACAGAAGGGGGGAGTCGTGGCGAAGACCGCGCTCATCACCGGCGTGACCGGGCAGGACGGCTCGTACCTGTCCGAGCTGCTGCTCGACAAGGGGTACACGGTCCACGGCCTCATACGCCGCTCGTCGAGTTTCAACACCGAGCGGATCGACCACATCTACCAGGGCCCTGAGGAGGAGAACCGGTCCTTCGTCCTGCATCACGCCGATCTCGCCGACGGAGTCGCGCTGGTGAACCTGCTGCGCGACATCCAGCCCGACGAGGTCTACAACCTGGGTGCGCAGTCGCACGTCCGGGTCTCGTTCGACGCGCCGCTGTACACCGGCGACATCACCGGGCTCGGCACCATCCGACTGCTGGAGGCGGTCCGCGCCAGCGGCATCGACACCCGGATCTACCAGGCGTCGTCGTCCGAGATGTTCGGCGCCACTCCACCGCCGCAGAACGAGACGACCCCGTTCCATCCGCGCAGCCCGTACAGCGTCGCCAAGGTCTACTCGTACTGGGCGACGGTCAACTACCGTGAGGCGTACGGAATGTTCGCGGTCAACGGGATCCTCTTCAACCATGAGTCCCCGCGCCGTGGCGAGACCTTCGTGACCCGCAAGATCACCCGCGGCGTCGCACGGATCAAGGCGGGGCTCCAGCAGCACCTCCACCTCGGCAATCTCGATGCCGTACGGGACTGGGGTTACGCCCCCGAGTACGTCGACGCGATGTGGCGGATGCTGCAGTGCGACTCGCCGGACGACTACGTGGTGGCCACCGGCGAAGGGGTCAGTGTCCGGCAGTTCCTGGAGTTCGCCTTCGAGCACGCCGGGCTGGACTGGCGGGATCATGTCCGGTACGACGCGAAGTACGAGCGCCCCAGCGAGGTCGACGCCCTGATCGGCGACGCCACCAAGGCCGAGGAACTGCTCGGCTGGAAGCCCGTCGTGAAGGCACAGGAGCTGGCCGGGATCATGGTCGAGGCGGACATCCGGCAACTCTCCGATCAACTCACCGGTGCAGCCGTGCGGGTGGATCGATGAGAGCACCAGGACGTCTCAGACGCAGTGGTGTGTACGCCGCCGTCCTCGCGCTCGCCGCGGGCGCACTCACCACCTCGGCGGCCACCGCTCCCCCGGCCGCGGCGCTGACTCCGCCGGTCGGCTTCACGGCCGACAACCTGACCACTTATCAGACCAACGGGATCGTCTGGGCACTCGCCGAGGCGAACGGGGTGGTGTACGCGGGCGGCACCTTCACCAACGTACGGCCGGCCGGTGCCCCGGCGGGCAGCAGCACGACGCCCGCCGTCAACTTCGCCGCGTTCAACGCGGCCACCGGGGCGCCCACCGGCTGTTCGCTCTCCTTCACCCGCAGCAGCGGCACCGCCACGGTCCGGGCGTTCGCGCTCTCCCCCGACAAGTCCACGCTGTACGCCGGTGGATACTTCAACGCTGTCAACGGGACGGCCGCCAACGGCCTGGTGGCCATCAACACCGCGACCTGTACCCTCCGTTCGGGGTTCGCGCCGAACTTCGGGGCGACCGTACGGGCGCTCGACGTGGCCGCGAACGGCACGGTCTACGCGGGCGGCGACTTCCAGACGGTGGGTGGCCAGACCCGGCGCTTCTTCGGCGCCGTCACCGCGGCCGGTGCCGTGACCGCGTGGAACCCGGACGCCGACGATCCCGGCCGGGCCCTCAAAGTCACTCCGGACGGCCGGAACGTCCTGATCGGCGGCGACTTCTTCACCGTCGGCGGCGCCGACTCGCACGCGCTCGCCGTGACCGACGCCGGCTCGGGCGCGCTGACCCGCGCCTACACCGGCAACTTCATCCCGTCCACCGCGGTCATCAAGGACATCGTCACCGACACCGCCTCCGACGGCTGGTACGTCGCGGGCGAAGGCACGGGAGGCGGCTCCTTCGACGGCCGGCTCGCGATGCGGCTCGGTACGTTCGACCAGCGCTGGCGGGACACCTGCCAGGGGGCGACACAGACGCTGCGGGTCTACCGGGGAGTGCTGTACGCGGGCAGCCATGTCCACGACTGCTCCACCATGGGCGGCTTCCCGAACCAGGTCCGCAAGCACCTCACCGCCCAGTCCGTCGACGATCCGGCGATGCTCGGCTGGCTCCCGGACACCAATGACGGAATCGGTGAGCCGGTCGGGCCGCGCGCCCTGACCGTGTCCTCCCGCGACGGCCGCGACTTTCTCTGGGTGGGCGGCGAGTTCACCACGGTCAACGGGGTCGCCCAGCAGTCCCTGACCCGGTTCGCCAACACGCCCGACACGGGCACGCCGTCCGTGCCCGCCGTCAGTGTCTCCGCTCCCCGGGCCGGTGAGGTGAAGGTCAGCTGGCGGTCCAGCCTGGATCTGGACGACAGCCTGCTCACCTATCGGATCTACCGCGACGGCGGCTCGACACCCGTGTACACGACGCAGGGGTCCTCCCTGTTCTTCAGCCGCCCGCAGCTGACGTTCACCGACACCGATGTGGTGGCCGGACGGACGTACTCGTACCGGATCACGGCGAGCGACGGGACCAACACCAGCGCCCTGTCGGCCGCCGCCTCCGTCACCGCGGCCGCCTCGGCGAGCCCGTACCAGGAGCGGGTGCTCGCGGACGGTGCCAATCTGTACTGGCGCTACGACGAGGCGGGCGGGGCGTTCGCCGCGGATGCCTCGGCCGGTGGCGACGGCGGGGTGTACATGAACGCGCCGACGTACCGGTCCACTCCGGCCGCGGTCGCGGGTTCGGCGGCACTGTCGCTGAACGGCACGGACGAGTACGTGTACAGCGACCGATTGCACCACTACACCTCGCCGACGCCGTACTCCGTAGAGACATGGTTCCGGACCAACACCACGCGCGGCGGCCGGATCGTCGGATACGGCAACAACATCGGCACCGCCCAGGGCCACACCAGCAGCATCTCCGACAAGCTCGTCTACATGACCGATGACGGGCGCCTCGCCTTCGGCGTCCAGGTCGGCAGCACCAGCAGCAGGCCCACCCTCACCACAACGGCTTCCTACAACGACAACACCTGGCACCATGTCGTCGCCACCCAGGGACCGTCCGGCATGCGGCTGTACGTGGACGGGGTGGCCGTCGGATCCAACACGACGGCGGGCAACCGCTCGTACAACGGGTACTGGCGGGTGGGCGGCGACGCCATGCCGACCGCCTGGCCGAACCGTCCCACCAGCACCTACTTCGCCGGGCAGGTCGACGAGACCGCGGTCTACCCGTCGGCGCTGACCGCCGCCCAGGTCGCCGCGCACCACACCCTGGCGGACACCCCGTCCGGCCCCGGCGACACCACCGTGACGCTCACTCCGGACGACGACGCGTACGTCAACAGCGTCGCGCCGAACACCAACTACAACGACAACCAGCTCGCCTCGCGCGGCAGTACGGCGTATCTGAGCTATCTGCGCTTCACCGTGCCCGCGGCCCCTGCCGGACAGGTCCTCAAGGGCGCCCGGCTCATGTTCCGCACGTCGTCCGACTCGACGGCGGGCTCCTCCGACAGTCACACCGTGGTACCGGTCACCGGCACCTGGACCGAGTCGGCGGTCACCTACAACACCCGGCCGTCGCTCTCCTCGACCGTGCTGGGGACCATCACCGGCGCGACCTCGGTCTCCACCGACCACTCGGTGGAGCTGAACGCACCGGCACTGGGCGGAGCACTCGGCTCCGTCTATTCACTCGCCCTGACCAGCAGCGGGACGGACAGTCTCCGCATCTGGTCGAGCGAGGTATCAACCGCGGCCTACCGGCCGCAGCTCGTTCTCACCTTCGGAGCTGAATGATGAACGAAAGTACGGGGCGCAGACGCGCGGGACGTGGCCGGGTGCGTGCCGCGTCCGCCGCGCTCTGCCTGCTCGCCGGAGCCCTGGCCGCGACCGCGGTCGGGGCCTCCCCGGCGGCGTCTCTCACACCGCCGGTCTCGCTCACCGCGGACAACCTCTCCACCTGGCAGACCAACGGCATCGTGTGGTCGATGGCGGCGACGGGCGGGGTCGTCTACACCGGCGGCACCTTCTCCACCGTCCGTCCCCCGGGCGCGGCGGCCGGCACGTCCGAACAGCCCGCGGTCAACTTCGCCGCGTTCGACGCGGCGACCGGCGCACCGACCGGCTGCAGCCTGTCGTTCACCCTCTCCTCCGGAACGGCGACCGTTCGGGCCCTCGCCCTCTCCCCCGACAACACCACGCTGTACGCGGGCGGGCAGTTCGGTGCGGTGAACGGGGTCGGCGTCAGCAATATCGCGGCGATCGACACGGCGACCTGCACCCCGCGCCAGGACTTCAAGGTCGCCGTCTCGGCGACCGTACGGGCCCTGTCCGTCACGGACGACACCGTCTATCTGGGCGGCGACTTCAACACCGTCGCCGGTCAGACCCGGAACAAGTTCGCCGCGGTCACCACCGGCGCCCAGCTGAAGCCGTGGACGGCCAACACGGACGAGGTGGGCCGCGCCGTCCAGGTGACGCCCGACGGGCAGCATGTGCTCATCGGCGGTGACTTCTTCACCGTCAACGGCACCACGTCGCACGCCCTCGCCGTCGTGGACGCCACCACAGGTGCGATCACCAAGAGCTACCCGGGCTTCATCCCGAACACTTCCACGGTGCAGGACCTGACCACGGACGCCACCGGCTTCTACACCGCCAACGAAGGTACCGGAGGCGGTGTCTTCGACGGACGGATCGCGCTGAACCTCAGCAACTTCGAGCAGCGCTGGCGGGACACCTGCCTCGGCGCCACGCAGGCCGTGCTGGTCCACGACGGGGTCCTGTACAGCGGCAGTCACGCCCATGACTGCTCCAGCATGGGCGAGTTCCCGGACCAGCCGCGCAAGCATCTCCTCGCCCAGTCGGTGAACGACCCGAAGCTGCTGCCGTGGTTCCCGGACACCAACGACGGCATCGGGGAGCCGGTCGGACCGCGGGTGATGGCCCAGACCGACCAGGGCGGGCACCACTACCTGTGGGTCGGCGGTGAGTTCACCACGGTCAACGGCGCCGCCCAGCAGGGCCTGACCCGGTTCGCCGACGGCCCGGACACCGGGGCCCCGTGGGTGCCCAACGTCAGCCTCTCCACGGTCGCCCCGGGCAAGGTCGAGGTCAACTGGCAGACCAGCTTCGACACCGACGACGGGGAACTCACGTACCGGATCTACAAGGACGGTGCGAGCACCCCCGTGTACACGACCACAGGATACTCGGTGTTCTGGGACCGGCCGCAGCTGAGATGGACCGACACCGACGTGGCTCCGGGCGAGACACACACGTATCGGATCAGCGCGAGCGACGGCACCAACACGAGCGCCAAGTCCCCCGCCCAGACCGCCACCGTGGCCTCCGCAGCGGAGAGTTACCCGGCCAGGGTGCTCGCCGACGGTGCGTCGCTGTACTGGCGGTACGACGAGGGGACGTCGACGTTCGCCGCCGACACCGGGACCGGTCTGGACAACGGCTTCCTGCGCAACAGCCCGGCCTACCGGCAGACTCCGGCCGCGGTCTCCGGACCGTCGACCGCGATCGGCTTCAACGGCACCACCCAGTACGCGTACAGCAACGAGCGGCACGCGCAGCCGACCAAGTTCTCGGTGGAGACCTGGATCAAGACCACCACCACCGGGGGAGGGAAGATCATCGGCTTCGGCAACCTGACCATGCAGAACAGCAACCAGTACGACAAGCATGTGTACATGCGCAATGACGGGCGGCTGATCTTCGGCGTGTACAGCGGCGGCACCCGGACCATCACCACCTCCGGGGCGTACAACGACGGCGCCTGGCACCATGTCGTCGCCACGCAGGGCAGCTCCGGCATGGCGCTGTACGTGGACGGGCAGCTGCGCGCGTCCAACATCCTGTACACCGCCAACGAGAACTACAACGGGTACTGGCGGGTCGGCGGGGACAACCTTTCCAGCTGGCCGAACCGTCCGACGAGCGACTTCTTCGCCGGGCAGATCGACGAGACCGCCGTCTACCCGACCGCGCTCAGCAGCTCCACGATCAGTGCCCACTACGCCCTGAGGACGGGTGGATGAGGTATCCGTTCCTGGCCGGCGCCGCCGTCGTCGTACTGACGGCGGCGCTGGCCGCCTGCGGCTCGTCCTCCGACGGAAAACACCGGGAGGCGGGTGACGCGAAGCCGTCGGCCGCCGAGTCCCCCGTCGCGGCGGCGACGGCCGGGCCCGACGCCGGCGTGTCCGCCGGCCCGTCGGCGAAGAAGACGAGCGAACCACCGAAACTGCCCACCGACGAACTCACCCCGGCCACCGGCTCCTTCACGAAGAGGCAGAAGGAGTACCTGGTCGACCGGGTGCCCAAGGGGATGGACCCGGCAGCGGTGCTCCAGACCGGCCAGGAGACCTGCGACAAGCTGTCGTACCTGGTCAAGGTCGACAAGGACACCGCGGTCGCGGCCATCGTCACCGGCGAGGTCGCCGGTGCGAAGCCCGCTGTCGCGCACCTGTGCACCGACCATCAGGACCTGGTGGACCGGGCCGCTCTGGGGTACGCCGACGGCACGTACAAGAACCAGCAGATCCGGCCGGGCCGCTACTACGCCGTCACCCCCACGAAGAGCTGCACCTGGCAGGTCACGGGGGCGGGCGGCAAGAACCTGGCGTCGGGCGCCTCCGGCTCCGGGAAGCGGGTGGGGATCACCGTCGCGACGACGGCCCGCGCCTTCACCTCCACAGGCTGCTACGCCTGGCTGCCCGAAGGAGACAAGGGATGAGCAAGCTGCCGATAGCCGTGGCGATCCCCACGAAGAACGAGGGCCTCAACATCGCCGAGGCGGTGAAATCGGTCCTCGGCCACTTCGAGGCGGTCGTCGTCGTCGACTCGCACAGCACCGACGACACGGCGAAGATCGCCGAGAGCTGCGGCGCCGAGGTGGTCACGTACACCTGGGACGGGGGTCATCCGCGGAAGAAGCAGTGGTGCCTGGAGAACGTCCGCACGGACCTCGACTGGATCCTGCTGCTCGACGGCGACGAGCGGCTCAGCCCCGGTCTGCTGGCCGAGCTGCGGCAGCTCTTCGCCGATCCCGGGGCACCGAAGCCGGCGGCGTACGACATCCCGCTGGGCTACTGGTTCTCGGGCCGTAGGCTGCGCCACGGGTACACCATCCGTAAGCGGTCCCTGACCGACCGGACACGGTGCCACTATCCGGAGGTCGGAGATCTCGCGGCGCCCGGGATCGGCGAGGTAGAGGGGCACTACCAGCCGGTCGCGGCGACGGCGGGTACGCTCCGTCACCCGATCGAGCACCAGGACCTCGACCCGGTGACGGCGTGGTTCGAGCGGCACAACCGCTACTCGGACTGGGAGGCGTGGCTGGAGCACCATCCGGACGTCAAGGAGCAGGTCCGGAAGGTGAAGTCGCGCCAGGGTCAGCTGTTCCACAAGGCGCCGTTCAAGCCGCTGGTGTCGTTCGCGTACATGTACGTCTACCGGCGGGGCTTCCTCGACGGGCGGGCGGGCTTCGACTTCGCGCTGGCGATGAGTTTCTACCGGTGGCAGATCGCCCTCAAGTCCCGTGAGGGCAAGGTGGGGTGAGCCTCCCGCACCGTCTCCGGTGTCAGCGGGGTGCGGCCTTCCGGCGGACCACGTCCTCATAGGTCCGCCGGAGGGTCTGTGCCACGGCCTTGATGGTGAAGTGCTCATTGACCAGCTGCCACGCAGCGTCCCCTGCTTCGGCGTTGGCCTTCGGCTCCAGGAGTTCGAGGATCGCCTGCGCGACCTTCTGGGCGTTGGCCTCGTCCTCGCCGACCCGGCTGTCGATCACCCGGCCCGCCCCGGCCTCCGCTACATCGGGGCCCAGCCCGCAGGTACGGGTGATCACCACGGGCGTACCGACCGACATCGCTTCGAGGACCGAGACCCCGAGCGGTTCCTCGATCGACGGCAGTACGTACACATCGGCGCGCCGTCCGGCGGCGAGAACCTCTTGGTGGCCGAGCGGTCCCACATGGTCGAGCGACTCCAGCACTCCCAGTCTCGCGGCCAGTTCCAGCGTTCCGGGGAGTGCTCCGGTGTCCGGTCCTGCCAGCACGAACCGGGCATCCGGGTACTTCGCAAGGACTGCGGGCATCGCGGCGACGAAGTCCTCCGGGCGCTTGCGCTCCTGGATCCGGGCCAGGAAGAGCACCGTCGGCGGCTGCCCCGGGTCCCGGGCGGGCTTGCGCTTCTGCGGGCGTACGCCGTTGACCAGCCGTACGGTGCGGGTGAGCGGCACCGGGGCGGCCACGGCATTCACATCGAGGCGTTCCATCTCGGTCAGGTGCAGCACCGCGTCGGCGCCGCGCAGCACCTTACGGACGCCCAGCAGGTCGGTCAGCTGGGCGACGCGCTTCTCGGTCGGGTCCACCATGCCGTGTGTCTGGACGACCAGCGGGCGGCGCAGGGCCAGCGTGAGGAGGGCGGCGGGCAGCGTCACCAGGTCGCGCATCAGATGGACATGGACGAGATCCGCCCCGCGCATCCTGCGCCGGGCGGCCAGCAGCAGCGCGCCCGATGTGATGCCACTGACCTCGAACATCGGCAGGAGGTGACGGGCCTGGAAGAGGTGGGCGGGCACGCCCTCGACCTCACTCGGCAGCTCGCCGACGAAGCCGTCGCCGAGCGCCATGATCCGGGCGTCGTCGCCCTGGGCACGCTGGACCTTCGACAGGTTGAGCGCCACTCGGGTCGGACCGCCGAACGCATGGTCCGGAGTGTGCAGCGTGACGATGTGCAGGATCTTCACCAGAGTCCCCCTCGACCTCGGCCTACTCTTCACAGAGTAGTCAGCCTGATTACCCCAAGTGGGTTGATTCGTTAGAGTGTTCACCGGTCCACGGAACGGGGGACGTATGACGTCCGTGCACGAGACGGTGCCGTCCATACCCCTGCAACGGGGTGGCGGTGGCCGGCGGGTCCAGCCTCCGGCGAAGCCGATGTCCTGGGCGATGCTCTCGCGGGCGCTGGCCGTGCCGCTCATCCTCGGCCTGGTCTGCTTCCTGCCCGCGGTGATCGCCGCCCAGCCGGGCACGGGCGTCCGCGACACGGCCTATTGGCTGCAGCTCGTCCTGACCTGCTATGCGGGTGCGCGGCTGGCCACGATGATCCTGTCGACCGGACGGCGGCTGCTCCAGGGCGTCTTCTGGATGTTCGTGTACATCGCGATGGGGGTTGCTCCGTTCGCCCAGGCGGTCATCGGCCAGACCCCGACGCCGATGGTCGGGCCCCGGTCGGACCTGGTGACGGCGATCTCGCTGATCCTGGTGGGCTGCGCGGCGTTCGACCTCGGTGCGCTGCTGGCGTCCCGGCGACCGCTGCGCCGTCGCACGGCGGTGCGCAGCGGGGGCGGCCCGGCCACCGCGCACCGGATCAGACTGCGGCTGCTGGTGCTGATCGCGTTCGCCGCGAGCGGGTACTACATCCTGAAGCTCGGCGGGCCCGCCATCTTCTTCACCAGCCGCCAGGAGATCAGCGCCACCGTCGCCGTCAGTTCGGTCGCGTCCCCGGAGTCGAACGTGGGCTCCGCCTTCCTCAAGGGCTTCGGTACGGTGCCCGCCCTGTTGGCGCTGCTGTTCTACACCCGTCGACTGGTGACCTCGCGGCGGGCCCGGCGCTCCCCCTCGACGGTTCTGGTCTGGCTGGCGCTCGCGATCCTCAACATCATCGTCAACAACCCGATCTCCAATGCCCGTTACTGGTTCCTGACGGTGCTGGTCTCGCTCCTTTTCACCGCGTTCCCGAGCAGCGCCGCGATGTACCGGTCGGTGCTCGCGACGGGGGTGGTCGGGGCTCTGGTGCTGTTCCCGTACGCGGACCGCTTCCGGTACGACGACGCCGGGTACCGGCCGGTGCAGTCGTCGTCCGTCTTCGAACCGCTGGCGACGAAGGACTACGACCAGACGGTGATGTTCGCGAACACCATCTCCTGGGTCGACACCCGTGACCACACGTACGGGCGTCAACTGGTCGGCTCCGCGCTGTTCTTCGTGCCGCGGGCGGTGTGGAGCGGCAAGCCGGAGGACACCGGCGTCCGGGTCGGCCAGTGGATGGGGATGAACATGACCAACCTCTCGGCGCCGCTGTGGACCGAGTTCTGGGTCGACTTCGGCGCGCCGGGGATGGTCGGCGGTCTCGCACTGATCGGGTACGCCGCCGCGCGCACCGACCGCCGTTACGCGCTGGCGGTCTCCCGGGACGGACCCGGACCCGGAAGTGTCCTGGCCATCGCGGCGCCGCTGATCGCCGGGTACACATTCATCCTGCTGCGCGGACCGCTGCTGCAGTCCGTCGGGAAGCTGGCCATCGGAGCACTCTGCCTGCTGCTGGTCACGAGCTTCAGGGGCCGGGGCGGGACGCGGACACGCTGACCGGAGGCTGCGCGGGCGCGGTGCGACGGTGCAGCCCGGCCACCCGGATCCAGGTCGCCACCGCCTTGCAGACGGATCCCAGACACAGCCCCCAGGCAGCACCCTGCACGCCGCCGACCGCGTAGCCGCCCGCCAGGAACGCGACGGCGGCGAGCGAGAACACCACCTGGATGGCGAGAGTGGTGCGCGGGTCCAGCATCCGCAGCGCCAGCAGCCCGCAGGTGCCGACGGCCATCGCCGTGTACTGACTGCCGGTCGCCGGCAGCAGTGCCGCCGCCGTGGGCCAGGTGTCACCGAGCAGATGGCGGCCCACACCGTCGGGCAGCAGCGCGAGCGCGGTGGCCCAGACCGCGGCCGTGGCGGCCAGGACGGCGGCCACACCGGCGGTGGCGCGTATCCGGCGCCCCTCGGAGCCGAGCCGTCCGAGCAGGGGTGGACCGAAGCTGGTGGCGGAGGTGAACAACACGTTGAGCGGCCCGAAGAGCGTGGTCGCGCCACGCAGCGCGCCGACGACCAGGGGGTTGCCGAACACACCGAGTCCGAGAACGGAGAGCTGGCTGGTCGCGTTGCCCACGCCGAACTCGACCACGAACCGCCGCCCGAGGTGTCCTCGCCGCATCAAAACCTTCAACCTCCGCTGCGTACCGGCGACGTGGCGGCGCAGCAGGGCGGCGGAGAGCAGCAGCGCGGGCAGCGCGGACAGCCCCCAGACGGCGACGAGCCGTGCGGCCGGGGCGCCGTACGGCTGGACGGCCAGGGCGCCCAGCACACAGGCGAGCCGCAGCACATCGCTCGCCAGCGCCAGGTGCGGCCGCTGCAGGGTGGAGAAGGCGTAGCGCATGGCGTCCTGTCCGAGCACGACGGGCAGGACGAGCCCCAGGACCATCAGGGCGCGCGCGGTGTCCCCGGGCACGAACAGGCAAACCGCGGCCAGCAGCGCGCCGAGGGCCGACGCGGCGAGGAGGGTGAAGTCGACCGCCGACCGGCAGGCGCCGCGCACCTCCTCGCCGGCGCCGCGCCGCAGCACGAGCGGCTGTCCGGTGTAGGCGCCGGAGATCCCCAGCAGCACCGTGAAGACGAGATACACGGCCGAGAAGCGGGCGAAGTCGGCGACGGTGGAGAGCCGTGCGGCCGCCACCAGCACCAGGATGTTGGTGAGGGCCGCCACCCCTTGGTCCGCGACGGAGCTGACGACCGCGGTGCGTGCTCTCACCGGCGCCCTGCGGAGGTGTCGAAGGTGCGCAGTCCCAGGGTTTCGGTGGGATCGCCGGTGTGTTCGGAGCCCTCGGGTCCACCGCGGCCGTCCTGCCCCGGCCGGCCCCCGTTGGTGCGGCGCCTGCCGGACTTCTGGCGCGCCCTGCGCTCGAAGCGGCCACGCCCGGGATGCAGCAGGGTGCCGAGTACGGTGCCGCCCGCCGCGCCGATGATCTCGCGGATCCGTTCCAGGTCGCTGCGGTGGACTTCGCGTGGGTCGCAGACCACCACGACGCCCTCGACTCGGTCGATCAGGGCGACGGCGTCGGCGTAGGACAGCACGGGTGGCGCCAGCACGATGACCACCGAGCCGGGGCGGTCCCCCTCGGCGACGATGCGGCTGACGGGCGCCGAGGTCAATGCGCGCGGCACGTTGTCGATCCGGCGTCCGGCGATCAGGGTGAAGGCGCCGGAGCCGGGCACGTCCACGTTCGTACGACTGTCCGACGGCCAGGCGCGGTCGTCGCCCTCCGCGGCCCAGCGGGGCCTTCCCTGTACGGCGGGGCCGAGATCGCGGGCCAGGGACGGGGTACGGAGATCGGCCTCGACGAGGAGCACGTCACGGCCCATTTCGGCGAAGGCGGCTGCCAGGTTGACCGCCGCGGCGGTGGCCGCTTCGTTGTCGCCGCGCGGGGCTGTGACGAGGAGTCGCCGGCGCTGTTCGAACGACGGGTCGTAGGCGAGACGGAACGCCACCGCCCGGTATTCCTCGGCGAGCCTGCTGCCGGTTCGTCCGATGGCGAGCAGCGCCCCCTGGGAGCCGCGTTCCTTCGGCAGGGTGCCGAGCAGCGGGGCACCGAGCGAGCGGACCAGCTCCCGGGTGGAGCGAACCGCCGGGTCGAAGACGAGACGCACCCAGGACAGCAGCAGACCGAGCGCGAGCCCGACGACGCCGCCGAGCCCGAGCAGCAGGGGCAGTCCCGCCCCCGTGGGCTTCTCCGGTGCGACGGGCTTCTTGTTGAGATAGCCGGGCGTGGTGTCCAGAGCGCGCAACTCCGATATTTTTCTGCTCAGTTCGGAGATCGCGACCACCAGGTTGGCTCGGGCGCTGGTCACGTCGTCACCGCTGGTCCCGGCCGACTCGCCGGCCAGCTTGTCGCGCTGTTCGGTGAGCGGCTTCAGCTGGGCGCGGTAGCCGTCGACCATGTTGTCGATGCTGTTCTCGGTGCGCTCCCTGCGTATCTCCAGATAGGCGTCGGCGAGCGCCTCGGCCCGCTGCTTGGCCAGGGCGGGGGTGCGGGCGGTGTAGGAGAAACGCAGCACGAGGGTGTTGGGCGGGTTGGTGACCTGGAGACCGGCGAGCAGCTTCCCGACCTTCACCCGGTCGTCGCGCCGCACCAGGGCGCGAGCGGCAATGGTGCCCACCGCGTCGCTGACAGCGGTCTGCCGCTCGGAGCCGATGTTGATCCCCTTGTCGGCGGAGGCGCCGGTGGCGAAGGGGTCGGAGGTGGCGTTGCGGACGAACACCTCGCCGGTGGCCGTGTAGCTCGCCTCACTGCTGAGGGCGAGCCAGCCGCCGCCCAGCAGTCCGACGACCACGCCGACGGCGAGGAGTACGCGGTAGCGCAGGAGTTGCCGGAACTGGTCGCGCAGCAGAGCGGGTTCGTCCTGCTCCTCCAGCGCGCGGATCGGATGCGTCATCGGCGTGGTCTCCCTTGTGGGTCTTCGAGGACCTCGGTGAGCAGGGCGTCGAACCGGGCGAGGCCCGCTTCGCGGCTCAGGTGACGTGCGACGTACTCCGGCCCTCGGGCGCCCAATGCGTCCGCCTCGGCCGGTCCCTCGACGAGCTTGCGTACGGCTGCCAGCAGCGCGCCGGGATCCTCGGGAGCGACCAGGACCCCGGCGCCGGAGCGACGCACCTCCTGGGCGGTGCCGCCCTCGTCGGCCACCGAGGCGACAACGGGGCGGCCGGAGACGAAGTACGAGGTGAGTTTGGACGGCACGCTCATGTCGAGCACGGACGCGCGCTGTGTCACCGCGAGGACGTCCGCGGCGGCCAGGACGTCGGTGAACTCGTCCGCACCGGCGGGCGGCAGGAAGTCGAGGTTGGGCAGGCCGGCCGCGCGGGCGCGCAGTTCCTCGCGCTGATTGCCGTCACCCATCAGCGCGATGCGCACATCGGGAGCCAGTCGGGCCGCGTCGACGAGGACGTCGAGTCCCTGCTTGAGCCCCATGTTCCCGGAATGCAGCACCACCGGGGTGTCGGCGTGCCAGCCGAGCCGGGCCCGGGTCGCGGCACGGTCGATGGAAGGGCGTTGCACATGGCTCCAGTTGGGGACCAGGCGGATGCGTCCCGGGTCGACGCCGTAGGCGGTGACACGGGAGACGAAGCTCTCGTGGATGACGCCGACGAGGGAGGCTGAGCGGAGCGCGTACCGCTCGGCCCTCGCGGCGACGGCCGCCGCCCGGTCCCCGCCACGGATGCCGCTCTGCGCGGCGGCGGCGCCCATCAGGTCCTGTACGACGGGTATGTACGGGACCCGGTGGCGGCGGGCCAGCCTGGCGCCGATGACACCGCCGGCCAGGCTCGGCATCTGGGATACCACCGCGTCCGGCCGGGACCCGGGCGGTGCGAGCAGACCGTGCGCGAGCACGGTCGCCTCGAACGCAGCTCTGCGAACAGCGGTCTGACGGGGCGGCACATAGTGTCTCCGCCGGTGGACCAGCACCCCGGCGCGACTCTCGGTAGTTCGCCAGACTCCCCTGTACTCGGCGTCCGTGCGCCAGGAAGGGTAGTGCGGCATGCCGGTGAGGACGTGGGTCTCCGCTCCGGACGCGGCCCAGTGCTCGGCGAGTTGTGCGGCATACGGGCCGATTCCGGTCAGCTCCGGAGCATAGTTGGTCGACACCACGAGAAGCCTGCGGTATGCGAACGGCTTGTCGTGATCAGCATCGGACATTGGACGATCACCTTCCCCCCGGTACAGCCTCTGTTCCCCCGAGGGAACAACCCCAAAAGTGAGCTTATCCGTTCACGTGATGCGCAAGTGGTCTTCACAGTAAGGTCATTGCACCATCAGCACGGATACCGATATCCCGCAGGACCGGATGCCATGTCCGGATACCTGCGACCGGAACACGGACATCATGTTCACCGTGGGGGGAGAGAACGGATGGTGCACAGGGTCGGCTACGCGCCGGGGGTCTACGACCTTTTCCACGTAGGGCACCTGAACATCCTGCGGCATGCCCGCAGCCAGTGCGACTACCTCGTGGCGGGGGTCGTCTCGGACGAGATGGCCGCGCTCGCCAAGGGCCACAAGCCGGTGATCCCGCTGCCGGAGCGGCTGGAGATCGTCCGCAGTGTGCGCTATGTGGACGCGGCGTTCGTCGAGACCGTTCCCGACAAGGTCGAGACGTGGCAGCAGGTCAGGTTCGACGTCATTTTCAAGGGGGACGACTGGCGCGGCACGGAAAAGGGGGAACGACTCGAGCGCGACTTCGCCGAGGTCGGTGTGGAGGTGGTCTACTTCCCCTACACCGTGCACACGTCCAGCACCCAGCTGCGCCGGGCGCTGGACACCCTCGTCAGTCCGCAGCCCGGAGCGCTTTCAGCTCCCTGAACCACTTGACGAGGAACGCCACGAGGAACAGCGCGTGCACGACGGCGAGTGCGGCATAGCCGATACGGAACGCGGTCTCGTCGCCGTACAGCAGGAACACCAGGCAGAACACCCCGTAGTCGGCGGGGAGCAGCGCCACGGCCCGCACCCGGGACACCGGGGCCGGGGCCGTGGCACGGCCGGCCGGTGCGGGGCCGGCCGGTGCGGGGCCGGCCGGTGCGGGGCCGGCTGCCGCCTTGCCGAGCTGCTCGCGCAGCAGACCGGCGCAGAAGGTGAGCACCGCGACGAACAGGAAACCCAGCGGCAGCAGCAGCCAGCCCTCGCCGGGCAGTTGCGCAAACCGTTGGAACGAGATCAGTACGGCGGTGTGTACGAGGATCAGCTTGGCGCAGTCCACGACATGGTCCAGCCACTCTCCGTCCGGCCCGCCGCGTCCGGTCAGCCGGGCGAGCTGCCCGTCGGCCGAGTCGAAGGCAAAGCCGACGGCCAGCCCCGCGTACACGGCGAAGGCGAGCCCCCACGAGGGCCGGACCAGCGCCACCGAGGCAACTGCGGTGAAAGTGAAGGCCGCGCTGACCAAGGTGACTTGATTGGGTGTGAGCCCGATCCGGTAGGCGCCTGCGGCAAGCACACGCCCGGCCGGGCGGTTGACATACCGCGAGTAGAGCGACACACCCTTTGCGGTCTTCTGCGCGCCGCGCAATTCGCGCAGCACCGTGCCTGTGGATCCCATCCGCCCCCCAGCGTCCAGCCGTTCCCGCAGCGCCGGCGAAACACCGAAAGCGCTGCGGCCGGAGCCGCATCATGGCACGGAGAACCTCATTCAGGTGAGCTCTCCCCCGGTCCCGGCCCGGCAGACTGTCGGCTCAGGCGGGTGCTGATCTGCACTCCGGGTGACCCCATCCGTTCGGATTCTTCGCGATCATGTCCTTCGCCGCGTACGGCTTTCCGCAGTGGCAACGCCCGGCGAACTTGGCCCGGATGGTGCCCCCGGTGCGCGCGGGACGTGCCGCGCCCGCCGTCTTCCTCTTCGCCGCCGCGCTGCTGCCCCGGCTCTCGGACGCCCTGGCCGGGGCGGGCTTCGGCAGCGGGGAGCCGTGCGCCGTGCCGGCCGCCTGCTGCGTCACGGCGGCCTCGCTGGCTGCTTGGTCGGCAAGGGCGTTGAGCGGATCGCCGTCCACCTGATGGGCCGGCACATAGACGAAGCGGACGGTCCGGCCGCTCAGCAATTCGTCGATGCGGACCACCAGCTCCTGGTTGGCCACGGGCTTGCCGGCCGAGGTCTTCCAGCCGTTCCGCTTCCACCCCGGCAGCCACTTCGTCACCGCGTTCATCGCGTACTGCGAGTCCATCCGGACCTCGGTCTCGACGGCCGGATCCGTGGCCTCCAGCAGCGACTGAAGTGCGGTGAGCTCGGCGACGTTGTTGGTCGCCGTGCCCAGCGGCCCCGCCTCCCAACGCTGCGGAGTCCCCTGCACATCGGCCACGACCCATGCCCAGGCCGCAGGCCCCGGATTCCCCTTCGATGCCCCGTCACACGCGGCGATGATGCACTCGTTCATACCCCTGATCATGCCAGCGCCGACCCGGCCCACGACCCTATGGGCAGCCGGTAACGGAGCGTAACGGTTCGGAATGCGGTGACAGCCGGACGCTGGTTCTCTGAATGAGCCCGCTCTTCCCTACCGTCCTAGGAGTGACGATGAGCGTTGCAGGCGAAACCAGTGGCCGCGCCCAGGAGATGCGCGACAAGGCCCGGCACCTGACCGAGGCCGCGGAGCGCGCGACCGACCCGGAGCAGCGTCAGCGGCTCCAGGAGAAGGCGCGGAAGCTGCAGGAGCAGAGCGAGCAGCTCGGCAACATGGGCTCCGGCGACATGCGCCGGCCCAAGTAGGCAGCCGCACCACGTGAACGGTCGGTGGTCTGCCGCTCTTCCATGAGTGAGCGGCAGGCCACCGACCTCGCTTACGTTCGGACACGGTTCAGACCCCGGCACGTACCGTGGCTGCGCGAAGGGCACGAATGCCGGCGAGCCCAGCGCCACCGCGGCGATCACGCCGTTGGACAGAACCTGGGCACAGGTCTCCAGCCGGCGCAGATCCTGGCGGTCGAGGACCAGCCCGAGGATGGGCCCCGAGCCCGAAGGGTGTCCGCGCGTGCAGCGCTTGCACGGCGGCGACACCGAGCGCGGCACCGGAGCCTCGGCGCTGGGGCGGACCGGCGACCTGTCGGTCGGCGAACCGGTTTTCGCCCCCTCCACGGGGAACGGGTCCGGTGGGAACGGCTGCTGGATGACGCACGCCACCGACCGTACGGACGCGAGCAGTTGGCTGCTCGTCATCCCCTGCCGACAACCCGGGATCGGGTCCGCATCCCCGTACGCGTACCGCTGGGCCCGCACGGCAACTGGCTCCCCACCGAGGAGCGGACGCTCAGTCCATGACCGGCAGCGTGTAGCGGATCTTCTCCTTGGCCCGGCCGCCGAGACGGTCGTAGAACCGGATCGCTCCTTCGTTCCATGCGGGCGTCTGCCACTGCACCTCGGTGAGCCCCAGCTGCTGCGCCTCTGCCGCTACGGCATCCATGAGCAGCGCCCCGAGGCCCAGTCCCCGGTTGCCGTCACGGAGGAAGAGGCAGTCCATGTGAAGGTACTCGCGCCCCTCCCAGGTGGACAGTTCAGGCATACAGGTCGCATACCCGACGACCTCTCCGTCGGCCCGCTCCGCCACGAGGCAGCGCAACTGCGGGTCCGGAACGTCGAAGAGGAGCACCGCGAGTCGCTCCGCCAGGCCGGGGGACGGCGAGGCATCCTTCTCGTACGCGGCGTGCTCGGCGGCGAGTTCGGCGATGCGCGGCAGATCGGCGGGGCGCGCGTGCCGTACGTGGGGAGCACCGTTCATCGGATACCTCCGGTCAGGGTGGTCAGGGCGGCCGTCTGGTGGTGCGCCCATCATCCAGGGCTCTTACCCGGCCGCCTCGCGCCGGTCGGGCGCGGGCGCAATGGTGCGAACGGCCCTCGGACGATCTGCGGACGAGCTACGGGCGAGGGCGTCATGCTGTGCATGACCTCGCACCCGTTGCTGGAGAAAACCGAGTTGTCCGCCCTGGAGCCGTATCTGGACCGTACGGTGCATCGCAAGGTGGAGGAGCATCCCCATATTGGAGATATTGGTGCGTTCCGGCAACGCAGCGAGGTGCCATAGCTGTCGTCGTGCGCCCGCCAGCGGTTACGGGACAGCCCTTAGTGCCGCGACCGGCAATGTTTGCCCCATGAGGAGCGTCGTCCAGTGCGTGCGATCGCAAGGCGGCCGGAGGTGAGCGGTGGTTCGCCAAGGCGGCGGTCACGGAAGCCGGCCGGCGGTCGCTCGACCGCGGGTGGGCCTTCCACCGCTGTACGCCACCCGGCGATCGTCCCGCGGCTCCACCGGATCACTGTGGGTGACAGGTGCGCGGTGGATCTCGCATGCCGGCCGACGACCGGCTGCCGGGGTCACGGCGGTTCATGGCGCCCGAGGAGTCCGTGCGAGGGGCACCCATCGACACGCGGACGACGGTGTTCACCCTGGGCCGCGCGGCTCGGCTTCTCATGGACTCCGGGGACGACGAGCGGGCGTAGCGGGGTAGTCCACGCTGGGGTTCGAGGTCCACCGGACGGTCGAGGCGGCACTGTCTCCTCAGGTCTCGGTGTGCTCGGTGACCGCGCGGACCTGCGGTGATCCGAACACCTGGTGTCCGCCACTGGCCAGCATGCGTACCTCACCGAGCTCGCTGATCTCCGCGCGGACGATTCCCGTCTCGTCCTCGTAGATGGGATAGCCGCCGGCCCCCTCTTTCGCGGTGCGCCGAACGATCACGGTGTCGTCCTCGACGGCGGACGCCTGAAATACCAGCTCATAACTTTCCGGGCAATCCATGGGTGGCTCCGGACCAGAATCGGCGGCTGCGAATGTCCTGCCTGTGTCTTCCATTGTCGCCCACAGCAGGGCACCGTGCCTCAGGGCGACTCCGTCGTGATCGAGGAGTCGGCCTGCCGCGGAGCCCTGGAGTGCCTCACCGCCGGTGGAGGACCGGACCGCTGATCCCCGGCTCAGGGTGCGGTGGCTCGCACCGCGGGCACGGGGGACGGGCCCTCGGGAGCGACGGTTCCGCCGCCGCCCCCCGCGTCCGGGCGGTCCGCCATCCCATGGCACAGATCCGCCCGGATCCCCGTGTCGTGCTGGGCGCGCAGCACCGCGGAGTGCGCCTCGGTGGCAGGGGGCGGCCACATGCGCTGGATCAGGGTGGTGGCGGCCGCCGCGGCGAGCCCGCCGTCTATGGTCGTGAAACGGTCAACGCCGCCTCCGCTTGCGCGAGCGTCGCCCGGTGACCGAAGAGTCCGGGCAGACCGCCCGAGTGCAGGAAGACCGTCCGCTGCCCGGGCAGCACGTCCCCGTCCTCGATCGCCGCGATCAGGCCGGCCATCGCGCGTCCGGTGTAGATCGGGTCGAGCACGATGCCTTCGGTGCGGGCTGTCAGTGTCAGGGCGGCCATGGACTGCTCCGTCAGGGCGCCGTAGCCGTCGCCGACCTGGTCGAGCCGCATTCTCAGGCTGTCCGGCGCGCAGTCCGTACCGGACAGTCCGGAGACCAACGCGGACACGGTCCCGGCCGGGTCGGTGACGGCGCCGCAATGGACACCGATCACGCGGGAGGCACCCAGTGGATCGACGAGGCCGGCCATCGTGCCACCCGAACCGACCGCTACGACGACGGTCTCCAGGTCGCGGGCCTGGGCGAGGAGTTCACGTCCGCACTCGACGTATCCGCGCGCGCCCAGCACGCTGGAACCGCCGAAGGGGATGACCGCCGGGACACCGCCCTGCCGTCGCAGCCCGGCGGCAACCTGCTGTGCGGTGGCGTCGAGTGCCTGGTCGTCGACGTCACCGGCCCATACGACCGTGGCGCCGAACAGACCGTCGAGTGCCAGGTTTCCGGATTCCGATGCCCCTGGTGCTCCCGCGAGCACGAGTACGACGTCGAGCCCCAGCCTGGCGCCGGCGGCGGCGGTCAAACGAGCGTGGTTGCTCTGTGGCGCACCCGTGGTCACCAGGACCGTGGCACCGTCGGCCAGGGCCGCGCCGCACGTCCACTCCAGCTTGCGTACCTTGTTGCCGCCGCCACCGAGACCCGTGAGGTCGTCGCGTTTGATCCACAGGTCGTCCGCGCCGAGGCCGAGCGCACGGGCGAGCCGTGGCATCGGCTCGAGCGGGGTCGGCCACGTCCCGAACACGGCTCGCTGCGGTATGAGACTGTCCGGGGTCATGCCCACCGTCCTGCGTTCTGATGCCGTCACATGTGTGCTCTGATCATGATGCCCGTCGCGGGGCTGCCCGCGCCTCACTGCGTTGCGCGGGTCAGCACCCCGCTGAGCAGCCCTTCGAGCAACCGGTGGAGTGTCGCGGTGAAGTCGAACCGCATGGATGCCGGCGAAGGGTCGGCTTCATGGGCGGCCGGCGGCTGCGCGTGAGGCCATACCGCGCCCGTCACCATGACGGTCGGCCGGGCGCTACGGTCCAGGTCACCCGGGCAGCCGTCCCGTACGCGTCCCGCTCTGCCGCCGCTCGAGCGAGCCCCGGACGAATGCGGCCTGGCCGACATGCTGCAGGTCGTCCGCGATGACGCTGATCAGCCGGACGCCGAGGGTGACTGGCGGCGACCAGGCCTCATCCACGATGCGGTCCAGGGACCTGGCGTCGAGCCCACGGATGAATTCGACGCTCCGCTCGTGGACCGCGTCGTGGTAATCGAGCAGCAGTTCGGGCGAATCCACCTTCACGGACGCGACCTGTTTGCTGCTGTGCCCGTACCCGGTGGCTCCCCTCTCGAAAGGCAGGTCGAATCGGGAGGCCCACTCCTGGGAGAACCAGACCTGCTCCACACCGAACGCGTCCGAGACATGGTCGTCCTGAATCCGGGTGAGGTGCCACACCAGCCATGTGATCGAATTGGCGCCCTCGTCGAGCCGCACGTGCAGATCGTCGACGGAAGGACCCTCGACCGCCGAGTGCACCGACTCCTGGACTCGTGTGAACGCATCCGTCAAAAGGTCCGCGCTTTTCATGCGACCACCATCGCCGCTCCCCCACCCGGGCCCTGCCATCGACACGCCTCGAAGAGCACCGCCGGTCCGGCGTCGGTCGTCCGGTCAGTGCCGTCCGCACCGGCGCCGCCGGCGCCGGGTCGCACACCCGCCTCCCCAGCGTGAATTCGCGCCCAGGAAGCCGATCCCGATCCCCAGCATCCAGGAGTCCTTGGCCATCGGGACGCCGTTCTGCGTGGGTCGCAGGCCGCCGGGCTCCCGCAGTCCGGGGACACGGAGGTACAGGCCGACCAGCCCGCCGGAGAACCCGGTCAGGGCGAGCCCGGCCAGTGGGGTCGGAACGAAGGGAGCGAGCAGTACTCCGCCGACCGCGATCTCCGACCAGGCGAGCAGCCGGGTAAAGCGCTGTGCGTCCAGCTTCTTCAGGAATGGATAGGCCACACAGGCCATGCCGTGCACTCCCGCGGCCGTCCCCTCGTCCGCTTTCAGTTTGCTCAACCCTGAGTTCAGGATGAACGCGCCGGTGGCAAGGCGCGGGGCCACATCGCGTGGTTCAACTTTCATGATCATGGGAGCCTCCGTCGATCAGCTACTCGACCCCTCGTCGACCATAGCCAGAAGGCGGCGTCGGCGCCTCACGGTGAGGTCCTGCCTCTCGGTGCCGGATCACGTATGCCGCCTCTGCCCGGACGCCCGCCGGTGTCGCACGGCCGCCTTCCGCGCCTTCCGCCGTTCGCAGGAAAGCGGAGCCCCGGGCGAACGACGTCTTCGCCGAGGCGAGTCGTTCGAGTTCGGGAGCTCCGCCAACCAGTGGGTACGTCATTCGGGCCGTCGCGTGAGCCGGAGGCGCCTGCGCACCGAGACTTTCCGGCGAGCCGGCACGCCGGTGCGCAGGCGCGATCGACGCGTGCGGTCAGCCCGCGTTCTTGACGAACTCGGTGGTGTACGTCTTGTCGAGGTCGACCTTGGCGTTCTTCAGGTTCGGGTTGAAGGACTTCAGAACGCGCTCGACGGTGGCGGGTCCGTCCGCGGGCATGACGCCGTCCGTGGTGAACATGGGCAGCGTGCTCTTGATGGCCTGCGCGTAGAGAGCCGTGCCGCCGCCCTGCGCGTAGTCGGCGGGCATCTTGGCCGCGATTTCGTCGGCGCTGTGCGTCGACATCCACTTCAGCGTCTTGACGAAGGCGTTGGCCAGCTTCTGGACGGTTTCCTTGTGGCTGTTGACCCATTCGGTCTGCATGTAGAGGCTGGAGGAGGGGTAGAGCCCGCCGAGCGCCTGCTTGGAGCCTTCCGGGGTGCGCATGTCGATGAGAATCTTGCCGAGCTTCTTGTCCAGGATGGTGGCGACAGTCGGGTCGGTGGTCATACCGCCCTGGATGGAGCCTTGCTGGAGGGCGGAGATGAAGGTCTGCCCCGCTCCCACCGCGACGGGTGAGAACTGATCGGTCTGGACACCGCTGTTGACGGCGAGGTACTTCGTCAGGAAGTCGGTCGAGGAGCCGATGCCCGTCACTCCGAGCTTCTTGCCCTTGAAGTCCTTCGCCGACTTGATGTCGCCCGCTGCCTGGTTGGAGACGATCTCGACTTCGCCGGGAGCCTGTGAGAACTGGACGACCGACTCGACCTGCTTGCCCTTCACCTGAAGGTCGAGGGTGTGGTCGTAGAAGCCGACGGTGCCCTGCACATCACCGGAGACCAGGGCCGTCTCGGCCTGGACGCCCGCGGGCTCGGTCAGAAGCTGGACCGACACCCCTTCGTCCTTGAAGTAGCCCAGGCGCTCGGTGAGCATCGCGGGCAGGTAGATGACCTTGTCGAGGCCCCCGACCATGATCTTGACCTTGACGTTCTTGTCGCCGGAGGCGGAGGTGGAGGTGGAGGTGGAGTTGTCGCCACATGCGGTCAGCGTGGTCAGGGCGAGTGCGCCTGCGACGGCGGCGGCCGAGATCCGGGTGAATGTACGCAACTGGTTCACGTCCTTGTGAAGAAGCAATGGGATGTTCGGATGGCGTGCGGCGTCAGCGTGCGGAATCGGCGTCGGCAGGCTTCCAGCGGAAGAGCCGCTTCTCGAGGAAGGTCAACAGCCCCTCGGCCAGCAGCGCGACGATCGCGAGGATGACCATGGCGGCATAGACGCCGGCCGCGTTGAAGGTGCCCTGGGAAGCGGCGACCAGCAGCCCGAGGCCCTTGGTGGCGCCGATGTACTCGCCGACGATGGCGCCGATGAGCGCGAAGCCGAAGCTCACGTGCAGGCTGGTGAAGATCCACGACGTGGCCGAGGGGATGACCACCTGGAAGGTGACCTGGCGGTTGCTGGCCCCCAGGATGCGGGAGTTGGCGACGAGGTTGCGGTCGACCTCCCTGGCGCCCTGGAAGGCGTTGAAGAAGACGGGGAAGAACACGAGGACGACCGCGGAGGCCACCTTCGAGGCGGGGCCGAGGCCGAACCAGATCAGAAAGATCGGGGCGAGCACGATGCGCGGCAGGGCGTTGAGCACCTTGATGTACGGGCCCAGGACATCTGCGGCGAAGCGGATCCGGCCCAGCGCGATACCGAGCAGCACACCGGCGATCACACCGATGACCCAGCCGAGCAGCGCTTCGTAGAGCGTGTACCAGATCTGCTCCCACAGGGAGCCCTGGGCGGTGCCGTCGACGACCCAGGTGCGGATCTGGTCCCAGATCTTCGACGGCATGGAGAAGTTGAACGGGTCGATGACCGCGGTCCGGGCCAGCCACTCCCACAGCCCGATGACCGCGAAGAGCAGTGCGATCCGGCTGCCGAGCACCAGGAACCTGCGGTTGCGGCTGGCCCTCGCTCTGGCCTGGGTCCGCTCGGTCTTGGTCACGGCGGCGCTCGCGGTGATGGTTTCAGGCGACATGGAGAGCACCCCTCTCGCGGGTGATGCGAACCTCTTCGCCGAGCGAGGACCAGATCTCCCGGTAGATCTCGAGGAACCGGGGCTCCAGACGCACCTGTTCGACCTTGCGCGGGCGGGGCAGGTCTATCTCGAAGACCTCCTTGACGGTGGCCGGTCCCGCAGTCATGACCACGACTTTGTCGGCCAGCGCTATGGACTCCTCCAGGTCATGGGTGACGAAGACGACGGAGGCGCCGGTTCCGGCCCACAACTCCAGCAGTTCGTCCGACATCAGGGCCCGGGTCTGCACATCAAGTGCGGAGAAGGGCTCGTCCATGAGCAGGATCTCGGGATCATTGACGAACGTGGCCGCCAGCGCGACACGCTTGCGCTGACCGCCGGACAGCTGGTGGGGATAGCGGTCCTCGAAGGAGGACAGGCCGACCCGGGCGAGCCACTCCCGGGCGCGTTCCTTCGCCTCGGGCTTCGGCACACCCCGGAAGCGGGGACCTGCCATCACGTTGGAGAGCACGGTGCGCCAGGGGAAGACCGCATCCTGCTGGAAGACGAAGCCGACCTTGTCGCCGATGCCGCGCACCGGCTCACCGGCCACCAACACCTCGCCCTCGGTGGGCTCCTCCAGGCCGCTGACCAGGGTCAGCGTGGTCGACTTGCCGCATCCAGTCGGTCCCACCACGGCGACGAACTCACCGCGCCCGATCGTGAGGTCCAGATCTCGTACGGCGGTGTGGAGCGCCCCCGACGGAGTCCGGAACGCTTTGCTCGCGCCCCGCAGCTCGATGGCGGGGCTCGTTTCGCTGTTCATGAGGCGGGACGCTAGGTGTGTCCTGAGCGCGGCGGCACCCTTGCGCTCACAACTCCCGCTTCTGCCCATAACCTGCGGTTCTGCTCGTTCTGCTCACGCTCGCAGAACGAAAGCGCAACGAGGGCTAGTCAGAGGCGGCGGCGACGTTTACGTTGCGTTCACACAAGGCAAAACGGATCTTCGGGTTCCAGGCTGGCGGAAGGCAGAGGGCGAACGCATGCGAATTCACTGGCCCCGCCGTGTCTTCGCGCAGGTCCTGCTCACTCAGGTGGCCATCACGACCGGGGTGGTCATGCTCGTCACCGGACTCTTCCTTGCCCCGCTCAGCCACCAGCTTGACGACCAGGCGATGCGTCAGGCCCTGTCCATCGCCCAGACCACTGCCGCCGAACCCGGGCTGGTGCTCCAGCTGACGAGCACCGAGCCCAGCCCCAGCGGTCCGGTGCAGGCCGAGGCGGAGCGGATCCGGCGGGCCACCGGTGCGCTCTACATCGTGGTCATGGACACCCGCGGGGTCCGCTGGTCGCACACCGACACCCGACAGATCGGCAAGCACGTCTCCACCGATCCCAGCACGGCCCTGGCCGGCCGGGAAATCATGCAGATCGACGACGGAACCCTGGGCCGCTCCGCGCGCGCGAAGGTCCCCCTCCGCGACAGGAGCGGGACCGTCGTCGGTGCCGTCTCGGTGGGCATTGCCTACGACAGCGTCCACGAGCGGCTGCTCGGAACCATTCCCGGACTTCTGCTCTACGCGGGGGCTGCGCTCGCCGCGGGTGTGCTGGCTGCCCTGGCCGTCTCGCGACGCCTGCAGCGCAGCACGCATGGACTGGCCTTCGCCGACATCTCGGCGCTGCTGGACGAGCGCGAGGCCATGCTGCACAGCATCCGCGAAGCAGTTCTCGCCGTCGATGCCCGGGGGCGGATCCGCCTGCTGAACGACGAGGCGCAGCGCCTGCTCGAGCTGACCCAGAACGCCGTCGGACGCGTGCTGGGTGAGGTGCTGCCCCCGGGCCGTACGGCAGAGGTGCTGGCCGGGCACGTCGACGGCGCGGACCTGCTCACCGTCTGCAGGGGACGCGTGCTGATCGCCAACCGTATGCCGACCGGTGACGGCGGCGCGGTGGTCACCCTGCGCGATCGCACCGAATTGGAGCTACTCGGCCGCGAACTGGACTCCACGCACGGCCTTCTCGACGCGCTCCGCGCCCAGGACCACGAGCATGCCAACCGGCTCCACACCCTGCTCGGGCTGCTGGAACTCGGGAGGCACGACGCGGCGATGGAGTTCGTCGCGGAGGTGGCCCATGGCCACCGGGCATCGGCGGAGCAGGTCGCGGAACGCGTCAATGACCCTCTGCTGTCTTCGCTGCTGGTGGGCAAGTCGGCCATCGCCGCAGAGCGGGGCGCGTCGTTGCGCATCTCCCCCAACACCCTGCTCCCCGACGTGGTGGTGGACCCGCGCGATCTGGTGACCGTCCTGGGCAACCTGATCGACAACGCACTGGACGTCGCTTCACTCATCGAAGTGGAACTCTTCGCGGAGGGCACCACAGCGGTCCTGCGGGTCAGCGACAACGGTCCTGGTGTGGCGCCCGATCTGCGCGAACAGATTTTCACCGAGGGCTGGTCCACCAAGGAGTCCCCCTCACATCGGGGTCGTGGGCTCGGCCTGGCACTGGTACGCCGGCTCGCGGAGCGTTACGGCGGCGTGGCCCGCGTCAGTGCCAGGGCCGGCGGTGGGGCGGTCTTCACCGTCGTCCTGCCCGAGACACTCGCCGTCCGGCAGCTGACCGAAGTGGGAGAGTTTCAATGATCGACGTCCTCGTGGTGGACGACGACTTCCGTGTGGCCGAGATCAACGCGGCGTACGTGGCCAAGGTGCCCGGCTTCCGCGTCGTCTCTCGCGCGCACACCGCCGCGCAGGCACTGTCCGTGCTGGAGCGCGAACATGTCGACCTCATACTGCTCGATCACTATCTTCCGGACGAGACGGGACTGACGCTCGTACGGCGGCTTCGCCAGCGCGGTCACACGGCAGACGTGATCATGGTGACGGCCGCTCGGGATGTCACGACTGTGCAGACCGCCATGCGCTACGGCGCCCTGCAGTACCTGGTCAAGCCCTTCAACTTCGGCGGTCTGCGGTCCAAGCTGGAGAGCTACGCCGCCCTGCGCCGCACTCTGGAAGGTGTGGGCAGCGGCCGGGGCGAGGCCGGGCAGGAGCAGGTCGACCAGATCTTCGGGGCACTTCGCACTCCGCAGGCCGTTGCCGCGGCGGGCCTGCCCAAGGGGCACTCCGCGCCCACCGCCGACGTCATCCGCCACGTCCTGTCGGCAGCCGACGAACCGCTGTCGGCACACGAGGTCGCTGTCCGCGCCGGATTGAGCCGCTCCACGGCCCAGCGATACCTCAAGTATCTGGAGAGCGCGGGCCGCATCATCCTCAGTCTCAAGTACGGCGACACCGGCCGACCGGAACACCGCTACGCGTGGGCCGGGGCGAGCTGAGGACCGTGAGGCGCTGAGGCATCCGGCACAGCACCATCAGCGGTGCTCGGGGCGGCTGCGGTGCCGGCGGAGATCACGCCGGCCGCTACCGGTCGGCCGAGGCGGTACCGGAGCCCCGTGATCGGGCCCACCGGTCACACGGGCAGGCGCGGCACACTGTCGACCAGGCGACGTGTGTACGGGTGCGCGGGAGCGCCCAGCACCTGTCCGGTTTCGCCCTGCTCGACGATGTGGCCGCTCTCCAGGACGGCGGTGCGTTCACACAGCGAGGCCACTACCGACAGGTCGTGGGAGACCATGACGAGGGTCAGACCCTGCTCCTGCTTCAACTCGTTCAGCAGGTCGACGACTTTGACGCGGGTCGTGACGTCGAGTGCGCTGACGGGTTCGTCGGCGAGCAGCACCCGCGGGTCGCACACGGTCGCGCGGGCAATCGCGATGCGCTGGCGCTGGCCGCCGGAGAACTCGTGCGGATAGCGCTCGGCGGCGTCGGCCGGGAGTCCGACCCGTTCCAGGGCTTCGGCCACCTTGGGCGCGGCCGTGCTCCGGCTGTCGATACCGAGGGAACGCAGTGGTTCGGACACGATGCTGCCGACGCGGCGACGCGGGTCCAGCGACGAGTACGGATCCTGGAAGACACACTGCACGCTGCGCCGGAAACGCCGCATCTGCTCGCGGTCGCGCGGTTTCAGCTCGTCGCCGTCGAACCGGACGGTGCCGGAGGTTGCCCGGGCGAGCCCGAGCAACAGCCGCAGCAGAGTCGTCTTGCCCGCTCCCGATTCGCCGACGAGGGCGAGGCTGTGCCCGGTCTCGACGGTGAAGGAGATGTCCTCGACGACGGGCGCGGTGTGTCCGCGGTAGGCGAAGGAGACTCCGTCCAGCTCCAGTACGGGCGTCATCACGCGTTCCTCAGGTCAAGAGCCGATTCCAGCTGCCGCGCGCTCGCCACCAGCGCCTTGGTGTACTCCTCACGCGGCTCCCGCACGATCGTGCGGACGTCGCCCTCCTCCACGGCACGGCCGTCCTTCATCACCACGACGCGATCGGTGACCTTCGAGACGACCGCGAGGTCGTGGCTGACGAAGAGGACGGCCATGTCCCGTTCCCGTACGAGGGTATCGAGCAGGTCGAGCATGTCGGACTGCACGGTGACGTCGAGCGCGGTGGTCGGCTCGTCCGCGATGAGCAGCTTCGGGTCGCATGCCAGTGCCATGGCGAGCGCTACGCGCTGCCGCTGCCCACCGGAGATTTCGTGCGGGAAGGCGCGCGCGATCCGGTCGGGCTCGGGCAGCCGCACCTGCTCCAGCGCGTCCACGACAGCCCGCTTCAGCTCGGCGCCCCTCAGCCCTCGCCTTCTGCCCAGCGGTTCGGCGATCTGCCTGCCGACACGCATCAGCGGATCGAGTGCGGTGAGCGGCTCCTGGAAGACGATGGCGGCGTCCCGGCCGCGTACGCCCGTGAGCTGCTTCTCGCTCGCGCCCACGATCTGGGTGCCGGCGAGTTCCACGCCGCCGCTGGCCGTCATGCCGTCGGGCAGCAGGCCGAGCACGGCGAGGGTGGTCAGCGACTTCCCGGAGCCCGACTCTCCGATGAGGCCGAGTCGTTCGCCGGGAGCAATGGTCAGCGAGAGGCCGTCGACGAGCGTGCGCCCGTCTGCCGTACGGATCCCGAGGTCGCGCACGTCGAGGATGTTCATGCGCGCCTCCGTCGGGCCGCCGGGTCGAGGGTGTCGCGCAGTCCGTCGGCGATGAGGTTCACGCCGATGACGAGCAGGACGAGCAGGATGCCGGGGGCGAGCGCGCCTGCCGGGGCGGTGGTGAAGGTGGCCTGCGCCTCCTGGAGCATGCGGCCCCACGAGGCGTTGGGCGGCGGCGCCCCCAGACCCAGGTAGGACAGGCCGGCCTCGGCCAGCACCGCGAGTCCGAACTGGAGGGCCAGGTTCACCACGAGCGTCGGCCAGATGTTGGGCAGCACATGACCGGCCACGATTCGCGGCCACGAGGTGCCGGACGTGCGCGCGGCCGTGATGTAGTCCTGCGCCAGGACCCGCTTGACCAGGATCCGCACGAGCCGTCCCACGACCGCGCTCTGTGCGAGGCCGATCGCCAGCACGGCCGACCCCAGTGTGGCCGAGTGGGCGGCGACGATGAGCATCGCCAGCAGCAGCGTCGGGAAGGCGATCAGGATGTCGAGGAACGCGGAGAGCGTGTCGTCCAGCCAGCCCTGGGCGAACGCGGCCAGCACCCCCAGCGTGACGCCGACCGCGGCCGCGATGAGGACCGAGCCCAGGCCCGCCTCGAAGGCGACGCGGGAGCCGGTCATCAGCTGCGTGAACAGATCACGGCCGAGCTTGTCGGTGCCCAGCAGATGTCCCGCGCCGGGGCCCGTGAGCCGTCCGCCGGACGTGTCGTCGGGGGCGTACGGGACCCAGAGGGCCGAGACCAGCGCCAGCAGAGCGATCAGGCCGGCCAGTACACATCCGACGCTCAAGGTGTACGAACGCTTCGTCGACTGCTTCATCGGGTACCTCCCGAGAGCCTGCCCCGCAGCCGCGGATCGATGATCCGCTGCGCGAAGTCGGCCGCGAAGCCGATGATCAGCACCGCGAGCGTCGAGACGAACAGCACGCCCTGGATCACCGGATAGTCGTGCTGTGCGATGCCGGTCGCGAGCAGGGAGCCGAGGCCGGGAAGCGCGTACACCGACTCCACGACCACCGCGCCCAGAAGCGTGGACGCCAGCTCGATGCCGAGGATCGAGATCACCGGTACCGAGGCGTTGCGCAGCCCGTGCCGCCACATGGCCCGCCCGAACGACGAGCCCAGGGCGCGCGCGGTGCGCAGATAGTCGCTGTCCAGTACGTCGAGCGTGGCCGATCTGACGTAGCGGATCAGCGAGGCGCTCATCACGAGCGCGATGGTGATGACGGGCAGGGCGAGCGAGCGGACCGCTTCGACCGGCTGCGACCAGCCGTCCGGCGGGAAGCCGCCTGCGGGGAGCCAGCCGGCGTTCAGCGCGAAGACGGCGATGAGGATCATCCCGAGCCAGAACACGGGTACGGCGATGCCCAGCTGGGAGACTCCGCTGAGCAGCGCGCCGTACCAGGTCCCGCGCCGGTGCGCGGCGACGAAGCCGACCGGGACGGCGATGAGGACCGCCAGGGCGAACGCGGTGAGCGTGAGCGGAATGGTGACGTTCAGCCGCGAGCCGACCTCGGGCGCGACCGGCAGCGAGCTGACGAACGACGTACCGAGGTCACCGCTCGCCAACTGCCCGATCCAGTGGACGAACTGTTCGGGCAGCGGCTTGTCGGAGCCGATGGAGTGCCGCGCCGCCGCTATCTGCTCGGGGCCGGCGCCCACCGAGGTGAGCGCGTTGGCGGGGTCACCCGGCAGCAACCGCAGCAGCACGAACAGGACCACGCTCGCGAGCGCCAGCGACACCAGCAGGAAGGCGAGGCGGCGCAGGAGATACCGCGCCATCAGCCCTTCTCGATGTCGTAGGCGAAGAACTGCGAGTTGAGGCCGTTGACCGGGTAGCCCGACAGCTTGCTGTTCGCCACGACGATCTGCGGGTACAGGTACAGCCAGTCGCTGGCCGCGTCCTCGGCGGTCCGGCGGTTGACCTTCTTCAGCAGTTCGGTCTGCTCAGCCGTGCCGGACGCCTGCTCGGCCTCTTCGACCCACTTCGTGACCTGCTTGTTGTCGTAGCCCCAGTAGAAGTCGGGGTTGCCGTACCAGACCAGGTCGCGGTCGTTGACGTGTTCCTGGAGCGTGGCCGTGAAGTCGCGGTTCTTGTAGACCTTCGTGTACCACTCGTCCGGCGTGATCGTGTTGATCTTGACGGTGATGCCGACCTTGGCGAGCTGCGACTTGATGAAGGTCGCCGCCGTCGGGTGCGGGTCGTAGTTCGGGGTGTCGAGGGTGAAGGTGAAGCCGTTCTTGTATCCGGCCTCGGCGAGCAGCTTCTTGGCGCGTGCGGTGTCGTAGCCATTGACCTTGGTGAGGTCCTCGTACCAGGGGTCGGTGGGCGGCACCATCGAGCCGATGAGCTTGCCGTAGCCGCCCCAGACCGACTCCAGCAGCTTCTTGTCGTCGATGGCCGCGGAGACGGCCTGGCGAACCTTGACGTCCGTGAACGGCTTGGCCTTGTCGTTGAAGGCGAGCAGCAGCTTGGTCGTCGAGTTGCCGTCGTTGACCTTGTAGTTCTGGTTGCTCTTGAACTGGTCGAGGGCGTCGGGCGACTGCTCGCTCGTGACGACGTCCACGGCGTTGGTCAGGAGCGCGTTGTTGAGAGCGGTCGCTTCCTTGTAGTAGTGGAAGACGACCTGCTTGTTCCTGGCCGCGTCACCCCAGTAGCCGGCGAACCGGTCGAGGCTGAGAGCGGAGCCGCGGGTCCACTTGTTCAGCTTGTACGGGCCGGTGCCGTCCTCGCTCGTCTTGAGGCTCTTCGCGTCGGAGTTGATGATCCACACGTAGGAGAGGTTGTAGACGAAGGAGATCGACTTCTTCGACAGCTGGACCTTCACCGTGCGTGCGTCCGGTGTCTCGAAGGACTTGATGACCTCGAGATTGCTCTTGCGCGCGGACTGCGAGTCCTTGGCGATCACCTTCTCCAGGCTGTACTTGACGTCCTGGCTGGTGAGCTCCTTGCCGCTGTGGAACTTCACGCCGTCGCGCAAGGTGAAGGTGTACGTGAGTCCGTCGCCACTGACCTTGTAGTCCTGGGCGAGCAGGTTCTCGACCTTGCCGTCGTCGGTGAGCTTGAACAACCCTTCGTACACATTGCCGTTGAGCGCCTCGGTGACGCCCTGACCGCCGCCCGCGGTGTTGTCGAGATTCTGCGGCTCGTAGAGCGAACCGATGTTGACCGTGGCGTTCTTGTCGTACGCCCCTCCGGCAGCGCCGCCGCCGCCGTTGGAGCCCCCGCCGCAGGCGGTGAGGGTCAGGGCGAGGGCAGCCGCGGTGGCGCCGCCGTACAGGGAGGTCTTCTTGATGCTCATGAGGAGTACGCGCTTTCGTGCTGCGATGCGGGAGTACGGGGGTTGGTCAGTGCTGCGCGGGGAAGCCGTCGCGGAAGACGGGGCGCTTCTCGCCGGCCTCGACGGGCAGGTGGAAACGGTTCTGCCGCGGCGGCATCGGACAGTTGTACTGGTCGGAGAATCCGCAGGGCGGCACGAAGGCGCGATTGAAGTCGAGAAGGACGCGGCCCTCGCCGATGTGGGTGACGAAGAGGAAGCGCCCGGCGCCGTACGTGGTGTCGCCGTTGGTGGGGTCGCCGAAGACGAGCAGCAGGGTGCCGTCGTCGTCGAAGGCGCTCAGCGTGTAGTCCCGGCCGTCCAGGGTGAGCACGATGTCTCCCGGCACGGCGAGGTCACGGGTACCACCGTTGTCCCGGATGTGCTCGAACCCCACCCGCCGGGCACCGGGCACCGGGGTGTACGAGGCCTCCAGCACCCAGGCCGGGTCGTACGGGAAGACGTCGGTGCGCTCGAAGTTCTGGATCGCGGGCGACTGCGCGTCCCAGAAGCGCAGGCCGTGCTCGGGGTCGCCGGTGACGAAGTCGGTGCGTTCGACTGTGGTGACGGTCACTGTCTCCGGCTGTCCGGCACGGGCCGCATCGAGGTCGGGGCGCTCACCGGCAGGGGCCCAGCGGGTCTCGACGAGAGCGAGGTTCCCCGCGGGCGAAGTGACCGAGCGGCGCCGCTCGGCGCGCCATGCCTCCCAGTCCGCGGCGGGGTCGGTCGGCTGATCCGGGACGGCGGCGTGGGACACGGCTTTACTCATTCACGTAGACGATCGCTGGCTGCCACACGTCGAATGTCACACTGTGTGAAGTTCAGCCCAAAGGACCTTCTTTATCTTCCATAAGGCGAACTAATGTCAAGTTGGACTACATAGTGAGACCGGACCGGGAGGCGCAGGTCACGCCCATCCATCGACAGGCGGGCGTCGAACCGCACCGCTGTCGACGCCACAGCCACCCTCCCGGCCGACCCAATCGTCAGCGCGCACGCACCGAGGGTGACCGGAGCCCCGCCCTCGTCGATGCCGAACGCGCCGGCCGCCCGCCGCCGTCTCCGCGTCCACCTCGACCGGATCCCACCTTTCCTGCGGCGCAGCCGGGCGCGACGCCGCCCCGTCCGGCGTTCCCGCCGGCGTGAATCGCACCATTACCATCACCTGACGCACCCTCAGGATGCTTGCTACGCAACCTTTTGGAGGCAGGAGAGGAGTTGGCGCGTACAGTTCCCGTGCGGGTGGGTCGGAAGCCCAGGCAAAGGGGTACGAGCGCAACGAGAGGCGGTCCCGGGCCCGGGGAGCACGCCCCTTTCGAGGGGCGTCAGGCATGCCGTCACTACCGGTTCGGAGTCGGGCATACATCTCGTACCGCACGAACCACCCCTCGACGGGCCGGTGGACACATGGCAGCGTGCTCCGGCATGCGGCGTGCGGTGGGCCGGAGCACGCTGGATCTGAGGCTGCTTGTCCCCCCGACCGGCAGCCGGCCAGGAAAGGGGTGGCAGCCATGTTCGCAAGGCTGAGCACCTATCAGGGTTCACCCATTCCTGCGGAGGGAGACCTGACCGCGAACTGGGAAGCGATTCTCGAGCAGATCCGGGAAGTTTCCGGCTTCCGGGGCGTGTACTACCTCGTCGACCGGGCCTCCGGGAAGGCCACGTCCCTGACCCTGTGGGATGACGAGCAGGCCATGCAGGCCAGCGAGGACCGGGCCACCCGGCTCCGCGAGGAAGTCGCCCACAGGGAAGGCCAACGGGTTGTCTCGGTCGAGCGCTTCGAGGTGGGATTCGGCCACGTGGAGCCATAGCAGCCGGCGGTCCGGATATCGACCGCGCCGCACAGCCACCGGGCCGACACTCACGGGCGACGGCACATGAGGGGTTGCACGAGCGTCTGGATCCGCGCCCGGTCGCGGCCGATTCGGGATCCGCTACTTCGCCACCACATCCGGGGAGCGACGCTGAGCCATTCGTGTTGTGATCGATGACGGAGGGGCAACACTGTCGAGGACGGAGGAAATCATGACCGCCAAGCTGCTAGCGCGAGACATCATGTCCAGTGGCGTGCAGTGCGTCGGTGCGCACCAGTCACTTTTCGATGTGGCGAAAATGATGCGCGATCTCAACGTCGGTTGCCTGCCCATCTGCGGCGACAACAACAGGCTCACCGGCTTGATCACTGACCGTGACATCGTCATCACGTGCTGCGCCGAGGGCGTCGACCCAGCGACCGTGCAGGCCGGGTCCCTCAGCGCCAAGGTCCACTGGATCGATGCCGCAGCGGATGCCTCCGAGGTCCTGACGACCATGGAGGAACATCAGATCAAGCGGCTGCCGGTGATCGACGTCCAAGGCGGCCACCGCCTGGTCGGCATGATCACGGAGGCCAATCTCGCGAAGAACCTGCGCGACGAACAGATCGCCGAGTTCGCGAGCCGCGTGTACGCGACCGCTTAGACCTCCGGCCAGTCCGCACATGGAGGCGTCTCGCCGAACCTCGGAAGGAGACATCCCGAGGGTATTTCTCCGGGGTGCGCGTCCGCTCCGCCAGATCGAGACGGCGGCGCGGCCGGGACAGGCAGGTTGACAGCTACCGAGGGTTTGCTCGCGGTCCGTGGCAGTCCGACCCCTGCTCAGTGGTAGGACTGTCCGAAGGTGGCGGCGGCGACCACGGAGCCGTCAGCGGCGAGCAGGCGGACGCCGGTGACCGGCGCCGTGGCGGCGGGGTAGGGCGCGCCCCAGGCGCCGTAACCGTCCTTGCTGAGGGCGAAGGAACCGACCTGGACGGTGGAGCCGTCGGCCCGCTGAAGCTGGCACCGGACGGTGCCGGAGTGCCCGTCGGCGTCCACCGTCATGTACAGCCAGGGCGAGGCTCCGGTGTAGAGGAAAACCTGCCCGCGCGACTCGCCCCTGTGGGTGAGTGGGGCGGTGAGCAGGTGCGACTGCACCGGAGAGACGATCGGCGCGACCGGGGCCGGACGACCGATGGATGCGCCGAGCACCCAACCCCCGCCACCGACAAGGCCAAGGCCCGCGGCGGCTGCCGCCGCAGCGAGGGCGAAGCGCCGCCACCGTACGCGCCGGAGCGGCCGTCGCCCGGAAGACAGTCCCAGCCGGTCCATCACCCTGTCCTCGAAGCCGACCGGCGGTTCGCTTCCTGGGACAAGATCCAGCAGCGCGTCCGCCGTGGCCACCAGCTCGTGGACGTATTCGCGGCAGGCGGGACAGTGCTCCAGGTGATCCATCGCCCCGGCCCGCTCCTTGGCGGGCAGAACGCCGAGCGCCAGCTCCGCACCGATCTCCCGGAGCTGCTCACAGGTGAATCCACGGGTCTCAGTCATCGTGGTCCGCCTGCTTGGTTGCGAGGGATGCGCGGAGCTTGCCCATGGCTGCCCTGATCCGGGTCTTGGCGGTACCGAGCGGGATCTTCTCGAAATCGGCGACCTGCTGAGCCGTCATCCCGTAAATGCCGGCCATCACCAGCGCACGTGCCTGATCGCGCGGCAGCGCGGCAACCGCTCGATGCAGTTCCATTGCGGTTTCGGCGGAGAGCGCCTCCCGCTCCGGCGTGCTGGTGACGGTCTCCATCATGTTCTCCAGATCCGCGGGGTCGACTGGAGTGGCCTTGCGGGCGCGTACGGCGTCGATCGCAAGGTTGTGCGCGATGGCCGCCAGCCAGGTGGGCACCGATCCCCGGCGCGGGTCGTAGACCTGAGCGTGTCGGCAGGCGCGCTCGAAGGTCTGCTGAGCGATGTCCTCGGCGAGCTGGACGTCTCCGACCACGGCGACGGCCACGCCGAAAACCCGGCGCTGGAACCGCCGAACGAAGGCCACGGCGATCTCGGGATCGCCGGTCATGAGGCCGGCCAGCAGCGCTTCGTCGGGCACCCGCTCCAGGGGAATGCCAATCCTGCGCATACTCCCTACGTAACACGAGCCCCCAGGGATTGCCTCCGCCCGGCGGCCCTCGGCGCTGCCGAAGAACTGGGTCGAAACCCGGGTCGCGGTCCAGGTGCCAAAGCCTCCTGGCGCGAGCACGCGGCACCGACCCACCCGGACCGGGCCGATCATGAACCCTTGGCCCGGCAGCACCGTAGGTAAGAAAGGCACGCTCCGACGAACGACAGTGGCCGACCGGTCCCAGGACCGGAAGGCTCGGCGGGCACCGGCAACGCCCCGGCGTGGCCCCGGTCCGCAGCCCCTGTCAGAAGCACGGCGGCGTCGGCCGCCTCGGACCCCTGGAGTCGTGATGACGTCTCGCACGACGCACTTCGCACTGCGTGGGACCGCAGCATTCTGCGCCCTGGCCAACGCGGTGATCCACCTCTCGCTGGTCCCCTCCCACCTGACGGAGATGCCCTACATCGGCATTCTTTTCCTGGTCGGCAGCGTGGTCATGCTCGCCGTCGCCGCAGCACTCGCCCTTCAGAGGGAACCGTTCGGCGCATGGCTGATCGGGGCGATCACCAGCATCGGCATGATCATCGGATTCCTGCTGTCCCGCACCGTCGGGCTGCCGGACTATCGCGAAGCCGGCTGGGAGCCGCCGTACGGCGTCCTGTCCCTGGTGGTGGAAGGCATCTTCGTTCTCACCTTTCTGGCCTGGTTCAGGGAGAGCGGCGCCGGGCGGGTTGCGGATCTGGGACCCCGAGAAGCTCCCCGCACGAAGGCTCCGCCTGCGCGGTTGCCGTAGACGGGGACACATCCCCGATTCGCCACCTCCGGCGCCTTCACGGACTCCGCGCGCGTGCGAGAAGATGTGCATATTTCTTCCATTTTGCGAAGTTGTTACCTGTGCGGGTGGTGCGTCCCTGAACGCGGCCGTAGCGTCGATATCGGAACAACCGTTGGGAAGGGGCCAGCAGCACCGTCCGGCATCTGCCCCGGATTCGCAGTTCGCACCCCGGGGCGGACCAGGCGTACGGCTAAGGCCAGATGGGCTCGGAGAGAGACGGCTGGGAGCGGACATGCAGAGACACAAGCTGAAGGCAGCGGTATTGATCTGTGCCGCGGCATCGCTCGCAACAGCAATCGCACCGGCATCCGCTTCCACAAGGACACGGTCACCCGCCGACGTCGTGATCGTCGACTGCTTCTCGCATCCTCAAGTACGCCCGAACGAGTTCTTGATCGCCTGCGGGGATGGCAACAGCATCCTCACCGCGCTCCGGTGGTCGGCCTGGAAACCCAATTTCGCCACGGGCCGCGGGCTCAATGTAGTGAACGACTGCCGGCCGTTCTGCGCCGCCGGCACGTTCCACTCCCATCCCGTGACCGTCAGGCTCGACCGCTCGGAGCCGCTGAAGAAGCATCCTCACGTGCGGCACTACACCCAGCTCCATCTCGTCTTCACCGACAGCAGGCCGTCGGGGATGCCGAGAATGGTGACATACCGGCTCTGGACCTGACAGTTCCCCCGTCCCTTGGCCGGCCGTCCGCCATGGCGCCCCTCGGACACGTCCCGAGGGGCGCCTCCCCTTTCATCGGTGTACCGGCGCCCACCGGGCGTCATCCTCCGGATCGTCACCACGGTCCGCGATCGCCGTTCGTGCAGCACCCGGACGAGCGCAGCCACCCGGACTCCTTGAGCCAGTCAATCGCCCATAGCGCAATAAAGGGGGTGAATGGCGCTAATTTCCAGTCCCATGGACGTGCGGTGTCGCGGTCGGCACGGCCCCTGTGCGAACCGGAGCTGATGTGGCGGACCACATCATCGCAAGCGGCTGCGTGCCGTGTCAGTCGTCCTCCGGCGGAGCGATGTGGCGTCGCTGCTGAGGCAGCGTCGCGTCTAGGGCGGCGGCGAGTTCGGGAATCGTGGGCCTGGCAGCCGGATCGGGCCGCAGGCAGCCGTCGATGGCCGTGGCGAGATCACGCGGGAGGCGTCGGCGGGACCGGATGGGCTGAGCAGGTTCCTCGAGCTGCGGATACCAGTCGTCCTCGCCGCCCGTGTCGTCGCTGTCGTCGGTCCCGTCCGTGGCGACGCCGATGTCGAACGGCACGTCGCCCACGGCGACTTCGTACAGCGTTGCGCCGATGCCCCAGACGTCGGCCGCGGCCGACAGCGGCCCGCCACGCGCCTGTTCGGGAGCCATGTAGCAGAAGGTGCCGATGCCCGGAGGTACGCTTCCGGGCGGTCGTGCGACGCTCAGGTCGAGCACTTTGGCGTGCCCGCAGTCGACGACGACGTTGGCCGGCTTGAGGTCCAGGTGCAACAGGCCGTGACCGTGGAGGTAGTGCATCGCGGAACACAGGTGCACGCCGAGAAGGGCCACGTCCGCGGCGGCCGGCCGGCGGCGCAACCGTCCGATGAGGTGGGCCAGCGTTTCGCCTGTCAGCGTTTCCAGCACCACGAGCGGCTCGGGCGACTCGAAGGTCTCGTAAGCGCGGACCAGGTGCGGATGGGTGAATGTCCGGAGCCAACGGCCCTCTCGCAGCAGCCGGTCGCGCAGCTGCTCCTCGTGGCGGTGGTCGGGGCGCAGGACCTTCACGACGCATCGGCAGTCCCGCTCCTCGCTCCAGGCGTCGTAGAGGTCGAGCCAGCCGGTCCGGGCCAGGTGCGCCAGGACCTCGTACCCCGGCGCGGGGATCGTTCCGGGCGCGAGGGGCGGAACCGGTCGGGACATGACGCGGCTCATGAGAGAACCTTCCGAGCGGGTGGGGAGACGGAGAGGGCCGGGACGGTCACACCGTTCAACCGGTGAAGCCGGGCGTAGGCCCCGTCGCGCAGGAGCAGGTCCTCATGCGTGCCGCGCTCGACGACCCGGCCGCCGTCCAACACCACGGTGGAGGTGGCGTCGCGGGTGGTGATCAGATTGTGGGAGATGACGATGGTGGTCCGCCCGGCCATGAGCCGGCGCAGCGGTTCCATGATCCGGCGGCCCGACTGGGTGTCCAGGCCGGTGGTCGGTTCGTCCAGGATCAGTACGGGCGCGTCCCTGATCATCGCGCGGGCGATCGCGAGTCGCTGGGCCTGCCCGCCGGACAGCGTGCGGCCGCGCTGGCCCACCACGGTGTCGTAGCCCTCGGGGAGCAGCTGGATGAAGTCATGGGCGTCGGCGGCGCGCGCCGCCGCGACGATGTCCGCCTCTGCCGCGTCCGGGCGACCGTAGGCAATGTTCTCCCGTACGGTGCCGTGGAACACGAGCGTCTCCTGGAGTACCACCGCGACGTTGTCGCGCAGCTCGGACAGCTGCAGGTCCCTGAGGTCGGTGCCGTCGAGAAGGACTGACCCCTGATCCGGATCGTAGAAGCGCAGTTGCAGCTTCCCGACCGTGGATTTTCCGGCACCGCTCGCACCGACCAGCGCCAGCGTCGTGCCGGGCGTCACATGGAACGACACATCGGACAGCGCCCACCGGGACGTACCCGGATAGCGGAAGGAGACGCCACGGAATTCGACGTCGCCCCGGGCCCGCCCGATCCTCCGGGCGTCGGCGGCTTCGACGACCTGGGGGCGCTGGTCGAGCAACTCGATGATCCGCTCGGCGGAGGCGGACGCCGCGTAAAACGTGTTGGTGAGGTGGGACAGACCGCGGATCGGACTGTAGAGGCTGCTCAGCAGCGCGAGGAAGACCAGCAGCCCGCCCAGCGTGAGCTGCCCCTGGGCCAACTTCCATGTACCCAGGCCCATGACGGCCAGCGCGCCAATCAGTTCGATGACCTCGACGATGGGGCTGTAGACAGCATGGATGCGTGCCGAGGCCATCGCCGCGCGGAACTTTCCCACGCTCTCGCGTGCGAACCGGTGTTCCTCGGTCTCCTGCCGGTTGTATGCCTGCACCAGCGCGATGTTGCCGAGCGACTCCTCGGCGATCGCGCTGATCGAACCGCTGCGCCGCCGCCGCTCCCGCGATGCGGCCTTGATCAGCCGGGAGAAGCGGCGGGCCGCACACCAGAAAAGCGGCACGATGACGAGCGCGAGGATGGTCAGATCCCACCTCAGGTAGAACAGCAGCCCCAGGAAGACGCCCAACCGGATCACGTAATAGAGGCCGTCCGCCACCCCCGAGAGCAGAAACGTCTCGACCGCGTCGACATCGCCCGTGATACGCGACAGCACGTCCCCCAGCCGCCGCCGTTCGAAGAACCCGAGCGAGAGGCCCTGGACGTGCCGGAACACATCCGACCGCAGGGCCAGCAGGAAGCGCTCGCTGACCCAGGTGGACGTCACGTCGTCGGCGAACCCCAGAACGCCGGAGCCGATGATGAGTCCTGTGTATGCCAGGGCGATCCAGAGGAAGGGACGCAGATCGCGCGGAACGAGGACGTCGTCCACCACGATCTTGAAGAGCCAGATCTCGGCCGCGTCGACGACGGGTCCGATCACGCTGAAGACGAGTATCGGAATGAGGAAGCGCCGGCCACCGCGTGTGTAGGGCCAGAAGCGACGGAACGCGTCACGCGGGGCGACCGGCGGCGCGGCGGCGACGACCGCGTCGGGATCATCGGCCACCGACAGCAGCCGCCGCAGAACATGAAGCGAGACACGCCTCATAGACGCGTTCCTCAAGATCGTCGGCTGAACGGTCCAGGAGCCCCGGCCCGCTCAGCCGTCCTATGCGGTCACCAGTGGTGACCGTGGTGGGAGTGACGACGATGGTGACCGTGATCCCTTCCGTGGTCGTCGAATCCGTGGTCGTCGAATCCGTGGTCGTCGAAGTTCCTCGACGTCATGTCCCTCTTGTCGTGACGGTATTTCGCGGGGATGAGATAACTGAAGATCGCCATGGGCTTCCCTCCTGAAGAGGCTTCCAGACGGGATACGCTCCAGAGCGCTCGCGGGATTGCCTTGTTCCAAAATTTCCTGCCCGAATCCGCCTGCCGTTCTCGCATGGACGGATGCCGAGCTCCACTGCCGTCTCCATGGCCACGTACCCCGGTCGCACCGCTCCCAGGCCCCATCGACAACGGAGGTCCGGCGGCCCCGACGACGCGCCGACCCGGCTGCTGCTCGAGTACGGGCACCGCCGCCTTCGCGACACGAAGGAAGCCGCGCTCGACCTCGCGCTGACGGAGCGCCAGATCGCTGTCCGCACCGCGATCCAGGTTCTGGGGCAGCTCCACGGCCACTTCGCCCCCAGCATGCTCGCTGCCGGTTTCGTCGCGATCGAGGACAGTTGCCGGAGGGATGAGCTCGCCGGACACCACGCCGAGGTGATAGCCGCCCTGCGCGCTTACGCCCGCGCCATCACCGGCCGCGACCCGGCAGACAGCCCCTGACACGCGTCCGGGCCGGCCGTCGACCGCATCGAAGAGATCGCGAGACCATCCGCAACCGTCTCGGCGACGCTCCGGTCACCCTGCCCGGTCCCTCGCTGACCGGCTCTGCCGCAGGTCGTCCGTTCGCCGCAGCGGGCGGCGAACGGGCACTCCTCAGACGCCCCGTCCCTCGTTCGCAACCCCGGTACGGCGACCTCTTCGAACACCACGCCGCGCCGTTTGAGCTCCGACACGACTGTCTCGATGTCGTCCTCGGCTCCGCACCATTTCGGCACGCATCGTGGGGCTTTCGAGGCAGAAGTACGTCGATTGCTCCGGGAGCGCTCCCCGTCGAGCCGGTTCTCCGAACTCCGGCCGAGCACCGAGGTCTTCGTCCGGTGGAAAGGCCCCGCCGAGCTGTGATCAGGCGGCCGGTGGCATGAGCTGCGACTCTTCGCCCGGCCCGCCGTCTATCAGAAGCCGGGGGTGCTGTCGTCGCGGCAGGTGACGTCGGGCCTCGTGTTCACTGACCACATGTGCGTGCACTGCGGACACTGAAGGTGAACGACCGGTCCCTTGGTGGATATCAAGTAGCGCCAGTGATCAGCGCAGTTGCGGCGGTCTGCGCAGGTCCCGCAATGGCGGGCGTCGTCGCAGACGGGGCAGGCCATCCAGGCACGGCGGGCCACGTCCGCCTGTGGGTCAATGGGCAGCCTCACGGCCCGGCTCCTTTCCTGGCAGGACACCGGCCGCCACCAGCAGGTCGTAGGTGCGCTGCTGCTCGGCGTCCAGGCCCGAGTAGAGCAGTGCGTACGCCTCGTCCTCGCCCTGGAGAACGGCGACCGGGTCCCAGTCGGGCCCGAGTGCGGCCATGACCTCGGCCCGGCGCCGGGCTTCGTCCAAGGTCAGATCGATCGTGAAAGGTATGAGATCGGTGGGATCTTCCTTGTTCATGGCCATACTTCCGATGCGCTGATGGAATCCCACATGTACCAGGCGACCACAGCAAGGGGGAAGGGTGACCTAAGTTGCTCTGGGGCGACGTAGCGCCCGGCCCATCAGCGAGGAACCCTCGGATCGGCCGACAGGGGTGGGGCGTTGCGGGCGCCAGAGCCCCGACGACTGACCCGGTCCCCGTACAGCGCTGTGACGCACTTCATGGCCTGCCTCACGCAATGGACTGCGACCCGGCCCTGGGGAGGTGGGGCCGACGGGCCGGGTCCGCCGGGGTGCTGTCGCGTCGTGACCCGGCGGTCAAGGCCCTCGGCACTGCGCCCGGCCGCGCACCGAGTGCGGAGCCCGGGACCGGCGCCTGTCCCACCTGCCGACAACCCTCCCCGAGGCAGCCCTGCGTACGGCGCCGCCCGGCAGAGCCCTACTAGACTTTCGCGACCGCATTCCCGCCGGAACCGGACGCCGCAGCCCACTCAAGCGGTGCGGCGCATGCCAACGCAATCACGGCTAAGAGCTTGCATATGCAAGGAATATGTAACTATCTTGACGCGTATGCAATCCTACACAATCGGGCAGGCGGCCCGTCTGTTGGGCGTGAGCCCGGATACCGCGCGGCGGTGGGCGGATGCAGGCCGGGTGGCCACGCATCGGGACAAGGGTGGACGCCGGCTCATCGACGGCAGGGATCTGGCCGCCTTCTCGATCGAGGTCGCCAGGACCGGTGGCGGCGAGGAGGACACCTCGTACACCTCTGTCCGCAACGCCTTTCCGGGCATCGTCACCGCCGTCAAGCTCGGCGATGTCGCGGCCCAGGTGGAGATCCAGGCCGGGCCGCACCGGCTGGTCTCGCTGCTGACCCGGGAGGCCGTGGAGGAACTGGGGCTGGAGGTCGGCGTGGAGGCCACCGCCCGCGTGAAGTCGACCAGCGTGCACATCGACCGCACCTGAGCGGACACGTACTTACGGCGGCCGGGGCCACGCGTTCACCGAGTGGGAGCGCGCCCGGCAGTGCGTCGACGGTGGCGGGTCACCGTGCGGCGCCATGTCGGCTGCGGCGGATGAAAGGCCGGCACCGACACCCGCTCGAGCCCTCCAGGTCGTACGGCCGGGCCATGCGGTCCGCGTCGCCACCGGCGTGCGCTTCACGGAGCTTTCGCCGACCCGCGACCGGGTGTGGCCGGCCCTGGATGCGGTGGGTGCGGTGGCTGCGCGTCAGCCGGGGGTGAGCAGCCCCTCACGGAGCTGTCGAAACCCCACCGGGTTCGTCTCGCCGGTGTCACGTCCACGCCGTGTAGCCGCCGTCCACGCGTATCGCGCTGATGCCGCTGATGTGCCGGGCGCCGCAGCGGTCCCGCGGCAGCACGAGCTGCGGGCCGGCCCCGACAAGCGGGGTGTCGTCGACGCTGACCGCAAGCAGGACGGACGCACGGCCGAAGTCGGGGTCGATCTCCGCCCAGGACAGGACGGCGTGATGGCCGTCCGCGCCCGTCACGGCGATCAGGAAGCGCAGGCGGTCCTTGCGTCGGACGGGGTCGAAGGCGGGGCCGGCGTCGGACAGGACATCGTGCAGCAGCGGTCCTGCGAAGCAATGGTGCTGGATTCCGCTGGTGGCGCACTCAAAGCTCACCTGTACCCGGTGCTGGGGCCAGGCGAGCAGGTCGGGCACCGACAGCCGGGCCGGCCGCGCGAGGTCGCCGGACAGGGCGACCTCTGCCACCGGATCGACGGCCGGAAGGGAACGACTCACGGGCTACCACCTCCCGGATGTCGATACCCGGGCAGCAGTCCCGTATAAACGCACATGCCCACCATCATCTCCAGACAGTCCAGCTCATGCGATGCCACAGGAGACTTCCACCTTGTATCTGCGGCAGTATGATCTGCACATGCACCTACCGGGTCGGGGAAGCAGCCGCCTCGATGCGAGCGTCGGCACACTGCGGCGCCGGGTCGGGGCGGACCTTTGCAGGCCGAGCGTGACGAGCTGGGCCGACGGATGATCCACAGGCCGGAACCGGCTTCCTGCGCCCGGGAGTTGCACCGCGCCGAGCGGACGAACAACGGATCCTCGGCGCGCCACCGCCTTGCCGGGATCGTCACCGACGTGATCCTCGGAGATGTGTCGGCGCGGGTGGGGATCCAGCCCGGGCCGTTCCGGGTGGTGTCCGTCCTCAGCCGACACCCGGCTGAGGAACTGGCGCCGGAGCCTGATGCTCCGGCGGTTGCCGTGATCAAGTCGACCCCATGGGTCGTCGAGAGGCCGTGGAAGAGTCCGACGGACTCTTCCGGAAGAAACCAGAGGGAGTAGACCCCGTGATGACCCGTTCCGCACGCCGGACCCGCCGGACGCTGCAGGTGGCCGGGGCAGGCGCCGCTGCGCTGCTGGCACTGAGCGCCTGCTCCTCGTCCGACAACTCCTCGGCCGAGCCGGACTCCTCGGCGTCCACGGGCTCGTCGAAGAAGCTCTCCGGCACGGTGACCGTCTTCGCCGCCGCCTCGCTCAAGGAGAGCTTCACGACCCTGGGCAAGGGTTTCGAGAAGACCCACCCGGGTACGAAGGTAACCTTCAACTTCGGCGGGAGCGACACCCTCGCCGCCAGCATCACCGGTGGCGCCCCGGCCGACGTCTTCGCCGCCGCCAGCCCGAAGACGATGGCGATCGTCACCGACGCGAAGGACGCGGTCGGCACGCCGTCCACCTTCGTGCGCAACCAGCTGGAGATCGCGACCCTGCCGGGCAACCCCGACAAGGTCTCCTCCCTCAAGGACCTCACCAAGTCCGGCCTCAAGGTCGTGCTGTGCGACAGGACGGTGCCGTGCGGGGCGGCCGCGCAGAAGGCGCTGGAGGCCAGCAGGCTCGAGCTCACCCCGGTCTCGTACGAGCAGGACGTCAAGAGCGCCCTGACCAAGGTGGAACTGAAGGAGGCGGACGCCGCCGTGGTCTACAGGACCGATGTGAAGGCGGCGGGTGACAGGGTGGAGGGCGTGGAGTTCCCCGAGTCCACCGAGGCCATCAACGACTACCCGATCACGCTGCTCAAGGGCGCGCCCAACGCCGACGCGGCGAAGGCGTTCATCGCGCTGGTGCAGTCCGCCGAGGGCCAGAAGGTCCTGACGGCGGCCGGGTTCCTCAAGCCGTGACCGCGCTGGACAAGTCCGGCGCCGCGGACGAGCTCCTCGCGGGTGGCAAGGCCCGCGGGGACGGGCCGCGGCGCCGGCGCGTGCGGGCGGACGCCCGGGGCAGGGTGCCTCTGCCTCTTCTGCTGCCCGCGCTCGTCGGCCTGGCGTTTCTGTCGCTGCCACTGATCGCCCTTCTCGTACGGGCTCCCTGGCGCAGCCTGCCGGACCAGCTGACCAGCACGGAGGTGTGGCAAGCCCTCCAGTTGTCCCTGGTGTGCGCGACCGCGGCGACCGGGGTGAGCCTGGTGCTGGGCGTGCCGCTGGCCTGGCTTCTGGCGCGCACGGACTTCCCGGGGCGGGGTTTCGTACGGGCCCTGGTGACGCTGCCGCTCGTCCTGCCGCCCGTGGTGGGTGGTGTGGCACTGCTGCTGGCGCTGGGGCGCAACGGTGTCGTGGGGCAGTGGCTGGACTCGGCCTTCGGGATCACGCTGCCGTTCACGACGGCGGGAGTGGTTGTCGCGGAGGCATTCGTGGCGATGCCGTTTCTCGTCATCAGCGTGGAGGGCACCCTACGGGCGGCCGATCCCCGGTACGAGGAGGCCGCCACCACGCTGGGCGCCTCCCGCTTCACCGCGTTCCGCCGGGTCACCCTGCCGCTGATCGCACCGGGCATCGCAGCGGGTTCCGTGCTGGCGTGGGCCCGCGCGCTCGGCGAGTTCGGCGCGACGATCACCTTCGCGGGCAACTTTCCCGGCCGTACGCAGACCATGCCGCTGGCCGTCTACCTCGCCCTCCAGAACGACCCGGCCGCCGCCATCGCGCTGAGCCTGGTCCTGCTCGCCGTGTCGATCGCGGTCCTGGCCGGACTGCGGGACCGTTGGATGACGGCCTCATGACCCGAACCGCCCGTGAGCCGCTCGCAGTCCGCCCGGGATCGCCGAGGCGCCGGACCGCCGACGCTTCCCTTCCTGTTCCCCCACCGCGCAACCGCTGGACGAACCCCTCATGACGGACATCGACGACGCCACGGGCAGCCTCCCCGCCACGGACGCATCCGCCGCGGGCCTGGACGCCCATCTGGTCGTCAACCACGGCGCCTTCCACCTCGACGTGGCGCTGACGGCCGCGCCCGGCGACGTCGTGGCCCTCCTCGGACCCAACGGCGCGGGCAAGACCACCGCCCTGCGCGCGCTCGCAGGTCTCACCCCACTCATCGGCGGTCATCTGCGTCTCGACGGCGTCGCGCTGGACCGTACGCCGCCCGAGTCCCGTCCGGTCGGCGTCGTCTTCCAGGACTACCTGCTCTTCCCGCACCTCTCCGCCCTCGACAACATCGCATTCGGCCCCCGCTGCCAGGGCGCGTCCAAGGCCGAGGCACGCGCGCAGGCCGCCGAGTGGCTGGACCGCATGGGCCTCGCCGACCACGCCGGCGCCAAACCCCGCCGACTCTCCGGCGGCCAGGCCCAGCGCGTCGCCCTCGCCCGCGCTCTGGCCACCCACCCCCGCCTGCTGCTGCTCGACGAACCGCTGGCCGCGCTCGACGCCCGCACCCGCCTCGATGTACGCGCCCAACTCCGCCGCCACCTCGCCGACTTCGAGGCAGTCGCCGTGCTGGTCACGCACGATCCGCTGGACGCCATGGTGCTGGCCGACCGGTTGGTCGTCATCGAGCACGGCCGGGTCGTCCAGGAGGGCACCCCTTCCGACATCGCCCGCCATCCGCGTACCGACTACATCGCCCAACTGGTCGGCCTGAACCTCTACAAGGGGCTGGCCGAGGGCCACACCGTACAGCTCGACTCCGGCCCGGCGATCACCACCACCGAGGATCTCACCGGCCCCGCCTTCGTCGCGTTCCCGCCCGGCGCAGTCACCCTCCATCGCGACCGGCCCACCGGCTCCAGCGCCCGCAACCTGTGGCACTGCGAGGTCACCGGACTCGAAACGCACGGCGACCAGATCCGCGCGGACCTCACCGGCGAGCTCCCCCTCGCTGCCGACCTGACCACGGTCGCCGCAGCCGAACTCGACCTCCATCCGGGAGCCCCGGTCTGGGCCGCGGTCAAGGCCGCACAGACGCACGCATACCCAGCCTGACGCAGCGCTCGTCCCAACCGAGGCCGGAAACCCCGAGCGCCGGGGATTCAAGGCCCGGCACATCCGTGACTTTCGGGCAGCCCCGACCTGCCAGGCACTCCGCTGCCCGCCATCTGCGCCGCCCCGTCCAGGATCGGGCCCACGCCACTCGTATGCAGTAGGGCGAGAACCGTGTGCAGCTCATCGCCGTCGTATTCGGCAGGAACGTGCATGAGGAATGAAATCGGGCGGCGATCGCTCCGCTCTCCCGACGCCAGGACTCTTGGCAGCGAGGACCCCCGGGTGCCGCCAAGAGTCGCAGCCGCGTCGATGTGATCGAGTTCGAGTGGCAGCCCGACGGTGAGCAGCAGAGACTGGGCAACGGTTTAGGAACTGGACAACAGATCCCGGCCTCGGAATTCCGGATTGCTCGCTCCGGCCATCGAAAAGCGCGAGTGTCAGAGCGCCGACCATCATGGTCGATGGCGCTCGAATGTTTCTCAAGGAGCTCGCATGGAGGAGAAATCCGTCGACGTCTTGACGCCTGGGTCGGATGAATCTGCGATCGACGAGCGCAGGTACACCGGCCCGAGTACCGGCATCGAGACAAACCTCGCCGAGGTGCTGGCTGACGTCATGGGCGTCGAGAGGGTGTCGGTCGACAGTCATTTCTTCGATGACCTCGGCGCCAACTCTTTGGTGATGGCTCATTTCTGTGCACGGGTCAGGAAACGGACGGACCTCCCCTCGGCGTCGATGAAGGATATCTACCGGCACCCCACGATCCGAAGTCTGGCGACGGGACTCGCGGACGCCGCAACCACCCCTTCCGAGCCGCAGGTCCCGGTGTCGACCGAGGTGGTTCCCCCTGCCGGAACGGTCCGGTACGCCCTCTGCGGAACGCTGCAGTTCCTGCTTTTCCTGGGATATTCCTTCCTCGCCGGACTTTTTGCCGACCGAGGCTATGCATGGGTCTCCGCCGGCTCGGATGTGATCGGCATCTACCTGCGATCGTTCGTCTTCGGTGGCGTCGGCTTCGTCGGCCTGTGCACCTTCCCGATCGTGGCCAAATGGCTCCTCATCGGTCGGTGGAAATCACGCGAATTCCCGGTCTGGGGTCTGACGTATCTGCGCTTCTGGACCATCAAGGTGCTGATCCACGCCAACCCGATGATTTTCTTCGTCGGCAATCCCCTGTACGTGCTTTACCTGCGCGCCCTGGGCGCGCGGATCGGCAAGGGAGTCACGATCCTCTCCCGCAACGTTCCGGTCTGCACCGACCTGCTGACGATCGGCGCCGGCACGGTGATCCGCAAAGACTCGTTCTTCCTCTGCTACCGGGCAGACGCCGGCCGTATCCGGACCGGCAGGGTCACCCTCGGCCGGGACGTGTTCATCGGCGAGAAGACCGTGCTCGACATCGACACGTCGATGGGCGACGGCGCACAACTCGGCCACACGTCCACGCTGTACAGCGGCCAGGTGGTCCCGGACGGCCAGCGCCGGCACGGATCACCGGCACAGCTCACCGAGCACGACTACCTGAGGATCCGGCCGGCCAAGTGCGGCACGCTGCGTCGGGCCGGCTTCGGTCTCCTCACCGTGCTTCAGCTGTTCCTCCTCTACGTGCCGCTGACTGTCGGGGGCGCGTACATGCTGGTGACCCTGGTTCCGGCGCTGCACAACCGGCTGAGCCCGGGTGCTTTGGGGTTCACCTCGCCGGATCTCTACATCGACGCGCTGATCCTTTCCTTCGTGCTGTTCTTCGGCTTCGTCGTCGTGGGCCTTGCCGTCCTGTTCACCGTCCCGCGCCTGCTGAACCTGGCCGTCGAACCGGACAAGGTCTATCCGCTGTACGGGTTTCACTACTCGATACACCGGGCGATCGGGCGCATGACCAACATCAAGTTCTTCACCTGGCTGTTCGGGGACAGCTCCTACATCGTCCCCTACATGCGCGGCCTCGGATACGACTTGTCCCAGGTCGAGCAGACCGGGTCGAACTTCGGCACGGAAGTGCAACACGAGTCCCCGTATCTGTGCTCTGTCGGCAGTGGAACGATGGTCGCCGACGGGCTCTCCATCATCAACGCCGACTTCTCGAGCACCTCCTTCCGGGTGTCCCGGGCCTCGATCGGGGCACACAACTTCCTCGGCAACAACATCGCCTATCCCTCAGGGGCCAAGACGGGTGAGAACTGCCTCCTCGCGACGAAGGTGATGGTTCCGCTCGACGGCGAGGTGCGGGAGGGGGTGGGCCTGCTCGGCTCGCCGTGCTTCGAGATTCCCCGGTCGGTCGAGCGCGACTCCCGGTTCGACGGTCTCCGGGCCGGTGACGAGTTGCGCCGCAACCTCGCCGCAAAGAACCGCTACAACATCCGCTCGATGATCCTCTTCCTGCTCGTGCGGTGGCTGCATTTCTTCGTGCTCACGATGCTCGGCCTGGCGAACGTCGATCTGTACGACTCCTACGGGCATGCGCTGATCCCCGTGTTCCTGGTGTTCAGCCTTGGGTTCACCGCGGTCTACTTCGTACTGGTGGAGCGCGGTATCGCGGCATTCCGCGCGCTGCGACCGCAGTTGTGTTCCATCTACGACCCGTACTTCTGGTGGCACGAGCGCCTCTGGAAGGTGCCTGACAAGTACCTCGACGTCTTCAACGGCACCCCTTTCAAGAACGTGATCTGGCGGATGCTGGGGGTTCGGATCGGCAGCAGGGTCTTTGATGACGGCTGCTATCTGACGGAGCGGACGCTCACCACCATCGGAAGCGACTGCACGCTCAATGCCGGAAGCAAGATCCAGTGCCACTCGCAGGAGGACGGCACCTTCAAGTCCGATCGCAGCACCATCGGTGCCGGCTGCACCCTCGGCGTGGGAGCCCACGTCCACTACGGCGTGACGATGGGCGACGGAGCGGTGCTCGCCCCGGACTCCTTTCTCATGAAAGGCGAGGAAGTCCCGCAGCACGCGTGCTGGGGAGGAAATCCCGCCACGGAAATGCGAGATGCCCCCTGTCAGCCCGAGGCACTGACGCAGAAGGCGTAGCAGCGCCGCCCTTGTCGGCGCCGAACAGCTCGGTGGCGACGGTGAATGGAGAGGGACGACCAGATGGGAACGCACGTGCAGGCCGACCGGGAGTTCTGGCGCGCTGTGCTCGTCGCCGGTGAATTCACCGCAATACCGCGGTGGACGCTCAATCCGATGACGGGCGTCGGCGAACACGAGGCGACGATCCCGGACGACGTCGTGGCAGCGTTGGGCCGGCTGGCCGAGAACCTGGCGATGCCACTCGACTCGGTACTGCTGGCCGCGCACGCCAAGGTACTCGCCGCGCTGTCCGGCGAGCACGAGGTCGCGACCGGTTACGTCACGGCGGAAGGCAGCCGGCCGCTGCCCTGCCGACTGACGACCGAACCCCTCTCGTGGCGGACGCTGTTGCTGGACACCCATCGAGTCGCGTCGGATCTGCTGGCGCACAAGGACTTTCCGGTCGATGAGCTCAGGCGCGAACTGGGCCTGGCCGAACCGTCGATGGAGACCGTGTTCGATCCGCACGGCTCGGGCGGCGAACTCGCCGGTGACACCGTGCTGCGGGTGGGATTTTCGCAATGCCGCGGTCGGCTCGTGCTGCGGCTGCGGTACCGGACCGACGCGCTCGACGCGGACTGCGCCGTCAGGATCGCCGGATACCATCTCACCGCGCTCGCACTGATCGCCGCCGATCCGGACGCCGAACACGGGCGGCAGAGCCTGCTCTCCTCCGAGGAACTCCGCTTCCAGATCGAGGCGCTCGCCGGTCCGCGCCGGGAGCTCCCGGACCACCGGTTCCACGAGTTGTTCGAGCAGCGGGTGGCGGCACACCCGGACGCCGTCGCGGCGGCCCACGGAGAGCGGCAGCTGACGTATCGGGAACTGAACGCGCGTGCCAACCGGTTGGGACGGGCCTTGCTGGCGCGGGGGCTTCGCCCCGAGGGTGTCGTCGCGGTGGTGACCGAGCGCAACCTGGACTGGATGGCCGCCGTGCTCGCGGTCTTCAAGGCCGGCGGCGTGTACCTGCCCATCGAGCCGCATTTCCCGGCCGATCGCCTCGCAACCATGCTCTCCCGCGCCGCATGCGAGCTCGTGCTGACCGAGCCCGGCAGCACTTCCACGCTCGACCAGGCCCTCGAATCGCTGTCCGGCGTCCAGAAGCTCTTCGTCGGCGCAGCCTACGAGGAGAACCATGCCGACGACGATCTGGGCCTCCGCGTCGCACCGGACCAGCTCGCCTACATCTATTTCACCTCGGGATCCACCGGGGAGCCCAAGGGCGCGATGTGCGAGCACGCGGGCATGCTCAACCACCTCTACGCCAAGATCGACGACCTGGGGATCGGCGAGGGACAGGTGGTCGCCCAGACCGCACCCCAGTGCTTCGACATCTCGCTGTGGCAACTGGTGTCCGGGCTCCTGGTCGGGGGGCGGACCCTGCTGGTGGAGCAGGAGGTGATCCTCGACGTCCGACGGTTCGTCGACGAGATCGTTGACGGCCGGGTCGCCGTCCTCCAGGTCGTACCCTCCTACCTGGACGTCGTCGTGTCGTGTCTGACGCAGCACCCCCGCGAGCTGCCGGACCTGCGGTGCGTGTCGGTCACCGGCGAGGCGCTGAAGAAGGAGCTCACGCAGCGCTGGTTCGCCGCCCAGCCCGGAATCAAGCTGATCAACGCCTACGGACTGACCGAGACGTCGGACGACACCAACCACGAGGTCATGGACCGCGTGCCCGACGGGGACCGCGTCCTGCTGGGTCCCGCGGTCAACAACGTGCACGTCTATGTCGTCGACGAGCACCTGACCCCGGTGCCGCTCGGCGCTCCCGGTCTGATCGTCTTCTCCGGTGTCTGCGTCGGCCGCGGATACGTCAACGACCCCGAGCGCACCCGGCAGGCCTACCTGGCCGATCCGCACCGTGCGGGCGCCCGGCTCTACCGGGGCGGCGACTACGGCCGCTGGCAGCCCGAGGGCAAGCTGGAGTTCCTCGGCCGCCGGGACACGCAGGTGAAGATTCGTGGCTTCCGGATCGAGATCGGCGAGATCGAGAACACCCTGTTGCGGGTGCCCGGTGTGCGCGACGGTGCAGTGGTGGTCACCGAGCGGGCCGATCAGAGCAAGCACCTGGTGGCGTTCTATTCCGGTCGGCGGCCACTCGAGGAAGACGTCCTGCTGGACCGGCTCGGTGAGTCGCTGCCCGATTACATGGTCCCGTCGGCCTTCCACTGGCGCGAAAGTCTGCCCCTGACGGCCAACAGCAAGATCGACAGGAAGACTTTGCAGGCGCTCGCCGGAGAACTCGGCCTCGTCCAGGACGAGTACCGCGCACCGAATACGCCGACCGAACAGCAGCTGGCGGCCGCGTGGGCGAAGGTGCTCGGCATCCCCCAGGACCAGATCGGACGGCGGGACCACTTCTTCGACCGGGGCGGCACGTCGCTGTCGGCAGTGAAGCTGGCGATCACCCTGGACCGTGCGGTGTCCCTCAAGGACGTCACCCGTCACCCGATCCTGGCCGATCTGGCCGGGCTGGTCGACGGCAGGTCCGAGCTGCGCTCCGGGCGCTCCGGGCTGCTTCAGTCACTGTCGGAATCGGACGGTACGCAGGGCGCTGCCCTGGTGTGCTTCCCCTACGCCGGCGGCAACGCGGTGAACTTCCAGCCGATGGCCGGAGCGATGCCGAGCGGCGGGCCGGCGGTCTACGCGGTCGAGCTGCCCGGTCACGACATGGCTGCCGGGAGCGAGCCGTTCGCGCCGATGGCACAGGTGGTCGAGCAGGTCGTCGTCGAGATCATCCGGCGTGGCCTGACCAGGGTCCTGCTCTGGGGCCACTCCTCGGGCGCCGCGTCGGCCGTGGAGACAGCCAGGAAGCTGCAGGAGCGCGGGGTGGACGTCCAGCGGGTGTTCCTCGGCGCGCAGCTGCTCGGCAACACCACCGACCGACGCGCCGGCATCACAGAGCTGACCGGGCGCAGCGACCCCGAGATCACCGGCATGCTGAGCGCGGACGGCGGGTACCCCGAGCTCGGTGAGCTGGATGCACAGCACGCCGAGCGCATCGGTGCCGCCTACCGGCACGACTGCCTGTCCGCACACCGCTATTTCGCCGACGCCCTGGACAACCCGCCGGTGCCGAAGTTGTCCGCGCCGGTCACCGTGGTCGTTGCCGCCGACGACCCGAGCACTGCGGAGTACTCACGTCGCCATCGCGACTGGCAGCTCCTCGCCGAGCAGGTCGACCTGCACGAACTCGCCGACGGCGGCCACTACTTCCTGCGTACCCGTCCCACCGAAGCGGCACGGGCCGTGCTGCGCGCCGCCGAACTGTTCGCTTCTCCCTGACCGGCAACTGAAAGGAACCGAGATGTCTTCCATATCCACGGCGTCGCCGCTCGACGTCGAACTCGAAACCGGCAAACCTCCTCTCCTCCGGGTCGAGGCCACCGGCGACGCGCCGAGCTGGGCGGCCGAGCACCGGGACGCGCTGCGCGCTGTCGTCGCCGAGCACGGTTCGGTCCTGGTCCGCGGTCTCGGGCTGCGCGACGTGGACGGGACCGGCGCCGTCTTCTCGGGACTGGCCACCGGTCTGATGACCGAGAAGGAGGTCTTCGCGCCCCGACGGACCTACTCCGACCGCGTGTACTCCTCATCGAAGTGGCCGCCGAACCAGCCGATGTGCATGCACCACGAACTGAGCTACACGCTTGAGTTCCCCGGCCTGATGATGTTCGCCTGTCTCGGCGCGCCCACCGCCGGCGGGGCAACCGCGGTGGCCGACTCACCGACCGTGCTCGACGCGCTGCCCGCCGACCTGACCGAGCGGTTCGAGCGGGAGGGCTGGCTGCTCACCCGCAGCTACAACGACGAGATCGGGGCCTCCGTCGCCGAGGCGTTCGGCACCGCGGACCGTGGCACCGTCGAGAGCTACTGCCGCGCCAACGCAATCACGTTCGAGTGGCAGCCCGACGGCGGACTGCGCACCAGACAGCGCCGCAGCGCCGTGGTGCGTCACCCGGTCACCGGCCGACGCTGCTGGTTCAACCAGATCGCGTTCCTCAACGAGTGGACGATGGCCCCCGAGGTGCGCGAGTACCTGGTCGACGTCTACGGCGCCGACGGGCTGCCGTTCAACACCCGCTTCGGCAACGGCGACCCGATCGGCGAGGACGTCGTGCAGCTGCTCAACAGCGTGTACGAGGCCAACACCGCGCGCGAGCCATGGCAGACCGGCGACCTGATGCTCGTCGACAATGTCCGCACCGCGCACAGCAGGGAGCCCTTCGAAGGACCGCGCGAGGTGCTCGTCGCCATGGCCGACCCGGTACGTCTGGCCGACTGCTCGCCGACCGTCGAGGTGACCGTGGGATGACCACCATCGGTTCCACCGCTGTGAAGTCCGCAATGTCCGCTCCGGTCACCGTGCCCCCGTTCGCCGTGATCTCCGGTGCCCAGGTACGGCGCGCATTGCACGGGCGCGAGAAACAGATCGTGGAGTTGGTCGAGGACACCTACCGGGTGCACGGCGCCGGTGATTCGGTGAACCCGCCGTCGTACTTCCTGCGCTTCCCCGACCGCCCGTCCTCACGGATCATCGCGCTGCCCGCCTCGATCGGCGGCGAGGTGGGGGTGGACGGGCTGAAATGGATCTCCAGCTTTCCGGAGAACGTGACGGCCGGCATCCCGAGGGCCTCCGCCGTGCTGATCCTCAACGACCGTGACACCGGCTACCCGTTCGCCTGCCTGGAAAGCTCGATCATCAGCGCCACCAGGACGGCCGCGTCGGCGGCATCGGCGGCCGACTGGCTCAGCCGCGACCGGCCGCGACCGACGCGTGTCGGCTTCGTCGGGGCGGGTCTGATCGCCCGTTACATCCACACCTTCCTGGCCGGCACCGGTTGGTCGTTCGACGAGATCGGTGTGCACGACCTGTCCGCCGACAGCGCGGCGGGCTTCCGGTGCTACCTGGAGCAGTCGGGGACCACCGGCCGGATCACCGTGCACGACAGCGCCGAGCAGCTGATCCGACACAGCGACCTGGTGGTCTTCGCCACCGTCGCCGGCCGGCCGCATGTCAGCGACCTGTCATGGTTCGCACACCATCCGCTGGTGCTGCACGTGTCGCTGCGCGATCTCGCGCCGGAGATCCTGCTCGCCTCGACCAACATCGTCGATGACATCGAACACTGCCTGAAGGCCGACACCTCGCCGCATCTGGCCGAGCAGCTCACCGGCAACCGGGACTTCCTGCACGGCACGTTGGACGACGTGATGGCCGGGCGGGTGACAGTGCCGGCGGACCGGACGGTGGTGTTCTCGCCCTTCGGCCTCGGGGTGCTCGACCTCGCAGTGGGCAAAGACGTCTACGACGAAGTGGTCCGCCGCGGAGAGTTGCACGTCGTCGACGACTTCTTCCACGAACTGAGCCGCTACGGATGAGTCGGCCCGGAGCCCAGGAGGCTTGTCCAGAACCCGTCCCAGGAGAGATCGCCGGTCAAGTCGCCGCAGGTCGGGGCGTACGAGACAGCGACCGCTGACGCAGGGCCCCGTCCGGCCCGGTTCGGCACTGGCTCCTGCCCGCAAGAGCGAGAAGCCCGCCCACGGTCGGATGGACGTTCCGGAAGTGCTCTGCTCCAGACAGAGGAGACCATCGTGCCCGTCGTATCCGTTCCCTACGCCTTCAACGAAGAGGAGCTCTATGTCGACCTTCGGTCGATCTTCGGGCACTCGCTCTTCCTGAAGTGTGAGGGCTTCAACTTCGCCGGCTCGATCAAGTTGAAGGCCGCGACCGAGATGGTGGAGGCCGCCGAGCGGGATGGAATCCTGACGCCGGAATCGATCCTGGTCGAGTCCTCGTCCGGAAACCTCGGCGTGGCGCTGAGCATGATCGCGGCAAGCAAGGGCTACCGGTTCCTGTGCGTGACGGACGCCCGCGGCAACCTGTCGACCAGGATGATGATGGAGGCGTTGGGCAGCCAGGTGCACATGATCGCCGGGCAGGAGGCCAACGGCGGCTTTCTCGGCGCGCGGATCGAGTACGTCCGTGCGCTGTGCGCCGCCGACGACCGGTACGTGTGGCTCAGTCAGTACACCAATCCGAGCAACTGGAAGGCGCACTACCGCAGGACAGCACCGGAGATCGCCCGCCAGTTCCCGCGGCTGGACGTGCTGTTCGTCGGAGCCGGCACCACGGGCACCCTGATGGGCTGCGCGCGCTACTTCCGGGAGTGGCACCGGCCGGTGCGGATCATCGCAGTGGACAGCGTCGGCTCGGTGTCCTTCGGCGGTTCGCCGGGCCGCCGGATGATTCCCGGCCTGGGGATGAGCATGCGCCCACCGCTGCTCGACGAGTCCTACGTGGATGAGGTGATACGTGTCGAGGAGGCGGACACCGTCCGTACCTGCCATCGTCTGGCCAGGCGTGGATTCCTGTTCGGCGGCTCCACCGGCACGGTGGTCAGCGGCGCAACGGACTGGTTGGCCCGGCATGACGCCCCCGATCTCACCGCGGTGGCCGTCGGCCCGGATCTCGGCGAGCGGTACCTCGACACCATTTACCAGACCAACTGGCTGGAGGATCTCTACGGCGAGGACGTGCTCGACTCCGACGAGGTGGCCGCCGGTTCCTGGGCCGCCTCCACGGCGCCACCGACACCGTGAGGCCCGTCAGCTGGACCTGCGGACCAGCGACGTCCCGGCCGACGGTGTCCCGCCATGGGGGTTGGAACCTGTTCCGCACGCTCCATTCCGACGCGTGCGGGACAAGCGCCGGCCATCTGGGCATTTTTACCCCGGGTAGGGGTCGTAGCAGTCGAGAGCCGGGTTGTAGAGGACTTCCCACGTATCAGCGCCGATGATTCCGTCCTTGGCCAGGCCGTGACACCCCTGGATCCACTTGATCTTGGTGAGCGTCCGACTGCCGAGGGCGCCGTCAACGGTCAGTTTGGGCACACCGCCCCAGACATTCGACAGGCACTGGGCCTGCTTCACGGCCACTCCCGTGTTGCCGTACTGCAGGGCCGGCCGGTAGGTCGACGAGGCGTAGGCGCACCCTCCGGGCACGGCACTCGCCGATGGTGCGCTGATGCCCAGAACTCCGGCCGCGAGCGCAGCGGCGCTCAGAATGGGGGCGATCCGGCGTTTCATGGCGATTCCTCTCAGTAGCCCCACACCCAGCAGATGTCGCTCTGGGTGACGGATCGTGACTGCAGGGATATCGATTTTCCCATGTCGGGAGCGCCTGGTCGAAACTTCGGCCAGCAGCCCGGGCGGCCGGTAACCGATCGGCCCAGCCCGCTTGCCTCCAAGGCTGTCCGGAGTCCTTCGTCACTGGCCGGTACCCCGCCACCGATCCGGAGCCCGGGCCGGCGCTCACTGCACAGGTCGGTGCGGGTGCCACCCAGGGTGTGCCACAGCTGCTCAACCAGATCTCGCCGGCCGCGGCGAAGAACCCGGCACCCACCGTGCATTCGGGGCAGTGCGTCTATTCCGATCACCCTGATGGCCCGTCCAGCAGCGAGCCATAGATGTGATCAATCAATTTTATGGATATCAAGACTTGGACACTATAGGGGCTGCTCATGCATGGTTGATTCCGTCAGCCCGTCGGGTCGGCACCCACCGAAGGGAGTGACTGTGCACCGCAGGAAATCCGGTCCCGGCCTACGCCCCAGGACCGGACGGTGTCGCAGCAAGCATCGCGTACGCCGTCGCCGTACTGGGCGTGAAGACTTCATCGTCTGCGGTCACTCCGCGTGCCGAGCCACGACCGCCCCGGCCGAGGAACACGACCTCAGCGCCACGCCGGTGATCGCCTGCGGGCTGCGGCACGCCGACGCCGCGACGGCCCGCGCCGTGGTCGATCGGACACTCACCCTGCACGGCTGGATGTTCGATATCGCGACCGGAGCCATCGAGACGATCGATGGCGTCGCGGCGGCGACATGACCCACCACCCCACCGAACTCGTCGGCCACTCTCAGGGCCGGTACCGCAGAAAGGAATCCTTCTCATGACACACGCCCAGTTCGACCCCACCGCACGCCAGATCCTCGCCGCCACCGCCGTCGAGGCCAAGACCCGCAAGGACCTGACCTGGCAGCAGATCGCTGATGCCGCAGGCCTGTCGGTCGCCTTCGTCACCGCGGCGGTGCTCGGCCAGCACGCTCTGCCGGAGACGTCCGCCCATGCCGTCGCGGAGCTGCTGGGCCTGGATGCCGACGCAGTGATGCTGCTGCAGACCATCCCGACCCGTGGGTCGATCCCCGGCGGGGTTCCCACCGACCCGACCATCTACCGTTTCTACGAGATGCTCCAGGTCTACGGCACGACCCTCAAGGCCCTGGTCCACGAGCAGTTCGGGGACGGCATCATCAGCGCGATCAACTTCAAGCTGGATGTGAAGAAGGTCGCCGATCCGGAGGGCGGCGAGCGCGCCGTCATCACGCTGGACGGCAAGTACCTTCCGACCAAGCCCTTCTGACAGTCCGCCATCGATCGTGGCGGGCCGGAGCGCGACACGGTCCCTCCAGCCCGCCCCTCTCTCTTCCCCCGGGACACCGCCTGCCGCCAGGCGCCCCCCTTCCACCGGAGGCCCCAGCATGGACTTCGTCCAGCGCACCATCGACATCGCCCGCCAGAACGTCGAAGAGGGCGGACGCCCCTTCGCTACCGTCATCGTCAAGGACGGCGAGATCCTCGCCGAGAGCCCCAACAAGGTTGCCCAGACCTCCGACCCCACCGCGCACGCGGAAATCCTCGCCATCCGCGAGGCCTGCAGGAAGCTCGGCACGGAGCACCTGGTCGGCACCACCATCTATGTGCTCGCGCACCCCTGTCCCATGTGCCTGGGTTCGCTGTACTACTGCTCCCCCGACGAGGTCGTCTTCCTCACCACCCGCGACGCCTACGAACCGCACTACGTGGACGACCGCAAGTACTTCGAACTCGACACCTTCTACGCCGAGTTCGCCAGGGACTACACCGAGCGCCGCCTGCCGATGCGCCACGAGCCGCAGGACGCGGCCGTCGAGGTCTACCAACTGTGGCAGAAGCACAACGGCGGCAATCGACGTGTCACCGGGGCACCGACCGCCTCGTAGTGGCCCGGATGAGGGCGAGTGCCTCGGTGACAGAAGCGGCTTCTTCGAGCACGGTGGCGGCGAGGAGATGGACGGGGGCTGAGCCGATGAGCCACTCGCCCTCGGCGGCTCGAGTGGCCGCCGACCCGAATCCTTCGAGGACGCCGTCCAGCGTTTCGATCCACGCGAGGCCAATGCCGCGGCCGCGCTCGACGGCCCCCACACCGGGTGGGTGTGGCAGTCGGCCAGTCGGCAATCCGCCTACTTCAAACACCCTTTTGAGTACGGGAATCAGCCCCAAAACGTGCCAGACATCGCATGTCGGGCGGAGCCCCTGAACACTTCGCTGGAGCCCTGGCAAGGGCCCCGCGGCAGCCCCATGTTGCCCGCGCGCACAGCGGTCTCCCTAACTATGGTCCCCCACCACATACGCCCCTGACCTGCCCCTTCCTACGGTGTGGCGACACGGAAACGTCCCCGCAACCGTCCGGAAGTGGTATCCATGGCTGCCTCGGCATCCGCCCCACCGACCACCCGCTCGCTCAAGCGCATCGTCGCCGCGAGTCTCATCGGCACCACCATCGAGTGGTACGACAACTCATTCGATCGGGGCTAGGACCTGCGGTTTTCCACGATTCCGGCCACCAAAGTCAGCACAGAACCAGCACCGGAACTCAACCGTGCTGGTTGGGGCACGCAGACACGAACTCGATGCAGGGCGAAGCAGGAAGTCCAGAGGCCAGCGACGATCACAGAGCGTAGTCAACTTCCAGAGTAGCTGCCCCACGGACTCTGCCGCAGGACGCCGCCATCCAGTCGCCCGGCGAGGAAATCCACCCCGTCTCATTGCGTGATTCCGACGTGCACGGGCAGACCTTCTCGGTGTGCCTGGCGGGTGGGTCGGTCGATCCCGTGACGCGGGCGGTGATCCAGTACACCCTTGACTGCAACCAGAACAAGTACAGCCGTGCGGCGGTTCTGTGCGACGGGAGGGTCGGCGTTGAGGCTGTCGTCGTTGGCCTGGGAGTTCATCCTCATCCGGTAGAAGGCGGCCACGGCATCCAGTGCCATCAGAACCCGGTTGCCGGGTAGGCATCCCCGGCCGTTGACCCCGTCGTCGCCAGCGGTCAGCAGCCACAGGACAGGCCAGTTGGCCGGCCAGGACTTTCAGGGCATAGGGAACGCCGACGCCGAGCTGGGTGGCAGTGTCGCGTAAGAGCGGGGGATCTCGACGTTCACGGCCTGGTTCTCCTTGCTGGCCAGGTGGAGGGCAGTGCCCCTGCACCATAGGACGCCCACGCTCACGGCGGCTGGTGCGGGCGTCCTATGGTGCAGGGCCGGATGAGGCGAGCAGGCCGTACAAGACTCCGCACAACCGCCGCTGATGGCGATATTGAGAGTAATTGTCAAGAACTGTGGATCAGTCCGGCTGGGTGGCCCTCGCCAGCCTGAGCGGGCGAGGGCCACGAGCTCATGACTGGTCGTGTGACAGGACGGCGATGGCTGTCAGGAGGAGGACCGACCCGAGGACCAGGGGGGTGCTGATCCGCTCGCCCAGTACGACTGCCAGAGCTGCGGCCGTGGCGGGTTCGAGGAGCACAAGCACGGCCGCGGTAGTGCTGCGGACCGTGGTCAGCCCGTTGAAGTACCAGCGGTAGGCGAGCAAGGTCGGCACGATTCCGAGGAAGATGAGCCAGCCCGCGGACTCGGCGCCGTCCGCCCACCTGTCCGGGCGCCGGCGCGGCCGAGGCGCGCTCGTCGGCGATCTGCTCGCTGACCCGCTCAAGGACACGTTCGGCGACGGCGAGTTCGTCCCGCTCCGCCCGCACCTCTGCCAGCTGTTTGGCCAGCTGTTCCTCGAGTTCGTCCAGTTCCGCACGTCGCGCGGTGATCCGTTCCAGCAGCTCGGGATCCATGCACCGGATCGTAGGAGGCGGCCCGGCCACAGTGGGCAGGAACTGGCGAACCGACCGCTCCGCCAGATGATCTACTCCGCGGACTGCCGCCCACGACCAGCACGAGTACCCCGAGGACCGATCACACCAGTCCCTTAACCTGCGATTTCAAGTTGGCGGAAGCTCAGTGAACAGCACGCCCAGTGCGTCGCGGATCCGGATCGCCAGGCTGCCCTTGGGGAAAGCGGCCCTGGCCACTCGTGCTGTCTCCGCCGGCACGTCACCCGTACTCGATGATCGCAGTGACATCGCTGTCCTCCCTCCGCCACGACGTCGGCCCCCGAGAACCAGTCTCGGGGGCCGACAGGATCACGCGCAGAGGCCTTCGCCGACAGGACCGCGGCCGACAGGCCGTCGCATCGCGGTCCCGGTCAGTCGGCTCTGGTGAACAGCACCCGACGCGTGTGGACGTTGATCTCCACGGCGACCACGGTCACCTCGTCGCCCACTTCGAGCTGCACCCCGCCGAACCCGGCCGTCGGCAGCAGTCCCTCGAAGTCCTCACGGACCCGGATGAACGCACCGAGACCGCCGAGCTTGACCACGCGCCCCACGACGGGCTCCATGAACGAATCCCGCGCATGAGCTCGCAGAGGATCGTCCTGAAGGTCCTTGAGCGACAGAGTCACCTCACCCGTCAGCTCGCCCACGCCAAGAACCATCACTGACAGTTCCTGTCCGACGTGGACGATCTCCTCGCTGCTCGAGAACGGCCGCCACGACATGTTCGCCGTGCTCAGCAGCCCGTGCACCTCACCGAGGTCCACGAACGCGCCGGTGGGGAAGACGGACTCCACCACCCCGCGCAGGACCACGCCCGGCTGGAGAGCGCTCGGCGCACTCCGCTGCTCATCGTCCGCTGTCATCCTGAGAACCCCTTCTCATACGAGGTCCAATGGGAATCCTCGATCATCGAGTTGAACCGGGGAATATCCGCCTGGGGAATCACCCATTCGTATTCCACCGCTCCCCTGGAATTCTCATGCCGCTGCCGATACTGGCTGGCAGGGAACTCCGCCTCGAACTCCGGCTTCATCACATACTCCCAGTAGCCCGCCTCGAAGCCAGGCTGGCCAGCGTACTGCTCGGCGACCCCTCGGGTGTCACCGAGGTAGGCCGTTCCCTCGTGCCGGCCCTGCACGCCGTGCTCCGAGGTGATCAGGCCGTTCTTGGTCGCATCCTTCTGCCCCAGCTTGGGCGCCCGGAACAGCGACGGTCCCTCACCATCGGCCTTCTGCCGCTTGGGCTGTTCGGGCGCGGGCTGAGGCTTCGCGTCCGGCTTCTTCTTCTTGGGCATACTGCCCGGACCCGGCATCGACGGCTTGGTGGAGGGCTTCCTGCCGACCAGGTCGCTGATCATGCTCGGCAGGGTGTACGTCCACTTGTCGGTGTTGTACCCCTGGTCCGCAGCCCAGTTGTCGAAGCTTGCGCCGTAGTCGCAGCCGGGAGCACCGGCCCCGCCGTTCCAGCAGTCACCGTCCCAGGCCCAACCGAAGTAGGACGCCGTGTCGAAGCCGTTCGACACCAGGCCGTAGAAGATCTCACCGGTGCCCATGTAGACGCCGTTGGCCTTGTCCGAGATCCAGTCGCCGGCCTCGTCGACCTGGTCCTCGCACCAGTCCCAGCCGAAGCAGTGCCCGTCGATCTCGACATTGCTGATCGGGTTTCCGCCGCCGAATGCGTACCGGTTTCCGGTGAACGGATCGGCGCCCAGGCGCATATCGGCGAGCGCGCCGTTGTACATGTCCCGGGTGGTGAACCGGTTGAGTCCCGGGCTGTAGTCGCGGAAGCCCATGTCGTAGGTTCCGCTTGCCGAGTCCCAGCGCTTCGCGTTGAAGCGGTAGGGGTTGTACGCCTCCTTCTCCGGGTCGGCCGTGTCGGGCTTGTCGATGCCGGTGAATTCGGACTCGTCGTCCTTGCCGTAGGCCGTGTAGCCGTAAGTGGCCTTGGTGTCACCGGAACTGTCGGTGAGGGTCTCCGCGTCGGTGTGGCTGTTGTAGCCGTAGACGCCGAGCTCCTCGCCACCGCCGCTGGTGTGCTTGATCTGCGCCAGCCGCTCGCCCCACGGGCTGTACTGGTACGACTTGGTGATCTCACCCGCCACCTGCTCGTCCAGCACTTCGCTGCTGGTGCCGAGGTAGTTGTACTCGGTGGTCTTGGCGCCCTCGGTCTTCGAGGTGGTGCGGTCCAGCGGATCGAAGGCGTACTTGGTGGTCTTCGAGGTGCCGTCGCCCTTGAGGCCGACGTGCTCCACCACATGGTCGAAGCCGTCGTAGGTGTTGTCCTCGACCGTCTTGCCACCGGACACGACCGTGTCGAGCCGACCGTACGCGTCGTAGTTGTAGTTGGCGGTGACCCCACTGGTGGTGGAGGAGGTCAGCCGGTTCCTGTCATAGACGAAGGACGTCGACACGCCCTTCACCGACTGGCTGACGACGTTGGCGTTGTCGTCGTGGACGTACGTCTCCGTGCCCGCACCGTTGCCGGACTTGACCGACTTGGCGAGCCGGTCGGCCGGGTCGTAGGTGTAGTCCGTGGTCGATTCGAGGAGCGCCGCGTGGTTGTCGGCGTTCATCTTCTTCGCCACGTCCTGCGCCTTGTTGCCATTGGCGTCGTAGGTGTAGGCGTGCGAAGCGACCAGCGATCCGTCGGCCTTCTTCTCGGTCTGGCTCTTGATCGCTCCGTTCAGGTAGTACTCGTAGTCCAACGTGTTCTTGTTGGCCTTGGTCTCCTTCAGCCGCTGGCCGCGGTCCGTGAAGGTGTACTCGGTGACCTTGGGCGACGCGTCGGTGGCCGACTTTCCGACCTTGACCGTCTTGACCAGGTCCCGCAGGTCGTACGTGTACTGCGAGTACTGGTCGGGGTGAGTGACGGTCTCGGGCTGGCCGTTGACGTCATAGGTGTAGGAGGTGGACTTCTTCTCCTGGCCTGCCAGCGCCTCGGTGACCTTGGCGACCTGGTTCAGGCCGTTGTAGGTCATCGTGTACGCGTCGATCCTGGCCCCGGCCGAGGTGTCGTCGATCGACGTGTTGTTGCCGTTGGCGTCATAGGCGTACGCGAACGACTTGCGCTCCGCGCCGGCCGACGGTGCGTCCGTCCGGGTCTTGAGCGACCCGTCCGGCCAGTAGCCGGTCGTCTGAATGCGGTTGGCGGTGCCGCCCGCACTGGTCAGCGTCCGCTTGACCTGCTGGCCCGCATCGTCGTACTCGTACGCCGTGCGGATGTCCCACGGGTCGGTGGACGTCTTGCTCCACCCGTTGTCGAAGTAGGTGAAGTCGGTCTCACTGCGTATCGACTGGCCCTCCGACGGCGGGGCCGAGACCTTCTTCACCCGGCCGACCTCGTCGTACGTCGTCTGGGTGTAGACGTTCGGGCTGTTGTAGCGGGAATCCGCCGGGTCGTACGGCTGGAACTGCTTGACCGGCCGGTTGAGCTTGTCGTACTCGGTGCGGGAGGTGAAGTCGTCCGCGCTGCCGGTGGTGGCGGTGCCGCGCGGCGTAATGATCTTGACGACGTTGCCGACCTGGTCGTACTCGCTCTTGGTCGAGCGGATCGTGGTGCCGGAGTACGGCACCCTCTTCTCGACCGGCATGCCCCGCTCGTCGTAGATCGTCTCGCTCTTGTTGCGCTCCCTGTCGGTGACCTCCTTCACCAGGGAGTCCTTGTCGTAGACGCGCGTGGTGTACTTGCCGGCCGCGTCGGTGGACTTGACCACCCGGTGGTTCAGATCGAAGGCGGTCTTGGTGGTGAAGTCGGTGGTGTCGGCGGTGGCGTTCTTCTTCGGGTCGATCACCGTGACCGCGTTGCCGACGTTGTCGTACTCGTAGGAGACCTTGTCTCCCTTGGAGTTCAGGACACTGGTGAGCTGGTAGACCGTGTCGTAGTTGTTCGTGGTGACGAAGTCCGTGGCGTCACCGGTGGTGGCCACACCCTTCGGCTCCGTCGTCGTCCTGAGGTTGCCGACCTTGTCGTAGGTGTAGGTGGTCTTACGGCCGGTGGTGTTGTTGTCCGGAGCCGTGGCCTCCTTGACCTGGTCCGCCCCGTCGTAGACCGCCTTGGAGACGGCTCCGGTCGGGCCGGTGGACTCGGTGACGTTGTCGTTGGCGTCGTACACCGGCGCCGGTGCGGTGATGTAGATCCCCGCCGCCTGGTCCTTCGGCACCTTGCTGACCAGCGAGCGGCCGAAGGTGTCGTAGGTCTGCGTCGTGGTCTTGTTCAGCGCATCGGTGACCGACGTGACCTGGCCCCGCACGTCATAGACGAACGTCGTCGCGTGGTTCTCCGCGTCCGTGATCGTCTTCGGGTAGCCATTGTCGTCGAAGTCCGAGTTCGTGGTCGGGTTGCCGTTGGCGTCCGTGGCCTTGGTCTGCTGACCGTAGGCGTTGTACTCGTACTTCGTGGTGTAGTCGTCGACTGTCGCGGTGGCGACACCCTTGGGGTCGGTGACCGTCTTCAGGTTGCCGAACGAGTCATAGCCGAACTGGTGCTTACGACCCTGTGGAGAGGTCTTGGTGAACAGGTCGGCCGCGAAGCCGTCCACGCGCGTCTGGTACTCGTACTTGGCCGCGCCGGGCAGGCTGCCGTCGTTCGCCGGGTCGCAGTAGTAGGTGGCGATGAGCTGCTCGGACGACCAGCTCTTGGTCGTCTCCGCGTCCCACTGCCGCAGCGGGTAGCCGGTCTTCTGGTCGTAGCAGTAGGCCGACTTGGCTCCGTTCGCCTCCTCGATGTAGGTGACGTTGTTGTCCGCGTCCCAATTCAGCTTGGTGGACTCGGACTTGGCGTTGGTGATCTGTACCTGACGGCCGAAGTCGTCGAGCACGTGGTCGGTGGCGCGCCCTTCGGCGTCCGTGACCTTGGCGTCGATGAACTTCGCGTTCGCCGTGTTCGTCTTGTAGGCGTACGTCGTCGCGTTGGCCAGCCGGTCGGTGGTGCTCTTGGTCCACCAGTGGAACTTCGGGTCGTCACCGGTCTGCGGCGCGTAGTACGCGAGCGAAGTCCCGTTCCCCCGTGGGTCGGTGACCTTGACCAGCTTGACGTTCTTGTTGCCCTGGGTGGCGTCGTACGTGAACTTGAAGTCCTTCGGCTGGCTCGCGCCGACACCGTCGGTGACCTGACCGAGCAGGCCCTTGGTCGTGTAGTAGAACTCGACCTTCCGGCCCGAGATGTCCGTGACGGACCTGATGTGGTCGTAGATCTTCGAGTTGTTGAGGTTGCCGCTGTCGGTCGTCAGGACGCCCGAGTCATTGACGTACTGGAAGCCGGACTGGCCCTTGTCCCAGTAGTCGACGGTCAGCGACTGGCGGCCGGCCGGGTCGGTGATGTACTTGAGGAACTTGGTCGGCTTGTTGTTGGACTTACGCTCTTCGTAGGTGAACGTCTGGGTGTTGCCGTTCTGGTCCACCGTCGACGTCAGGTAGCCGTCACAGCCGAACAGGAACCGGGTGCCGTCCGGGCGGGTCAGCGTCCAGGCGTCCGGGATCGGGTCCTTGGCCGGCGTGCAGTCCAGGCCCGCCTTCGGCGTGACCTTGTAGTGGACGCCCGCCGGGGCCTTCCACGTGCCGTCGCCCTGCTTGCGGAAGACGTGCGTGGTGCCGTCACCGTCCGGCAGCCGGATCTCCGTCGGATTCGGCTTGGGGTGGAACTCCAGCGGAGCACCCATCCGGATCGGGCCGGAGGCCTGCATCGACCAGCCATGACCGGAGACCGTGTCGGAGGTGTCCTGCGAGTTGTACGCCATCCGGAAGAACGTGGACAGCCCACGACCGGGGTTCGTGAAGGTGTTGTACTGCCACACGGCGTTGCCCGACGAAAGGTTGTTCATGATCGTCGAACCGGCGCCGGTGCTCTTGCCGCTGTATCCGTAGAACTTCTCCAGGCCCAGCGCGTTGGACGTCGGGTCCTCGACCGCCACGTTCTGCTTCAGTGGTGGAATCGCGGACGTCCCGGCCGACAGCCAGCTGCCGTCCGAGACCTTCCGGACGTCCCAGCCCAGCACGTACTCGGTCCGCTTCGAGCCGGAGTCCGAGTTGATCGGCGTCTGGACCTTGGCCTGAATGGTGGCCGACTTGCCCGGAAGGAGCGCCGGAATCGCGGTCTTCAGCTGGTTGCCACCCGTGGTCACGTCCGTGCCGTCGGGGAGCTTCCAGGTGTAGGACAGCTCGCGCTCACCCGCCGCCCAAGCCGTGGCCGTGGTGTTGGTGACCGTGAACTCCACCGTGTACGTGGAGTTGGGGGTCATCCGCGCGGGGGTCTGCGGCGCGTAGTAGGTGTCGTCCGTCGTGGAGTCGACGTAGATCACCTGGATGTAGGGGCGGAGCTGGGCGTCCTGGGCCTCGGCCGACAGGAACAGGGTGCGCTCCTGGGGGCCGGTGGCGGACTCGTCCTTGAGCTTGACCGCGACACCCTTGTTGCCCGTCGGGGTCTTCACCCAGGACTGGGTCAGACCGGTCGCGTCCCACCAGTGGCGGCCGACCTCGGAGACCTGGGCCACCGTGTCGGAGACGGTGGCGGACATGTCGCCGCCCGCCGTGGTCCACGCGGTGGTGGCGTTGGCGTTGTTCCAGGTGGCGGTGGTCTCGTCGAAGTCCTTGTTGAGGCCGTGGAGTTCGTAGATCGCGCCGTCGGTGTCGGTGGTGGTCTCGGCGCCCCACATGTACATCTTCGAGTCCAGGACCGTGGCGGTCGCCGGGATCGAGGTGGTGGGGAACTTCAGCGCCGCACGCGTCTTGCCGTACGTGGTGGAGTTGTTGCCGACGCTCAGCCAGTTCTGGCCCACGTTCCAGGACTGGATGGTGTCCTGGTTGGTGGTCGGCTGGAGCGAGGAGAGCGTGGTGTCGGTGACGCCGCCCTGGCTGCCCTGGATGATCTTCATCGTCCGGCCGGCCTTGGGAATGCCCACCACACGCGTCGGAGAACCGAGCACCGAGCCGTTCTTGGTCTTCACGGCCAGCTGGTAGTAGTACGACTTGCCGATCTCGGACGAGGAGGAGTCCGGGGTCGGCACCGCGGTGGTGTCCGTGTACGTGGTGGCCGAGGACGCGATCGGGGCGACCAGGGTCGCCGCCGAGGGCGTGAAGGCCTGCTGCGTGGAGCGGTGCAGCTGGTACTCGGAGATGTCCAGGCCCGTGTCACCGGTGGTGTTGTTGTACTTGGCCCACGACAGCTCCGGACCCGTGGAGTGCACCACGGTCGGGGAGTTGAGGGTCGTACCCGTCTTGCCGTAGGTGACTGTCAGACGCGGAATCGTCGACGTCTCGCCGCCATAGGCCGAGCCGTCACCCGCCTCGTAGCGCGGACCGCCGGTCAGCGTCCCGGCGAGGGTGTCGTCCTTGGCCTGGATCACGAACCCGTGGTTCGTCGCCGTGCCCGACAGCCACTTCTGGACCGTGTCGGTGACCGCGAACTTGTGCCAGGAGTTGTACTCGCCCTTGTTCTTGACGATCTGCCCGGGGTTCACCAACCGCAGCGCGTCCGCGATGTTGCGGGTCGTGGAGCTGCCCGTGTCACCCAGGACGATCTTCCCCGCGTTGCCCGCGGCGAAGTAGTACTGCGTCGTGTCGACCGTCTTCCAGGAAGCCGCCGAGCCGGACTGGTTGACCGTCTTGACCGGCGCGGTGCCGTCCCGGTGCGTGATCGTGTACGGGGCAGCCGTCGCCCCGTCCGTCGCCGGCGGATAGTGCGCCTCGACCCGGTAGGACGCCGTCTCCTTGATCCGCGGCTGCCAGGTGTACGTCTCGCCCGTCGCGGTGTTCTTGTTGTACGCGAAGTCGTCACCGATCGCCGCACCACCGGTCGTGGTGCCCTTCGGCCACTCACCCACGGCCGCCGTGCCGGTGTCACCGTCGTCGATCTGGACCGTCGTACCCGACAACTCACCCGACAACGCCGAGGTGTTGGACCACGTCGCGGTCGACTCGTCCCACGCCCCGGTCGCCCGGTGCGCCTCCATGGTGACGTCGTTGCCGTTGGTGGTGTGCGACTGGTCGTAGTACATCTCCAGGCGCGCGGCGTCGATCGTCGTGCCCGCCGGGATGCCCGTCAGCGGGAACTTGATCAGCGAACGGGCGATGCCCGTGTCTGTCTTGCCCGCCGACAGCTTCCAGGTGTTGTTGAAGTTCGCCGAGGCCTGGTCGGACAGGACCATCGTGTCCTGCGAAGTGGCCGCGTCCGGCGCGATGGTGATCGTCGGGTCGATCTTCACCGGGTACTGGCGCTTCGGTGAGGCCAGCCACTTCGCGTCCGGCGTGACGACGATCTTCCACTGCTTGCCGTCACGGACCAGCTGCTGCCGCACCTTCGGGCTGTAGGACAGCCCGTACGGCGAGGCGGCGTCCTTGCGCGTGTCCGTCATGTACGCGGCCGGAATGTTCATCACCGGCGTGTTCGGCAGTTCGCCGTACAGCCCGATGGAACCGTCCTTGCGCGCCTTCGGCGTCAGACCGCCCGTGTCCAGGGTGAAGGTGTACGAGACGCGGCCCTCGGGGGCCTTCGCCAGGACGATGTTCTCCTTCACCCGGCCGGGACCGACCTCGTACTGCAGATCGGCGCCGCCCGCGGCCACGTCCTTGTACGTGACCGTGGAACCCTTCGCCTGCGGGTCGACGGACTTGGCGTCCACTCCGGCCAGGCCGAGAGCGATCGCCGGCCCGTCCGCACCGGCCCGGAACTTCAGCACCTTGCCGGGATCGGTACCGAACCAACTCTGGCCGGAGTTCGAGGTGTTGGAGAAGGCGAAGCCCTTGGCGGAGGTCCTGCCGACCTCCGTCTCGATCGTCTTCCAGGTCTTCTTCTTGCCCTTGCCCGTCCCGTACGCCGTCGGGACGGCCGACACCTCGGCCTGGATCCGACCGTCGGACAGCTGCCAGAACCGGGCGTTCTCGGTGCGGCGCGAGGTCAGCTCGCGCAGTCGCTTCGCGGGGGCCTGCTTCTTGCTCTTCGGCAGCTTCTCCCGGCTGGGTATCGCCAACGAGCCGCCGGTGGGCGGCTTCGGGTCCCCGTCGTCATCGTCGTCGGAGAACCAGCCCTTGACGGTGTCGACGACGCCCTTGTCGGACTTGCCGCCGTCGCCGCCGGAACTGGTGACGGCATACGCCACCTGCGGCAACGAGGTACTCACCACCGCCGAGACGACAAGACAGGAGACGAGTCTCCCGTATCGCACTTTCACGTCCTGATGCCCTTCTTTTTTCGGCACGCCAAATGGACCGGACGGGCTTCTCCCGTCTGGCTGCGGGCCTACTCATTGCGGCGTTATTCCTAATCACCTAGAAGAGGGCACGTCAACCGAATACATAAAAAGGGCAATCGACCTCAGGAACTTGAAAAAGGCATTCAAGTAACCAGAACGGAGGCGGGGCACCATTGCTTTTCGGCCAGACCCTGGCCGATTTCGTAGGCATCGGTCCAGTTCAGGTTTGGGGTGAGCAGCGTGAGTACCGGCAAATTCGGGGACCCTTCACCCGAAGGCGCCGGTTACACACCAAGAATTGCGCACCGCCCAGCGCGGAAATCTTTGCAGGCAAACTCGGACGAACCGGAGAGTCGCTTTTATGTCGGTTCATCCGATCGCTGGAAACAGCACATCGGCATGCGGTATAACCACCCGTTCTGCCGCCTAAGGGCTGTCCCGTAATCCCTGGCGGATCAGCGCGCGGCGTCAGATGCGGTGCATCGCAAGGCGGAGGAGCGTCCTCATACTGGGTGCATTCGGGCGTTCCGACAACACAGCGAGGTGCCGTAGCTGTCGTCGTGCGCCCGCCAGGGATTACGGGACAGCCCTTAGTCGAAAGCCGCATTCCGCCATGACTTCGATCGAACCTGAAGAGCCGACGCCCGAGACGGCGAGCACGGCGGAAACGGCGGACCCGAAGGACACGGCCGCTTCGGCCCGCTCGGTCGACCGGCGGGGCATCGCGGTCGGCGTCGCCCTGATCGCCGCCTGCGCGGGCCTGGTGGTCTACGGCGTCCTGAACACCGACGAGGAACCCGCCAAGCCTCCGGTGCCGACCGCCGCGGTGACGTACGAGGTGACCGGCAAGGGTACGGTCGATCTCACCTATCAGGCGCGTAGCGAGACGGGTACGGCCGTGGTCGTCCACGACGCCACGCTGCCCTGGAAGAAGACCGTGCGGGTCCCGCCGGGCAAGGCGCCCACGATCCGCGTCGTGCTCGGCGGCAAGGGCTGCGAGGCCCGGTGCTAACTGGCCATACGTGGCAAGCACGTGCAGACCGCCACCGCGTTCGGCACCTACGGCCGCGCCACCTGTCAGGGCGAACTGGCCGCGCCCGAGAACACCAACGAGGAGACCGCACAGTGAGCTTCTTCAGCGTTGCCGCTCCAGGGTGAGGATGACCTTGGCGATTGACGTCATGCGGTTGGGGCTGCATCGGGCTCTGCGGAAGATGCGCCAGGACTTCAGCCCCGCGACGCCGCGTTCGACGGGTGCTCGTGCCGCGGCAAGTGCTCGGTTGAGGTCCTTTTCGGTGGGAGTGAGTTCCTGCAGGGGTCTGCGTTTGATGCCGGTGGTCAGCCACGGGCCGGCGCCCTGGTAGGCGAGATCGGCCAGGATGGGCACGCCCTGGCGCTCGCAGATACGGATGATCCGGTGGGTGCAGGTGGCGGTCAGGTCGTGAGTGCGGCCAGGCAGCGCGGGCGAGAGCCAGATGAGCTGGCCGCCCGGATCGGTGACGACCTGAACGTTTACGCCGTGCCGTCGGTGTTTGTGGGAGTAGTCGGCCCGTCCGTCACCGACGCGGTCGCACTCGGCGAGGGTGCCGTCCAACAGGACGCAGTCCGGGTCTGTCTCGCGTAGGACTTTGAGCAGGCCCGGCGCGCGATCGGCGAGCAGGCCGATGACCGTGGTGGTGTAGGCGTGTGCGGTGGGCTCGCTGATCCCGAACCCGGCGGCGATCTTCGCCAGGGTGGTGTGCTCGCGCAGGTACACCCGTGCCACCAGCGCACGTTGGGATGGACGGAGCTTGCAGCGACGGTCGCCCACACGGGTGACCACGAGCATCGTGACCCACTCCACGAGTGCATGCGGCAGGTCGAGTCCGGCAGGTTAGATGACCAACGAGGCCCCCAGGCAGTGTGGTTGAGACGTCAGACATCTCGATCAACAGCCCGGGGGCCTCGCCCGTTGCGCCCTGAAGCCGTCCCCCGATCGGTGGCCGGCTCGAAGAAGCTGAGTGAGCTTGAAGGTCTGAGTGCCGATGCCGGGGACTCCTTCGAGCGGAACGTCAGGACAGCGCCACCTTGCGGTTCCGCCTGGCGTGCGCATGGGCCACCACCTCGGCCAGCAGACTTCGCAGGGCCTCCCGCGTGCGTCCGTGCGTTTTGACCGCGTGGCAGTTCGGGCACAGCGCGATCATCTGCTCGGGATGGTCGCGGCCACCGGCCGCGATCTCCTCCAGGTGATCAACCTCTAAGATCGGAGTCCCATACGTCCACGGGCTGACCGCCACAGTTCGGATTCTCGCACCGGCCACCGCACCTCAGAAGAACAGCTTCGCGTGCCGTCGGAATCCGAACCGGCCGGGATCGAGCATTATCTAGTGCTGTCAAACATGAACACAGGTCAGCAACCTTCCCTTAAGGCACGTTAGGCATGTTCCGCAGCGCCTGCTCGACCAAGCTCACTTCTTGCTCAAACACCAGGCGGCGGTACTAGGGCCTGTTTCGAGTCGTGATCAATCTGCGGGATGTGTCTTCGTGACACGGTCCGGTCCGATAGACCGTCTCGCGTGACGCGATTGCAACTGACCGACCCGGAGTGGGAATTCATCACGCCGTACCTGCCGATCGGCGAGTACGGCCCGTACCCCGAGCGGCTGCGGCAGCAGTTCGAGGGCGTGATCTGGCGGTTCAGGACGGGCGGGCAGTCGCGCGAGATGCCGACGGAGTTCGGCGCCTGGTCAACCGTCCACAACCGTACCGCGCCTCCAAACCGTGCCCGAATAACGCAACTCGGACACCGCCCTTCGCGGGCCCTCCGGGGACCTCAAAGAGGCCCCGGCACCGCCTCCATGGTGACCACACGCACTCCGGCGCCTCGAACTATGGTGTCCCACCACATACGCCCCTGACCTGCACGTTCCTACGGTGTGGCGACACGCAAACGTCCCCGTCAACCGCCAGGAAGTGGTGCCGATGTCCTCCCCCGCAGCCGCTCCACCGACCCCGTCCAACCTCCGCCGCATCGTCGCCGCGAGCCTCATCGGCACCACCATCGAGTGGTACGACTTCTTTCTCTACGGGTCAGCAGCCGCGCTGGTCTTCAACAAGCTGTTCTTCCCCGACTCCGAACCGCTCGTCGGAACGCTCCTCTCCTTCCTCACCTACGCGGTCGGCTTCGCCGCCCGGCCGCTCGGCGCCCTGGTCTTCGGGCACTACGGCGACCGGCTCGGCCGCAAGAAGCTGCTGGTGCTGAGTCTGCTGCTGATGGGAGGTGCGACCTTCGCCATCGGGCTGCTGCCCACGCACGCCACCGTCGGCGTCGCCGCACCCATACTGCTCACGGTGCTGCGTCTGGTGCAGGGCTTCGCCCTCGGTGGTGAGTGGGGCGGGGCCGTGTTGCTGGTGTCGGAGCACGGGGATGCGAAGCGGCGCGGGTTCTGGGCCTCCTGGCCGCAGACCGGGGCGCCGGCCGGGCAGTTGCTCGCCACCGGAGTGCTCTCCGCGCTCACCGCGCTGATGTCGGACTCGGCCTTCGGGGCGTGGGGCTGGCGTATCCCGTTCCTGCTCTCCGGTGTGCTGGTGGTCGTCGGCTTGTGGATTCGTCTTTCTGTCGATGAATCGCCGGTGTTCAAGGCGGCGCTGGCGCAGGCCGAGGGGCGCAAGGCGGCCGCGGGGGGTGCCGAGAAGATGCCGCTCGTCGCCGTGCTGCGGCATCACTGGCGGGATGTGCTCGTCGCCATGGGCGCCAGGATGGCGGAGAACATCAGCTACTACGTGATCACCGCGTTCATCCTCGTCTATGCGGTGACGGCCGCCGACCTGAGCAAGCAGACGGCGCTGAACGCCGTACTCATCGCCTCCGCCATCCACTTCGCGGTCATCCCGATGTGGGGTGCGCTGTCGGACCGGATCGGCCGCAAGCCCGTCTATCTGGTCGGAGCGGTCGGTGTGGGGCTGTGGATGTTCCCGTTCTTCGCACTGATCGACAGCCGCAGCTTCGGCAGTCTGCTGCTCGCCGTCACCATCGGGCTCATCTTCCACGGCGCGATGTACGCACCGCAGGCGGCCTTCTTCTCGGAGATGTTCGCGACCCGGATGCGGTACTCGGGTGCGTCGATCGGTGCGCAGTTCTCCTCGGTCGCGGCCGGTGCTCCGGCGCCGCTCATCGCCACCGCGCTGCTCGTGGACTACGGCAGCTCGACACCGATCGCGCTGTACGTCATCGCCGCGGCGCTCATCACTGTGCTGGCGGTCGTGTGCGCCAAGGAGACCCGGCACCGGGATCTCGCGGACATCGAGGCGACGGCGGAGCCGGACGCGACCGCGGTGCTGCCCACCGATGCCCGTACCGCCTGAGTTCCGGTGGCCGGACGGGCCGGGAAACCGGCCCGTCCGGCCACGGTGCGTCTACCACCGCGTCACGGCTGGACCGTCGGCTCGAACCAGGTCGGTTCGTCGGTCAGGGACTGCTTGATCCGGAAGAGGCCGAACTCGTTCAACGGTGGCAGGGCGTCGAGCGGGAACCAGTCCACCTCCAGGGACTCGTCGTCATTGACGCGCGCCTGACCGCCGGTCGCCCTGCAGCGGAAGGTGATGTCCAGGAACTGGCACCGGTCGCCATTGGCGTACTGCACGGGGTTCAGCGCCTGGGTGAGCACCACCCGCTCCGCCACACAGTGCACGGCGGTCTCCTCGTACACCTCGCGCACCGCCGTCGTCGCGGGCTGCTCCCCCGGTTCGCAGATGCCGCCGATGAGCGCCCACTTGCCGGTGTCGGAGCGTCTGCCGAGCAGGACCCTGTCCTCGTCGTCGAAGACCACGGCGCTGACGCCCGGCAGCAGGAGCAGCTGTGTGCCCGCCGTGGCACGGATTTCACGGATGAAGTCAGGAATGGCCATGCGCCGACCCTACGTGGCCCACGCCACCGTTCAGCGTCCTCGGCGCGCCCGTACCGACCTGACGGTCACCCAGCCCAGTCCCGCTGCGGCGATCAGCACGAGCAGCCCTTCGGGGAGCATGCCCAGCCGGGTCGCGGGGGTCAGCGAGGAGCGCAGCGGCACCTCGTCCACCAGCGCGTCCGGGGTGAACATCTTCGTCTTCTGGACGATCGTCCCGTCCGGGCGGATGACCGCGCTGACGCCGCTGGTGACGGGGACGACGACGGACCGGCTGTGTTCCACGGCCCGCACCCGGCTCATGGCCAGCTGCTGGTACGTCATCTCGCTGCGCCCGAAGGTGGCGTTGTTGCTGGGGACCGCGATCAGCTGGCCGCCGTGCTCGACCGTGTCGCGTACGGCGTCGTCGAACGCGGCCTCGTAGCAGGTCACGAGCCCCACCTTGGTGCCCGCGAGGTCGAACACGCCGACCTTCTTGCCCGGTCCGAAGTCGCGCTGCACCCGGTCGACGTCGGAGCTGAAGATGCGTGCGAACGAACGCATCGGCATGTATTCGCCGAACGGCTGGACATGGCGCTTGTCGTACGTGGCGACGGGGCCGCCCGAAGGGTCCCACTGGATGAGGGTGTTGCGCAGCTTGCCGGTGTCGGGCTCGATGACCGCGCCGACCACGGTGGGGGCGTTGATCGCCTTCACCGCTTCGTCGATGACGATCCGCGCGTCGGCATTGCGGTAGGGGTCGAGATCGGAGGAGTTCTCGGGCCACAGGACGAAGTCGGGCTGCGGTACCTTGCCCGCCTTCACCTCGCGGGCGAGCTGTTCGGTGCGGTGTGCGTGGTTGTCGAGAACGGCGCGGCGCTGGGCGTTGAAGTCGAGTCCGAGGCGCGGCACATTGCCCTGGATCGCGGCGACGGTCGCGGTTCCGTCCTCCGCCGAGTCGTCGACGAGCGGGCGCGCGGCCAACGCCGCGGCCAGGGGTACGAGAACGGTCGCGGCCGCGGCGGCGACCGCGGCGCGGGGGATCCGACCGGTGCTGCGGTATGCGCGGAAGGAACGCACCGCTTCGAACAACCCGAAGCCGCACAGCACCACCGCGAACGAGAGCAGCGGCGTGCCGCCCACCGCCGCGAGCGGCAGGAACACGCTGTCCGCCTGCCCGAAGGCGATCTTGCCCCAGGGGAACCCGCCGAACGGCACCCGGGCCCGGACCGCCTCGTCCAGGGCCCAGACGGCGGCGGCCCAGACCGGCCACCAGGCGAGCCGGGACACGGCGGCGACCCCGATGCAGCCCACGGCGACGAACAGCGCTTCGGCGGTGGCGAGGGCCAGCCACGGCACCGGACCGACCTCCTCGCCCGTCCAGTGCAGCAGCGGCAGCATGAAGCCGAGCCCGGCGAGCAGGCCGAGGCCGAATCCGGCGCGCAGCCGGCGGCTGTGCAGGACCCAGCCGAGCAGTGCGAAACCGGGCAGAACCAGCCACCACAGCGGTCGGGGCGGGAAGCTCAGATACAGCAGCACACCCGACAGCACGGCCGCGGCCGGCCGTGCGAGCCGCGGCAGGAACCGTCTCCCCCGCGGCTGAGTGGCGGAGGACTGCGGGTTGTCGACTGGGCTGATGGTGGCGCTCACCTGGCGGAGTCTACGGTGGTGAGGCAAGCGCGGGGCAGCCCCGGGGCGGGGACGGAATGCATTCGGAATGCTTCCTGCCGGATCGTTCCTGCGCTTCACCTCCACAAACCCGCACCGCTCCCGTTACCGTGTGCGCCAGTCCCCCGCCGACCGGCCGGATCCGGCCGTCGTGGACGGGACGGTCACAGTTCGGGGGGTCGGACGCGATGACTGCACGGGCGGGCCGGTACGGGGCTGGGGAACGCGGCAACGCGTCCGATGCCGCCGGAGCCGCGATCCTCGCCGCCTGCGCGATCTGGTCCTTGATCAGCGCGGCCGGGCGGGAGACGAGGCCGGAGGGTGTGCTGCTGGCGCTGCTGGCAGTCGCCGCAGGATTCGCCTGCGGCCGGATCTGCGGCACGCTGCTGCCGGTGGCCACCGCGGCGGTCGCCGCCGTCGCCGCCCTCGTCCTGGCGCTCGTCTGGCGCGGTGGTATACCGGGCGCCACCGCGGCTGCCGATGTCGCGCCCGGTCACACCGGGGCGGCGGCCGCACTGCTGGTGCTGGCCGCGGGCACCGCCTGCTGTGCGGCCGCGGCGGCCCGCCGTGAACCGGTGCGTCTCGCGCTGCGACTGCTCGCGCTCGGCGCCGCCTGCGCCGCGTCGGCCCTGCACTCGGTGGCCGGGTTCGCCACGGCGCTCGGAGTGCTGCTCAGTTCGTTGGCCGCGGTCAGGATGCGTCGAAGACTGCTCGGTCTGACCGGGCTGGCGCTGGTCACGGCGCTGGTCGTCGGTACGTCATGGGCGGTGGCCGAGGATGCGCTGCCCGACGGGCTGATGGTCTCCCTGGAGGGGCAGCTCACCAGGAACCGGGTGCTGCTCTGGCAGGACGCTGTGGATCTCGCCGAGGAGCATCCGCTGCTGGGCATCGGGCCCGACCGGTTCGCCGAACTCAGCCCCACCGCCCAGCAGACCGTGCGGTCGGACGGGAAGCCCCACTCGGCGCCGCTGCAGCAGGCCGCCGAGCAGGGGATCGTGGGGCTGGCGCTGTTGGGGGCGGCGTTCGGTTGGCTGCTGTACGTGCTGTGGCGTTCACCCCGCAGCACGGCGGTCGTGCTGACGGCGGGCTCCGCGCTCACCGCATTGGCGGCGCTGGCGAGTGTCGGGAACGTGCTGAGCTTCACGCCGGTGACGGCGGGCGTGGGGCTGCTCGCGGGGCTGGCCTCGGCCCGGCAGCCGATCGGGGACGGCACGCCGGACACATCCCGTACGGACGGTGACGAGGATGCGGACCGTGCCGCATGCAGCACGGGGACCGCGGCCGGACGCCGTCCGGGGGTCGGTCGCACGCCTCTCTGACGGGTAAGAGGAGCTCACAAAATGGGAGTCCGATCAGCTCGCGGCGTCTGGTGCGTGCGATCGCAAGGCGCTGGAAGGTCCTCGGACGGGGTCTCCCCTGCTCGAACGAAGCCGAGAGCTCGGGGAAGGAGCTACTAGGGCATTTCGGCAACGCAGCGAGCGTGCGTGCCAGGCGTCGCGAGCCGGGCGCCCATTTTGTGAGCTCCTCTAAGGCACCGCCGACCGGTCAGGTCCCGGCAGGTGCGTCGGCCGCCGGCAGGTGGAGCCGTTCGCGGATGAACCGTACGCCCTCTTCCGCATCGTCCACCGTCACGGTGAACGTCCGGCCGTCGCCGAGCTTGAGCACCAGGCCCTCTCCCCTGCGCACCACCACGGCCGTCCCCTGCTCGGGGCGCCATCGGTAGCCCCAGCCGCCCCAGTGGCGGGGGGTGATCCGGGGGACGAACTCCGCCCCGACCACATGGGTGAGCAGGATCCGGCGGCGCGGCAGACCCAGGTGGCCGCAGCGGACTTCCAGAGCGTCTCCGTCGACCCGCACGGCCACATTCACAAAGGCGAGCGTCCCGAACAGCATGAGCAGTCCGGCCGCCACGCAGCCGATCACCGACATCAGCAGGGGGGCGATGCCGGAGGTCCAGTTGGAGCTCACGGCGAGCTCGATACCCAGTGCCGTGCACGCCGCACCGGCTGCAGCGAGCACCCACTGCGCCTTGTTGGTGGCCCGGCCGGTCCAGACGGCGGGAGCCGCCTCGGCACCGGTCTCGCTCGGTTTCCGGGGGTGGTCCCTCATGCCAGCAGGGTACTCAGAATCCGGACATCCGGGATGGGCCCAACGGCCCTCACCGAGCCGAAAGACGGCTCAGTGGGCGGGGCTGACGGCTGCCAGCAGCCGCCCCTCGGCGTAGGTCAGGGCGGCTTCCGGCAGCTCGGCGTCACGGCCGCTCAGGAGCACGGTGAGGGAGGTGGCCGGTTCGGCCGAGGGGGCGGGTGCGACCCCGATCCGGCGCAGCGCCTGGGCGGCGACGGCCCCGGCGGAGCCGTGCAGTGCCACGGGCGGCAGGCCGGGCTGCTGTACGGCGGCACGGATCCGTTCGGCGACCAGTTCGTAATGGGTGCAGCCGAGAACGACGGCCCGTACGCCCGGTGGAGTGAGCGCAGCGGCTGCGGCGACGGCACGGTCGATCGCGGCTTCGTCCGCGTTCTGCACTGCGTCCGCGAGACCGGGGCAGGGGACCTCGGTGACGTCGACGGAGCCGGCGAATTCCCGGATGAGTCCGCGCTGGTACGGACTGCCCGTCGTGGCGGGGGTCGCCCAGATGGCGACAGGTCCGCCACCGGCCGCGGCCGGCTTGATCGCGGGGACGGTGCCGATGACGGGCAGCGTGGGTTCCAGCGCGGCACGGAGCGTCGGCAGGGCGTGTACGGAGGCGGTGTTGCAGGCGACGATCAGCGCGTCGGGCCGGTGGGCGGCGGCCGCGCGGGCCACGGCCAGCGCGTGTGCGGTCAGGTCCTGCGGGGTCCGCGGACCCCAGGGCATGCTGTCGGGGTCGGAGGACAGCACCAGATCGGCGTCGGGCCTCAGCCGACGTACCGCGGCGGCCGCCGGGAGCAGGCCGATTCCTGAGTCCATGAGCGCGATCTTCACCCGGTCACCATAGTCGACCGCCCTTGCGGTCTCGTCGGAGTGGGGCAGACTGCGGCAAATGAGCGCCGTTGCCTGGATCGCCGTGGGTTCGCTGGCCGTATGGGTGTGGCTGCTGCTGGGGCAGGGGTTCTTCTGGCGGACCGACCAGCGGCTGCCTCCGCGTGCGGCGCCGGACCGCTGGCCGTCGGTCGCGATCGTCGTGCCCGCGCGTGACGAAGCCGACATGCTGCCGGTGAGCCTGCCGTCGCTGCAGGCACAGGACTATCCGGGGGCAGCGGAGATCTTCCTGGTCGACGACTGCAGCAAGGACAGCACCGGTGATCTCGCCCGTGCACTGTCCGTGCGGTACGGCGGGCTGCCGGTGACGGTGGTGTCTCCCGGGGAGCCGGAGTCCGGCTGGACGGGCAAGCTCTGGGCCGTACGGCACGGGATCGCGCTCGCGCGGGCCCGGGAGCCGGCGCCGGAATTTCTGCTGCTCACGGACGCGGACATCGCGCATGAGCCGGACAGTCTGCGGGAGCTGGTGGCCGCCGCCTGTTCCGGCGGGTTCGATCTGGTCTCACAGATGGCCCGGTTGCGGGTGGCGAGTGTCTGGGAGCGCCTTGTCGTGCCGGCGTTCGTGTACTTCTTCTCGCAGCTCTATCCGTTCCGGTGGGTGAACCGTGCGAAGGCACGGACCGCGGCCGCGGCCGGCGGCTGTGTTCTGCTGCGGACCGGGGCCGCCGAGCGGGCGCGGGTTCCGGAGTCCATCCGGCAGGCGGTCATCGACGACGTGTCGCTGGCGCGTGCGGTGAAGCGCAGCGGCGGGCGGATCTGGCTGGGGCTCGCGGAGCGGGTGGACAGCGTGCGGCCGTATCCCCGGCTGGCGGATCTGTGGCGGATGGTCTCGCGCAGCGCGTACGCACAGTTGCGGCACAGCACGGTTCTGCTCATCGGTACGGTGCTGGGTCTCGCGCTCGTCTATCTCGCCCCGCCGGTCACGCTGGCGGCTGGGCTGCTGGGCGGCGACCGGCCGGCGGCGTGGGCGGGTGGCGCGGCGTGGGCGGTGATGGCGGGGACGTACATGCCGATGCTCGGCTACTACCGGCAGTCGATGTGGCTCGCGCCGTTGCTGCCGTTCACCGCCGTGCTGTATCTGCTGATGACGGTGGACTCGGCCGTGCAGCACCATCGCGGCCGCGGCGCGGCCTGGAAGGGGCGTACCTACGCCCGTCCCGAGGCCGCACCGGACCGATGAGTGGAGGGGACACCGGTCCGTCCGCGGTGGCGGGACCCGGACGGACCGGGGGTCATTTACGGCCGGGTGTCCAGTTCATCCCCCACCCATAGGCGTAGTCAATGGTGCGCTGCGGACTCACCCCGCGTTCGGGTACGAGATAGCGGGCTTCGCGCTGCACGGTGAGGTCTCCCCCGTTGTTGGTGATGAGTGCGAGTGCGCAGACGGTGGAGGGAACGGTGCATTCGTCGAGCGAGAAGTCGATCGCGGCGCCGTGCTGCGGCTGCAGGGTGACGGTCGCATGCAGATCGGCGAAACTCCGGGCGCCTTCATAGATGGTGACGAAGATCAGGACTCGGCGGAGCCGGTCCTTGTGGTCGAGGTTGATGGTCAGGTTCTCGCCGGTGGAGACGGCGCCGGTGCGGTCGTCCCCGTCGAGATGGATATACGGGGGCTGCCCGAGAGCGCCGAAGGCGTTTCCGAGCGCCTGCACGACTCCCTTCCTGCCATCGGTCAGTTCGTAGAGGGCGCAGAGGTCAAGGTCGAGATCCGCGTGGTTGGCGATGGCCCTGCCGAGTTTGCTGCCCCAGCTCTTGAACTGTTTGCGCACCTCCCAGTTGAGATTGACGCGCATGACTCCCGACGTGCCGCCCTGTTTGGCGAGGGAGACGGACGGGGTGTCCTTGGTGAGCGTCACCTTGGAGAGCCGGACGGGCTGGGGTGACGGCGGTACGGGCGGCGCGGCAGGGGGCACCTGGGGTGCCATCGGAGCGGCAGCCGGGGGCTGCGCGTGCGGGGGGAGCCGGGGCGGTGACGGCAGGCCAACTCGTGTTGCCGCTTGGGGTTGTTGAGACTGAAGAGGCTGGTGCGATTGCTGAGGCTGCTGGGGTCGCTGCGGCTCGTCGACGGAAATGCCGAAGTCCGTGGCGAGACCTTCGAGACCGCTGCTGTATCCCTGCCCCACGGCCCGGAATTTCCAGGCGCCCTGCCGACGGTAGAGCTCGCCGAGAATGAATGCGGTCTCCACCGTCGCGTCCGCGCTGTCGAAGCGCGCGATCTCCGAGCCGTTCGAGATGTCCATGATCCGTACGTACAGGGCCTCCACCCGCCCGAAGCTGCCACCGTCCGCGGAGGCGGCCAGGACGATGCGCTCGATGACGGGCTCCACTCGCGCCAGATCCACCGCAAGGCTGTCCGTGACACTGCCGGCGGCGTTCCGTTTGCCCTCATGACGCACCGCGCCGGAGCCGTGCACCGGCTGGTTGTAAAAGACGAAGTCCGCGTCGCTGCGCACCTTTCCCGACACGAGAAGGAGCGCCGATGCATCCACGTCCGGCGCCCCCGGGACGTTACGCCACCCCAATTCGACCCGCACGGCCTGGGCCGTCACTGGAACATTGGCTCCTTTTAGCATGGTCATGCTCGCCCCCATCACGAGTCCGGCTACCCGACGACTTTTCCGTGCCAACCTAATCCGCACCCTGCCACGGGGCCCACAGTCGCGCCGGGTCCCGTCCGGTGATCCGCCGGTAACCCCCCGTGAACTCGCCCTTTACACGATTACAACGCGTCTTGGCGCCCTTTTTTCCCAAGTTCGCTCGCATTGGGGATCGCGGTTCACTCACATCTCGTAAACCAACCCTCTTATCGGGCTCCCCAACCAGCACATCGTGGGCTTTACTTGGGTGTCATGACCTCCCCCCGCTCCACCTACGGCGGCGGCTACTACGCCGCACCGTCGTTCCCCGACACTCCGATCTACGACTCCCTGGTCGCGGAGCGGGGTACGCCCCAGATTGCCCCGATACGGGTGCCGGCCGCGTACGACACCGGAAACAGCTACCTGCCGGCGCTCCCGTCGGCGCTGCCGGCACTTCCCGCGGCGCCTTCCCAGCCGAACCCGTCGTACGGCTACCCGCAGCAGACGGCCGCATCGCAGCAGAGCTACGCGCCGATGCAGCCGGCTCATCTGCAGCACGCTCCGGCGCCGTACATCCCGCAGCAGCCGACCGGCATGCGGGGCGGCTACCAGACGCCTCAGCCCCAGCAGCAGCGCCCGGCGCCGGGCACGGGGTACGAGTCGATGCGCCCGGCGTCGCCGCGGCCCGTTCCCGCGCCCTCTCCGTACGAGGACCCGTACAACCGCCCGTACCAGAGCCGGGGGTACTGAGCCGCCGCGGAGCCCGCTGCGCACGGCCGCGGTCCGTCCCGGGGCCCGATCCGAAGGACGGGCCCGGGGGACTGGCAGGATGGGGACATGCGTCCTCCCGTACTGCGCGCCGTACACATCCATCCGGTCAAGTCGCTGGCCGGATGCGCGCCCGGTGAGGCCGCCGTCGAGCCATGGGGACTCGACGGCGACCGCCGGTGGATGCTGGTCGACACCACGGGCCGGGCCGTCACACAGCGGCAGCAGCCACGCATGACGCTGGTCTCCGCCGTGCCGCTGCCCGGGGGCGGCATCGGTCTGTCCGCGTCGGGGAGCGCGCCGCTGGCCGTCGAGGTGCCCGAGCCCGGACGCACGGTCCCCGTGGCGCTGCACCGGTCCACCATCGAGGTGGTGGAGGCTGCGGCCGCCGCCCACACCTGGTTCAGCGAGCGTCTGGGCACGGAGGTCCGGCTCGTCCATCTCGACGCGCCCGGGACCCGCCGTCCCATCGATCCCGCGTACGCGCGCCCCGGTGAGACCGTCGGATTCGCCGACGGCTACCCGCTGCTCCTGACCTCCAGCGCCTCGCTGGACGCCTTGAACTCACTCATCGCGCAGGGCGACCATGCGGACGAGGGCCCGCTGCCAATGAACCGTTTCCGGCCGAATGTCGTCGTGGACGGCACGGCGCCGTGGGCGGAGGACGGCTGGGACAGGATCGCCATCGGCGATGTCCCGTTCCGTGTGGTCAAACCCTGTGGCCGCTGTGTCATCACCACCACCGACCAGGACACGGCGGAGCGCGGCAGGGAGCCGCTGCGTACGCTCGCGCGCCACCGCCGTGCCGGGCAGGACCTGCTGTTCGGCCAGTATCTGATTCCGGACGGGACCGGAGTGATCCGGGTCGGGGACCCGGTTCGGATTCTCGGCTGACGGCCCGGCCGGGGGAACTCGCGGGACCGGCCCGCGCGTTGGACGGGGTGAGGTAGCTCTCTCTTCGTCTGCTCGGCGCGCGGGCTGTGCCGTATCGGGATATGACGGATGCGGAAGGGGGTGCAGGACTGTGCGAGCGGTATCGGGAGTATGGCGTTGGCGGCACAATCCCCTGCGCCGCGCCACTGACCGGCGCGAGGCGTGGGTGGCTCTGGTGGCGCTGCTGTTGATGACGGTGGCGGCGCCTGCGCTCGGGTGGCTGTGCGGTTCGCGCACGGACGACGTCCTGCAGGAATCGGTACGGATCCAGCAGGCGCAGCGGCATGCCACGACGGCGGTTGTGGTGCGCGTGGCGTCGGGGCCGCCGCGTCTGGTCTCCGACCCCGAGGTCTCCTCGGAGCGCACGACGCAGACGTCGGTGGTGGCGCGCTGGAAGGCCCCGGACGGCACCCCTCGCCGCGGAAGGGTCGCGACCTTTTCGAAGATCACCGATCCCGGAGCCAGGGTGCGGATCTGGACCGATTCGGACGGCCGCCCGGCGCTGCGCCCGATGGATGCCCCCACGGCCCACACCCATGCGGCACTGGCCGGATTCGGGGTGATGCTGCTGGGCATCGCACTGATCGAGGGCGGACGGCGCCTGATCGTATGGCGCATGGTGCAACGGCGGTATGCGCGGCTCGACCGGGCGTGGGCCGAGGCCGGTCCGGACTGGGGCAGGACGGGCACCGGCAGCTGATGAGCTGGGATCCCGTCAACTCCCGCCCTCCGCGCGCGCTACGGTGGACCGGTCCGCTCACCTCTTCGGCGGACAAACCCGTGACGACCCCTGCCGCAAGGCCGGCCGCACGGGCATCGGACACGCACGAGGTGGGGGCACAACAGCGCCATGGCACAGGGCACGGTCCAGGTGACGCACACCGGCACATCGCGGTGGCGGCGCCGCACTGGCGAATACGCCTCCCTCACCGCAGCCCTTGAGGCCGCGGCGGACGGTGATGTCCTCACCGTCGCGCCGGGCACCTACCGGGAGAATCTCGTCCTGCACCGCGCGGTGACCCTGCGCGGTCCGGAGGGCTCCGTCGGCTCCGTCCGGATCGCGCCGGTCGACGGCGTACCGCTGACGGTGCGTTCCTCCGCCGTCGTCCAGGATCTGCATGTGGAGGGCCAGGACTCGGCGGCCCCCGCACTGCTCGTCGAGGACGGCGCCCCGGAGCTGGCGGATCTGCGGATCGTGACGCGGTCGGCGGCCGGGATAGAGGTGCGCGGTGCGGCCCGGCCGACCGTGCGCCGCTGCACGGTCGACAATCCGGCCGGGGTCGGCATTGCCGTGCTGGACGGTGCGGGCGGGGTGTTCGAGGAGTGCGAGATCGTGTCGGCCGGGCAGTCCGGGGTCTCGGTGCGCGACGGTGCGCATCCGCGGCTTGAACGCTGCCGGATCCATCACTCATCGGGCGCCGGACTGAGCATCACCGGTGAGGGCAGCGGGCTGGAGGCCGTCGGCTGCGAGGTGTACGAGATCAAGGGCAGCGGCATTCAGGTCACCGCCCGCGCCTCCGCGCACCTCACCGACTGCACCGTGCACCGCACTTCGGCGGACGGGGTCACGCTCGACACGGACGCGGTGCTGACGCTCGCCGACTGCGACATCCATGACATCCCGGAGAACGCGGTGGATCTGCGCTCCCGTTCGGTCCTCACCCTGACCCGTTCCACGGTCCGCCGCTTCGGGCGCAACGGCCTGTCGGTGTGGGACCCGGGCACCCGGGTCGACGCCAACCAGTGCGAGATCCACGACAGTACGGGCGACTACCCGGCGGTCTGGGTGAGCGACGGCGCGACCGTGATACTGGACTCCTGCCGGGTCCATGACGTGCCGGACGCGATCTTCGTTCTCGACCGGGGCTCGCGCGCCGATGTCGTCGACAGCGATCTCACCCAGGTCCGCAACACGGCGGTGTCGGTGAGCGACGGGGCGACCGCGCAACTCGACGACTGCCGGATCCGGGAGGCGTCCACCGGCGCCTGGTTCCGCGACCACGGCAGCGGCGGCACGTTGAACAACTGCACCATCGACACGGCACAGACCGGGGTCATCGTCACCAAGGGCGCCGACCCGACCATCGAGCGCTGCACGGTCACTTCGCCCGCCGAGGCCGGTTTCTACGTCTCCGCCGAGGGACGTGGCACCTTCGACAGCTGCCGGGTCACCGGCAGTGACGGATACGGCTTCCATGTCATGGACGGCTGCCGTTCGACGCTGACCCGGTGCCGTACCGAGCGGTGCGCGCGCGGCGGCTACGAGTTCGCCGAGGGCGGCTCGCACGGCGACGGGCAGGGAACGGGCCCGGTCGTCGAGGACTGCACCAGCGACGAGAGCGCACTGCGCACCGCCACTCCCCCACCACCCACGGTGCTGACGGCGGCCCAGTCGGCCCCCGGGCTGCTCGGTACGGTGCCCGCGCAGCGCCCGGCCGTGACCGCCGCCGTCGAGGCACCCGCCGAGCCGATGCGGACCTCGGGCGCCGTTCTCGGTGAACTGGACGCGCTGGTCGGCCTGGACAGCGTCAAGCGCGAGGTGCGTGCACTCACGGACATGATCGAGGTGGGCCGCCGTCGCCAGGAGGCGGGGCTGAAGGCCGCGTCGGTGCGACGCCATCTCGTCTTCACGGGCTCCCCCGGCACCGGCAAGACGACCGTGGCCCGCCTGTACGGCGAGATCCTGGCCTCGCTCGGGGTGCTGGAGCGGGGGCATCTCGTCGAGGTGTCCCGGGTCGATCTGGTCGGCGAGCACATCGGCTCGACCGCCATCCGTACCCAGGAGGCGTTCGAGCGGGCGCGCGGCGGAGTGCTGTTCGTCGACGAGGCGTACGCGCTGTCGCCCGAGGACTCCGGCCGGGACTTCGGCCGGGAGGCGATCGACACGCTCGTGAAGCTGATGGAGGACCACCGGGACGCGGTGGTCGTGATCGTCGCCGGCTACACCCACGAAATGGAGCGGTTCCTCACCGTCAACCCCGGCGTGGCGTCCCGTTTCTCACGGACCATCACCTTCAGCGACTACGAGCCCGCCGAACTGCTGCGGATCGTCGAACAGCAGGCCGAGGAGCACGAGTACAGCCTCGCCGAGGGCACCGGGGAGACGCTGCTGAAGTATTTCACCGCGCTGCCCAAGGGCCCGGCGTTCGGCAATGGCCGGACCGCCCGCCAGACCTTCGAGTCGATGGTCGAGCGGCATGCCGGCCGGGTCGCCCAGCTCGCCGAAGCGAGCACGGACGACCTCACCCTGCTCCACCCGGAGGACCTGCCGGAACTGCCCTGAGAGCCTGTCGGGTGACCTCCGCCCGATCAGAGGTCACCCGACAGGCTCTGAGTCTCCCCGGAGACCCCGTCGGTCTGGCGGGGCAGCACCGGCTCCAGCCGGACGAGCAGCGCCGCCCGTTCCTCGGCGAAGACCGGGTCGGCCTGGTAGTCCGAGTGGCCCAGCACCGGTTCGGGCAGCGGGTGCTCCGGCGTACGCCCGTAGACCAGCGGGTCCCGCAGAGGCCCCCGGTCCACCTCGGGCCCGGCACCCACGTCGAGCCGGACCTGCCCACCGATCGGGTCGGTGGCCCGCCACAGGTTGCGCCAGCAGTGCACCGACCGGTGCAGTCCATGCAGCGGTCCTGGACCGAAGTAGGCCGGGAACCAGCGCCCGTACAGCCGCTCGATCGGCGAACCGTAGGTGAGCAGCGCAACCCGCTTCCGGGCCTCGGCGGGCAGCTGCCAGACGGCGGACGCCGCGAGGACGCTCCCCTGGGAGTGCCCGGAGATGACGAGCCTGCCCCGGGTGCGGCCGGTCCAGCCGGACATCCGGGAGGCCAGGTCGGGGACGGCGCGCTCGGCGTAGCAGGGGGGCGCGAAGGGGTGAGCTGCGCGCGGCCAGAACGTGCCGACGTCCCAGAGGATGCCGATGGTGCGCCGGGTGGAGGCGTCCCGGTAGGCACGCCGGCCACAGGTCACAAAGACGATGAACCCGAAGCCGATCATCCAGGAGCCGGTCGACTGGGCGGCTTCCGCGACCGACTCGATGAACGGGCCGGCACCGTCCAGGGCCAGCCCCGGCACCTCCCCGCTCACCCATGCCCCGGCGACCGCCCCCGCGCCGAGCAGCAGGGTGGCGCCGGAGACCAGCCCGAGGAGCCAGGGCGCGGAGTCGGTGAGCCCGGCCAGGGCCCGGGTCCTGGCGATCTGCCGGGTACGGGCGGCGTCCGGCCGCTTCTCCCCGTACTCCTTGTTGACCTCGGGTTCCATGGCGCGGGCGGCGAGCCAGGTGCGTACGCCCAGCACGACGGCGGGAACCAGCAGCAGGGCCAGGAGTACCGGGATGACCGAGGCCTGCCAGCTCAGCAGGACCGGCGGCCCGTCGATGAGGGAGCTCCGGCCCATGCCGGGAGTGCCCGGTCCGTCGAGCCAGTCGGCAACGCGCTGGGCTACCCCGCCGGTCATGACGCCGCCGAGGGCGCAGGCGAGCATCGCGACCGCGGGGCCGCCGAGTCCGTACATGACCGTACGGGTCTCGGGCGTCCTGCGGTACAGGCCGAGCGCGACTGCCGCGAGGGCCACCACGAGCATGCCCTGGCCGACGGTGAGGACACGGAAGGTGACGTCTCCGGGAAGCGTGCCGGCGGAGACCCAGCCGGGACGGGACCAGGCCGCGTACACCGTCGTGACGACGAGCAGGGTGAGGGCGGTGCCGGGCAGCCAGCTGATGACGGCGCCGTCGAGCCGGTTGTCGAGCCGCCGCTCGCTGCGACCACGGCGGCAGACCACCCAGAGCACGACGAGCGTGCCCAGCACGAGCATCGCCTCGATCAGCTGCCCCAGGAACTCGGGTACGGGGCCGGTGACGGCGCGGTCGTGACGGGCCGCGGCGCCCGCGACGGAGGCCGCCACGGTCAGGAACCCGGCGGCGGTGTGCGCGGCCCGCAACCGGGCGACGAGCCGTCGGCCGTACCAGAAGCCGGGGCGGCCGAGGGCGGGGCGGACGACGGGCGTTACGGCGGCGGGGGCTTCGGCGCCAGGGCCCTCGGTCGTGGGGGTGGCCTCGGTCCCGTTGTCGAGGACGTCCTCATCCGGTTCCACGCCGTTGAGCGGACGCTGCGACTCGTAGGCGCTCCAGGTCCGGTTGGACAGGAACCAGAGCAGCCCCACCAGCAGGGTGGGCACCAGAGCCGCCAGCGCGAGCCGCCGACCCGGCTGCGACCACCAGCCGCCCTGCGCCGTCGACAGGAAGCCGAGCCAGGACCGTTGGTTCGAGCACTCCGGTACACCCGCGCACTGCCAGGCCACCAGATCCAGGGCGACCTCGCACGCCGCGGCCGTCAGCAGGACGGTCAGGCTGAGGGCGACGAGGCGCACGAGAACGCCGTACAGCCGGACCGCGCGGGTGCGGCCCGTGGCCGTGGGCCGCATCCAGTGGGCCAGGTTGACGACCATGAACGGGAGCAGCAGCAGCCACAGTGCGCGCGAGCCGTTGCCGGAGGTGAGATTGGACCAGCAGTACGCCTCCTCGATGGGCCGGTCCCGGTACCGCTCCGGATGCTGCTCGGCGTCGATGTCCCCCGAGCGCCGGAATATGGCAGCCGTCGCATCACCGGTGACCCGGGCGACGCGCGGATCCCGGAGCATCGACTGGGGCGTGGCTCCGCCGACGCCATGGACCAGGAGTTCCAGCGCGGCCTCCGTGCTGTGCGGGGCCTCGGTGACAGGGGGCACGTGGATGACTCGCTCTCTTGCTGTCGCGGCGTTCCGGCCCGCGTACTGATGCGTAGTCACCAGAATCCCGGAACCTTGGCCGAGCCGGTACCCGGATCACCGAATCTCCCCAGTGCGGCGCCGAACGGAGCCGCGTGGCAGGATGAGCCCGTCCGACAGACTGTTGAACCGACGGGCTGCTGTACGGATACCAGAGGGAAGGACCGGACCCGGCGTTGAGCGAGAATCAGAATCTCCTCGCGGAGCAGCGGCGTGCACTGATCCTCGACGAGGTGCGTCGGCGTGGCGGGGTCAGGGTCAATGAGCTGACCCGCAAGCTGAGCGTCTCCGACATGACCGTGCGCCGGGACCTGGACGCGCTGGCCCGTCAGGGTGTCATCGAGAAGGTGCACGGCGGCGCCGTGCCGGTCGTCGAGGCGAGTACGCACGAGCCCGGTTTCGAGGCCAAGTCGACGCTGGAGCTGACCGCCAAGGAGGACATCGCGCGGGCCGCCGCGGCGATGGCCGTTCCCGGCAGTGCGATCGCGCTCTCCGGTGGTACGACGACGTATGCGCTGGCCCAGCACCTGCTGGACGTACCAGAGTTGACGGTGGTGACGAACTCGGTGCGGGTCGCCGATGTGTTCCATGCCGCGCAGCGGTCGACGGCGACGGGCGGCCCGCGGGCCGGGACTGCCACGGTGGTGCTCACCGGTGGGGTGCGGACTCCGTCCGACTCTCTGGTCGGCCCGGTCGCCGATCAGGCGATCGCTTCGCTCCACTTCGATGTGCTGTTCCTCGGGGTGCACGGGATCTCGGTCGAGGCCGGGCTCTCGACGCCGAATCTGGCGGAGGCCGAGACCAATCGGCGCTTCGTGCAGTCGGCGCGGCGGGTGGTGGTGGTCGCCGATCACACCAAGTGGGGCACGGTGGGCCTGAGTTCGTTCGCGACGCTGGAGCAGGTGGACACCTTCATCACGGATTCCGGTCTGTCCGCGGGCGCTCGCGAGGAGATCGAGGAACATCTGCCGGGCCTGGTGGTTGCGGGCCAGACCGCGGCCGACCTCTCCGAGAGCTGAGGGAACGGGGATCCCGAGGGCGAGCCAGAGGTTCCGCTCGGCTCGCGCCGTGGCCGGGACGTCCTAGGATCCTGCTGTGGCCGTATTCCGGATCGAACGATTCACCGCCCTCCCCGCCGCCGAGTCCTGGCGCCGGGTGACCGACTGGGAACGGCACTGCGCACACGTCCCGCTGACCCGGATCACCGTCCCGACCGGGCTGCCCACCACGATCGGGACCGTCTTCGTGGCCCGCACGGGTGTGGGCCCACTGGCGTTCGACGATCCGATGGAAGTGGTGCGCTGGATGCCGCCGGTGACCGGGCGGGCCGGGCTCTGCCGACTGGAGAAGCGCGGTTCGGTGGTGCTGGGCCGGGCGTCGATCGATGTGTATCCGACGGATTCCGGGTCCCATGTCGTGTGGGTGGAGGAACTCCGTATCCGGCTGCTGCCGCAATGGGGCGATCCGCTGATCGCGGGAACGGGCCGCCGGCTGTTCGGCCGGGTGCTGGACGGTCTGCTCGACGGCACGGTGCGGCCGTAACGACCTGATCCACTCTCTGTCGTGCACCAGGTCGTAACTCCCGTGGTGCGCGGCCGCCGCCTCGGCGGTGCAGCCGACGCGACAGCCGGTCACCGGCCTCCGGACCTGCGCCCGATGTGACCGTCACACGATCGACTCGTTTGTCGGTACGACGGTTATCGCCAACGGCTCGGAAGGCACCGATCCCATGCCGATCCCCCCATCCCGGCATCGCTCCACCCGCAGCAGCGAACGCCCCGGCGTCCAGCAGGCCGAAGCCGCGCTCGTGGAACACTACCCACGTCTCGTCCGGCTCGCCTACCTCGTTCTGCCGCCGTCGCTCGGCCGGCACCGACGGGTCCTCGCCGCCCATGCGGCCGTCCAGCGCGCCCTGCCCGCCCGGCGCACCGCCACCGCGGGACCTCCCGTACCGCTCCGGACCCGGGTCCCGGCACAGGGGCGGGGCGTACCGTCCCCGAGGCATCTCGCCGCGGCGCACGTCGCTTCCTCCGCATACGCCTGGGTGAGGCTGCGGGTGCTGCGTGCCGCGCTGGCGTACGGGCGGCGGCCCCGCTGGTGGCCCGCGCGGATCCCGGCACCGGCCGCGTTGCGCCCCGCGCTCCCCTTCGTCCGGGGGCTGCGGCTCTTCCCGCGCGCCGGTGGCGCGGAGGAACTGGCCCTGGACCGGACACTGTCCACGGTGTCCGCCGCCGTGCGGGCGGCGTTCGCGCTGCGGCTGCTGGAGGAGCTGACCGATCTCGAGGCAACGGTGCTGCTCGCACGGGCGGGGGCGAGCGATGCGGCGGGCGCGGTACGTGCGGCCGGACGACTGGGGTCCGCCGACCGGCCGCGGACCGAATCGTTGCTGCTCTCCGCCGAGTTCGACCCGTGCACGCTCCAGACCCGCCCCAGCGATCTGTTACGGCGCAGGCACCGGCTGCGGGCGGTGGCCTCCGCTGCCGCGCTGTGCGTGATGGCGGGCGGTCTGGTCGTCCTGGCTGCGGAGAACGGTCCGGACGGCCCGCAGGACGGTCCCGCGCGGGCCGGTTCCGCCGCCGTCGATCCGGCAGCGCTGCTGCGTATGGCTGTCACGGAATGGGCGGACACCTCACGCGTCGACTTCACCGCGTGGCCGGCCCGCGGGGACCGTGCCCGGGACCGGGACCTGCTCGGCCGGGCGCTGCGTACCTGGGGGCACACGCCGCGCACCGTCCACGTCTCCACGTCGCCCGGGACACTCTCCGTACCGCCCGCCCAGCCGCCCCGGCTGCTGTACGCGGGCGAGGTGGACGGTGCGGCCGTGGTGCTGTTCCACGACGGCGGCGTACGCGTGGTGCGTTACGCGGAGCCGCTGACCGGGGCCGGGGCGACCGCGCTCGACTTCGCCCGGACCGATGACGCGGACGTGACGACGGGGGCAGCCGTCGTGGTCAGTCGCAGGGGGGACGGGGCCCGGTTCCTCCTCGCCCCGTGGGTCTCGGAGACCACCACGCGCGATCTGCTGGCGCCGAACGCTCCGGCGCGGTCGCTGACGGTGGGCCGCGACGGTGTCACCGCACCCGTATCGAGCCCCTCGCCGGGCGGCAGTTGTGGCTCCTGGCCGGTGATGCAGCTGCGCTCCTCGGAGCGCATCGCCGAGAACCACGCCTTCCTCCTCACCGATCTGGGCGATCTCGCTCCGGTCCATCTCACGTACACACCGCTGCCCGGCAAAGGGGCACCGCCGCGCGGGCCGCGCGAGGCAACGGATGGTCCGGCCCTGCTGAGCTGGGCACGCACGGTGTGCTCGCTGCGGGCACTGCGGGGCAGCGGGGTCCGTGCCGTCAACAATTGGGCCTTTGCCCGGCAGCCTCTGCCGGAGGGCGGGACACCGGCGGACTGGGTGTGCACCCGGGCCGACACCTGGCAGGGGCCCGGCCGGGTGCTGGTCCAGTTCCTGCAGCCCGCCGCGTCGCTCAACGCCCCTGGTGCGGTGGTGGCCGACCGGCCCGATACGGCGCTGTGCAGCCGGTTCGGGCAGCACGTTCTGGCGGGCACGCACTGGAGAGCACCGTCCGCCCGGTGGTACGTGCTGGCGGCGGGCAGCCGGGCCGTGAACCGGATCGAGGTGACGGGCACCGTGCGCGGGTCGGCGGACGGTACGACGCTGGCGGTACGGGGGCCGCAGGACGCGCAGCTGGAGCTGAAGGCCCGGCTGCGCGAGGGCGGGACGCTGTCCGCGGTGCGCTGAGAGGGGCGGAACGGGGAAGGGGCGAGGGCCGGGAGAGGCCGTTCGGCGTCGTCCGCCAGGTCGGTGCGGCGGTCCGGTGCGAGACTCGGCCGCGTGACCGAATTCTCCGGCTCCGCGTCCCACGCCGACTCCGACCACGGCTCCGGCTCTCCCGGTGGTACGCAGCTGCGCTGTCTGGTGACCGGTGCCACCGGCTACATCGGCGGCAGGCTGGTGCCCGCGCTGCTCGAAGCCGGCCACCGGGTCCGCTGCCTGGCCCGCACCCCACGCAAACTGCGCGACTATCCGTGGGCGGACCGGGTCGAGGTGGTGCAGGGGGATGTCGCCGATGCCGCATCGGTGCGGGCGGCGCTGGCGGACATGGACGTGGCGTACTACCTGGTCCATGCCCTCGGAACGGGGCGTGGCTTCGAGCAGACGGACCGCCGGTCGGCCCGGATCTTCGGCGAGCAGGCGCGCACGGCCGGACTCCGCCGGATCGTCTATCTCGGCGGCCTCACCCCGGCCGGGGTGCCGGATCGCGAACTGTCACCGCATCTGCGCTCACGGGCCGAGGTCGGGCGGATCCTGCTGGACTCCGGGGTGCCGACGGCTGTTCTGCGGGCCGCGGTCGTCATCGGGTCGGGTTCGGCGTCCTTCGAGATCCTGCGCCATCTGACGGAGCGGCTCCCGGTGATGGTCACGCCGAGCTGGGTGCGTACCTCGATCCAGCCGGTGGCGGTACGGGACGTGGTGCGGTACCTCGTCGGCTCCGCCTCGCTCCCGGCGGACGTGAACCGCACCTTCGACATCGGCGGCCCGGACGTGATGACCTACCGCGACATGATGCAGCGGTACGCGCGGGTCGCCGGGCTGCCGCACCGGGTGATCCTTCCCGTCCCCGTGCTCACACCGGGGCTGTCCAGCCACTGGATCGGTCTGGTCACGCCCGTACCGCGGTCCATCGCCCGTCCGCTGGCGGAGTCGCTGCGCAACGAGGTCGTCTGTCGCGAGCAGGACATCACCCGTTACGTGCCCGATCCTCCGGGTGGCCCGATCGACTTCGACCAGGCCCTGCGGCTGGCACTGCAACGGATCAAGGACGCCAGGGTGGACACCCGGTGGTCGTCCGCCGCGGTACCCGGCGCGCCCAGCGATCCGCTACCGACCGACCCCGACTGGTCGGGCGGCAGCCTCTACCGCGACGAGCGCGAGCTGACCGTGCCCGTGGCGCCGGATGCGCTCTGGCGGGTGATCGAGGGCATCGGCGGGGAGAACGGCTGGTACTCGTTCCCGCTCGCCTGGGCGGTACGGGGGTGGCTCGACCGGTTCGTCGGAGGCGTGGGGCTGCGGCGCGGACGACGGGACGCACAACGGCTGCGGGTGGGCGACTCGCTGGACTTCTGGCGGGTGGAGGAGATCGTTCCGGGTCGGCTGCTCCGGCTGCGTGCGGAGATGCGGCTGCCCGGTCCCGCGTGGCTGGAGCTGTCGGTCGGCCGGGACGAGGAGGGGCGGACCGTGTACGGACAGCGGGCCCTGTTCCATCCCCGCGGGCTGCTCGGCCACGCCTACTGGTGGAGTGTGTGGCCGTTCCATTCGGTGGTCTTCGGCGGCATGGCACGTAACATCACGGCGGCCGCCCGGGCAGCACCGCAGCGGACCGCGCCTTGGAGGAGCTCACAAAACGGGCGCCCCTCTTAACGTCCGTACAGCTGAAGACATCTGATGATGCGACAGATATGGTACCGGTCACCGCGGACCGGGTGCGTCCGCCGCCGATCGCACGGGAGGTGCGCCCCATGGCACGTCGGCTCCGCTCCGTGGACCTCGACTTCGTCCGGACCGCCCCGCTACGGCTGGTCTTCGCCGCCGAGGCGTCGGCGGCTCCCACGGCGGTGTACCGGGCGCTCGCCGAGGAAGTCGACGGCTGGCCCGGCTGGTTCACCGCGGTGACGGCGGCCCGGTCCACCGGGGCGGGCGCGGGCCGTGAGATCCGGCTCAAGGGTGGCACGGTGTTCCACGAGACGATCGTCGCGAAGGAGCCCGGCGAGCGGTACGCGTACCGGGTCGATGAGACCAACGCACCCGCTCTGCGGGCCCTGTTGGAGGAGTGGCGGCTCATCCCCACGGCAACCGGGACGCGCGTGCAGTGGACCTTCGCCGCCGACGGCCCCGCGGCGTTCCGGTACGTCCTGCGACTGGGCCGACCGGCACTGGGCCGGGCGTTCAGGGACGCGGTGCGCAATCTCGACAAGCGGCTGGCCGCAGCCTCCGCCTGAGAGCGGGGCGGTCACTCCCCCACCTCGCCGTCGGCGGCCTCGTGTATCAGGTCGGCCTGCCCGTGGTGACGTCCGGGCTTCAGCAGGGCCAGTTGCCGGTGGCCAGGAAGCGTCGGATCGTCGCGGCGTAGGGGGCGATGTCCAGGCCCTGCTCCGCGAGCCAGCTGTCGGAGTAGTACTTGTCGAGGTAGCGGTCTCCCGGGTCGCAGAGCAGTGTGACGATGCTGCCGGTGCGGCCCTGGTCCACCATTTCGGCGACGATTTTGAACGCGCTCCACAGCCCGGTGCCGGTGGAGCCGCCCGCCTTCCGACCGATGGCCTGTTCCAGGGCGCGCACAGCGGCGACGCTGGCCGCGTCCGGCACCTTCATCATCCGGTCGATGGCGCCGGGCACGAAGCTCGGTTCCATCCGGGGCCGGCCGATCCCCTCGATGCGTGAACCGCAGTCGCTGGTGGCGAGGGCGTTGTGGTCGGTCCAGCCGTCGAAGAAACAGGAGTTCTCCGGGTCGGGCACACAGATCCGGGTGTCGTACTGCATGTAGTGCACATACCGGGCGATGGTCGCAGAGGTGCCGCCCGTCCCGGCGGTGGCGACGATCCAGGTGGGCTCCGGATAGCGCTCCAGTCGCAGCTGCTGGTAGATCGACTCGGCGATGTTGTTGTTGCCGCGCCAGTCGGTGGCCCGCTCGGCGTAGGTGAACTGGTCCATGTAGTGGCCCCCGGAGTCGGCGGCGAGCCTGGCGGACTCCTCGTACAGCTTCTGGGCGTCGTCGACGAAGTGGCACTGGCCGCCGTGGAATTCGATCAGCCGGCACTTCTCGGGGCTGGTGGTGCGGGGCATCACCGCGATGAACGGCACCCCGATCAGCTTCGCGAAGTACGCCTCCGAGACGGCCGTCGAACCGCTGGACGCCTCGATCACCGGCCTGCCCGGCCGGATCCAGCCGTTGCAGAGCCCGTAGAGGAAGAGCGAGCGGGCCAGCCGGTGCTTGAGGCTGCCCGTGGGGTGCGTCGACTCGTCCTTGAGGTAGAGATCGATCCCCCAGGCCTCGGGCAGCGGGAAGCGCAGCAGGTGCGTGTCGGCGGAGCGGTTGGCGTCGGCCTGGACCTTGCGGACGGCCTCCTTCAGCCAGGCCCTGTAGTCATGATCGGTGCGGTCGATGTCGACGGTTGCCGTGACATCGCCGTCGGGCCTGCGCTCACTGGTGTTCATCAGCACGCTCCTGCTCGTCGTGACCGGACTTGCGGGCCACCGGCCCCCGCATCCCACGATAGGCCCCCCACCTGCACAAACTTTGACTTTGGGGATCCATAGCACTGCCTTGGTGCGAGGGGGCGCGCGACAACCGCGGCACGCCGTGGCGCATTCGCGGCATGCCGCCTCGCCGCGACCTGGTGCGCCCGCGGCCGTGTGGGCAGACTGACCGCCAGAAGGGTAACGAAGGGGTCGAACCAGTCATGAAGGAACCGGAGTTCAGCGCGACAGGGGTACGGATCGAGCGGTGGGCCCGGTCGCTCACCAGGGCCGGTCAAGTGATCGTCAAGGACGGCCGGGTGGCCCTGCTGACCAGCTACGGGCGGGAGATCGACAGCGCCCCGGCGAGGGCGGTGCGTGCGCGCAGGCCATGGTTCGCCGGAGTCGACTCGACGGTGGCGCGGGTCAACGGGACGTGGTACCGGCTGACCATGGGGCAGCGCGACCGCGGGCCGGCCCGTGCGGGGCCGTCGCAGCGTTTCCTGGAGGCGCTGCGCAGCGCGGGCGCCCGGCCGGGCGGAGAAGGGGGGCCGGCCGAGCGGGCTGACGGTGCGCCACGACTGGGTCACCGCGAGTTGCGGAGCCCTGACCCCTGAGTGACATTGGAATCGCGTCACTCATGGTTTACCGGCGGTGACACTGTGATCCAGCCCGCCGGACCAGGAACGACAGTAGGCCACCCGCCGACTCCGTTCCGTCGTCTTCTTCCGGACCTATTTCGGGGAGTCGCAGCCGTGGTCAGCGAGCCAAGCAGGCACTGCACGGTGGAGCTCCAGGCCCTGCCGTCGCGGATCGGTCAGGTCCGCAGAATCATCTCGGCGCAGTTGCGCTACTGGCATCTCGACCCTCTGATCGACCAGGCAGCGCTCGGCGTCACGGAGCTTCTGACCAATGTCCACCGGCATGCACAGCCGGACAAGACGTGCACCGTCGAGATAGAGCTGCTGCTCGAACGTCTGACGGTCTCCGTCCACGACCACGACCCGCGGCTGCCGACCGTGCGCGCGGCCGATGCCTCCAGCACCTCGGGGCGCGGACTCGCGATGATCGCCGCAGTCAGCGAGAGCTGGGGCTTCCGGCCGTGGGGCCGGGCCGGGAAGGTCGTCTGGTTCACGCTGTCGGCTCCGTCCCCGACGGTGACTCCGCCGCCGAACTCGCTGTACGGCGCGACGACCGACGGCCCGTTCGGCGCCGTGACCACCACGTCTCCCCTGGAGGCCGTGGCGCACACCGACGCCCGGTCCGCCGTGGTCGGTTAGAGCCTGATTCGACAGACAGGCCCTGGACTCAGCGAGGAGCGGGGCGCCCGCCGGCGCCCCGCTCCTCGCTGCCTGTGTTCAGTCGGCTGCGATGGCACGGAGCACGTCCAGGCGCGCCGCACGCCGAGCCGGTCGCCAGCCGGCCAGCGCCCCGGCGGTGATCCCCACCAGCGCGATCACCAGCAGCCGCGTGGGCGGCAGCGCGAAGGCGAACGGAGTGTCGCCCGCATCTTCGGACGCCTTCACGAGCACCCAGCCGAGGAAGCCGCCGAGCAGCAGACCGCCTGCTGTGCCGAACGCGGCGACCAGGACGGATTCCCAGCGGACCATGGTCCGCAGCTGACTCCTGGTCTGTCCGACGGCCCGCAACAGGCCCAGTTCCCTGGTGCGTTCATGGATGGCCAGGGTGAGGGTGTTGGCGATCCCGAGCAGAGCGATCAGTACGGCGAGTGCCAGCAGCGCGTAGACCAGCGTGAGCATCATGTCGATGGAGCCGGCCGAGGACCGCGCGTACTCGCCGCGCGTCTGCACGTCCGGACTGCCGTACGCCGCAGCGGTCTTCTCGACTGCCGTCTTTCCGTCGGCGGTCGTCACCCCGTCCTTGAACGACACGGCGATGAGCCTGTCGGAGTCCTGTGCGCGGTGCGGCGCCCAGGCCTGCCGGGTGATGATGTAGGTGCCCGCCAGTTCCGACCGGTCGTAGACCGCGCGGACGGTAAAGGTCTGCTGCTTGCCGTCGGTGAAGGTGAGCCGGGCCGTGGAGCCGGTGTGCAGACCGCGCTCGGCTGCCTCCGCGCCGGACACGGCGATGCCGTTCGGACCCAGTGCGTTCATGGATCCGCGGACCGGGCCGAGGTCGAAGACCCTGGCGAGCGCGGCAGGGTCGGTGACGGTCAGGGCGCGTCCCGCGCCGTTGACCTCCGCAACGCCCTTGCCGAGCCCGACCGCGGTGGACACTTCCGGCAGCCGGCCGACGGCGGGCGCGAGTGCGGGGCTGAGACCGCTGCCACCGGCGCCGAACGTGGGTGCGCTGATGGCGACATCACCGGCGAAGGACCGGTCCACGGCCTGGTTCATGGTCGCCTTCAGCGAGGCGCCGAAAACGCTGAAGAGCGAGACGACCGCGACGCCGATCATCAGCGCGGTCGCGGTGGCGGCGGTCCGCTTGGGGCTGCGCAGCGCGTTGCGCCTGGCCAGTGCGCCGGTGACACCACGCAGCCCGTCGAGTGGAGCGCCGAGGATCCGTACGGCGTATGTGGAGGCGGCCGGGCCGAGCACCACGAAGGCGGCGAGCGCCAGGACCGCACCGGTGGCCGACGGCCAGACGGACGGATGGGCCAGGACGCCGATCAGGATGGCGCCCAACGCCGCGAGCAGCAGCAGGACACCGGTGACGGCTCGGGTCCGGGAGGCCGCCGAGTCGTCGACGGCGGTCTCGCGCAGGGCCGCGAGCGGTGCGGTGCGCCCCGCGTGGACGGCGGGCAGGACGGCCGAGCCGAGACAGACGAGTACGCCGACGGCAAGCGGAAGCAGCAGCGAGATCCCGCTGATCACGAGCGCACCGTCGGGGAACGGGAAGCCGACGGCGGGGAAGAGCGCCTGTAGTCCGGCGGCGACCCCGATGCCCCCGGCCAGTCCGGCGGCGGAGGCGAGCACGCCGACCGCGGTCGCCTCGACGAGGGTCGAGCCCAGGATCTGACGGCGGGACGCGCCGAGGGCGCGCAGCAGGGCGTTCTCCCGGGTGCGCTGCGCGACGACGATCGCGAACGTGTTGTGGATGGAGAAGGTGGCGACCAGCAGGACGATCCCGGAGAACACCAGCAGCAGCGTGGTGAAGAGGCTGAGGAACGCACCGGAGATCATGCTCTGGTTCTCGGCTGCGGAGGCCTGTCCGGTGATGGCCTCCGTGTCGGCGGGCAGCACGGGAGTCAGCGCGTCGACGAGTTCCTGCTGGCTGGTGCCGGGGACGGCGCGCACCTGGATGCTCGACGCCTCGCCGGGCTTCGGGGTCAGGTACTTCTCGGCATCGGCCTGCGTCATCCCGGTGTAGGTGACCTGGCCCATGCCGTCCTCACCGCCGAAGGTGACCAGGCCGACGACGGTGACGCGCACCGGGTCGGGGGTGCGCAGTACCGTCGTGTCGCCGATCTTCAGCCCTCCCCTGTCGGCGGTGCCGCGGTTGATGACGACTTCGCCGGACCGGGACGGTGCACGCCCTTCGGCGAGCTTGTAAGGGTTGAGCTTCGGGTCCTGGATCCAGTTGCCGGCGACGGTGGGCGGCCCCTGGCCGCCGATGGGCTTGTCGTCGGCGCCGATCAGCTGCCCGGCACCCTGGATGTCGGGGGCCGCGGCGGCGACGCCCGGTGTCTGCTCGATCGTCTTCACGAGAGTGGTGCTCACCGGCTGCCGGGTGCCCGGCCCTTCACCGGACACGGTCACCACATTCGTGCTGCGGACGACGGCGTCCGTACCGCCTGCGGCGTTCGCGAACATCGTGTCGAAGCCGGCGCGCAGGGTGTCGCCCATGACGAGCGTGCCTGTGAGGAAGGCGACGCCGAGCAGAACGGCGGTGAACATGCCTGCGAACCGACGCTTGTGGGCACGGAGCGAGGAAACGCTGAGGCGCACGGAGGCGCGGGCACCGGTCATGGCGTCACCGCCGTTGCGCCCGGCGACGGGTCGAAGGCCTTGAGCCGGTCGAGCACGCGCTCCGCGGTGGGGTCCTGCATGCGGTCGACGAGGCGCCCGTCCGCGAGAAAGACGACCTCGTCCGCGTGCGCTGCGGCGACCGGGTCATGGGTGACCATGACGACCGTACGGGAGGTCCGGCGAACGGTGCGGCCGAGGAGTCGCAGCACCTCCTGTCCGGCCCGGGAGTCGAGGTTGCCCGTCGGTTCGTCGGCGAAGACGACGTCGGGGGTGCCGGCGAAGGCGCGGGCCACGGCGACGCGCTGCTGCTGCCCGCCGGAGAGTTCGCTGGGCCGGTGGTGCAGCCGGTCCCGCAACCCCACGGTGTCGATGAGCGCGTCGATCCACTCCCGGTCGCCGCGCTCCCCCGCGAGGTCGATGGGGAGGGTGATGTTCTCGGCGACGGTGAGGGTCGGGATGAGGTTGAAGGCCTGGAAGACGAAGCCGATGCGCTGTCGGCGCAGCAGGGTGAGCCTGCGGTCGTCGAGCGTGCTGAGGTCCGTGTCGCCGATGAGTGCGGAGCCGGAGGTGAGCGTGTCGAGTCCGGCGGCGCAGTGCATCAGGGTGGATTTTCCGGAGCCGGAGGGCCCCATGATCGCGGTGAAGCGGCCGACCGGGAAATCGACGCTCACCCCGTCCAGGGCCCTGACCTCGGTGTCGCCCGTGCCGTAGACCTTCACGGCGTCGACGACGCGGGCGGCGGCGACGACGCCGGTGCGGATGGTCGTGGTCATGCCGCACCTCGCCGGTCGGCACGGCCGAACTGCTCGTCCAGGACGGAGAGCCGGCGCCAGTACTCGTCCTCGTCGATCTCGCCCGCGGCGAAGCGGCGGCCGAGCAGAGTGATGGGCGACTGTTCGCCGAGGGCGGCGGGGTCGCTGTGCGCGGCGCGCGGGCCCCACGGACCGCGTCGGCCGCCTCGCCACACGGTACGGCGCAGGACGGTGACGACCGTGACGGCGACGGCCGCCCAGACCAGCGGGAAGAGGAGGATCCACGGTCCGGGTCCGCCGGAATGGGCCAGGGTGTTCATCTCGGTCAGCTCCCTCGGTTCAGAGTTCTCGGTCGGCGTTCTTCCGACGCTTCCGAGCCTGGCCCCGGGAGGGGGTCCGAGTCGTCGTACGGCCAGCGGCAGCGCACGTACCCCCGCGGGAGTATGTGGCGGTCCCGCGGCTGCTCCCGTTGGCCGGCCAACATTCCCGGGTTCTGTACCTACTGGTATGTACAGTGAGCTGCATGAGCACCCGGGATCGTCTGATCGAAGCCACCCAGGAGCTCCTGTGGGAGCGCGGCTATGTGGGCACGAGCCCGAAGGCCGTCCAGCAGCACGCGGGCGCGGGCCAAGGCAGCATGTACCACCACTTCACAGGCAAGCCCGACCTGGCGCTGGCGGCCATCCGTCGCACGGCCGCGGCGATGCGGGCCACCGCCGAACAGGTGCTGGGCGGCCGGGGATCGGCGTACGAGCGGATCTCCGCTTATCTTCTGTGCGAGCGTGACGTACTGCGCGGCTGCCCGGTCGGCCGGCTGACGATGGACTCGGATGTCATGGCCGCCGACGAGCTGCGCGCCCCGGTCGAGGAGACGATCGGCCGGTTGCGCGCACGGCTCGCCGAAATCGTCCAGGAGGGCCTGGACCAAGGCGAGTTCGACGGGGCGCTGGTGCCCGACGAGATCGCGGCAACCGTGGTCGCGACGGTGCAGGGCGGCTATGTGCTGGCCCGCGCCTCGGGCTCGACGGCGGCCTTCGAGGCGGGCGTCAGGGGACTGCTCTCCCTGCTGGCTCCACGAACCGGCTCCGCCTCCCCTGCCTGACCCTCTCTCACGCGCCGCTACTGCCTGAGGAGTACAACAGCCACCGCTCCAACCTCTGCGTGCCGGACGTGTGCCGGGTCAACCGCCTCTGATCCCGCCACATATACGCTGGTGCCAACGCTCGTCTGCGGGTGAGGATGCCGCCATGGACAACACGCATCTCACACACATCACGGCTCCGGAGGGCGTCACCCCGGGAGTCGGGTACACCCACGTCGTCACCGGCTCCGGCCGACTCGTCGCCGTGTCCGGGCAGGTGGCACTCGACGCGAACGGCCACGTCGTGGGAGCGGGTGATGCCGCCGCGCAGGCACGGCAGGTGTTCGAGAACCTGCGTCGTTGTCTGGCGGCCGCCGGTGCGTCCTTCGACGACGTCGTCAAGCTCACCTACTACGTGACCGACATCGCCCATCTGCCCGCCGTCCGCACGGTGCGCGACGCGTACATCGACTCCGAACACCTGCCCGCAAGCTCCGCCGTCCAGGTCGCTGCGCTGTTCCGCCCCGAACTGCTGCTGGAGATCGAGGCGTTCGCTCTCGTCCCCGAGGCCGCACGGTAGCGGCGCCGGAGCTCGGCCGCCGGTTCAGGCGAGTGCGGTCAGCGGATCGTCGAGGACGGGCTGCCAAGCCAGTTCCGCAGCGCCCACGAGGCTGTTGTGGTCGAGGGTGCACGGCAGGATCGGCACGCTGCCGCTGCGGCCCCAGAGGCTGCGGTCGGCGACCACCGCGCGCAGTCGCTCCGGGTCTGCGTCGAGCAGTGCACGGTGCAGCCCGCCGAGGATGATGCGGTCCGGGTTGAGGATGTTGACCAGGCCGGCCAGACCGAGGCCGAGCCGGTCGATGAGCTCCTCGGCCGCGTTCCGTACCGCCACGTCCTCGTACTCGGTGCGCAGCAGGTCACTCGCCTGCTTGAGCAGGGATTCCTCGGGGCCCGGTTCCCTGCGGGCGGCGGTCAGGAAGGCGAGCGGGTCGGTTTCGACGTCGAGGCAGCCGCGCCCGCCGCAGTGGCAGGGACGCCCTTCCGGGTTCACGGTGAGATGACCGACCTCCAGGGCCAGACCCGAACTGCCGCTGTGCAGGCGGCCGTCCAGGACAAGAGCACCGCCGACGCCGCGGTGGCCCGTGGCCACGCAGAGCAGGTGCTGGGCCCCGCGGCCGGCACCGTGCCGGTGTTCGGCGAGCGCGGCGAGGTTGACGTCGTTGCCGGTGAACGCGGGGCCGGGGATGCCCGCTTCCCGTACGCACGTGGCGAAGATCTGGCGGACCGGAGCGCCTGCCGGCCAGGCGATGTGCAGCGGGTTGAGCGCGGTGCCCTCCGGTTCGGCCACGGCGGAGGGGACGGCGAGTCCCGCGCCGACGCAGCGCAGTCCGCTGTCGTGCAGCAACCGGGCACACGCGTCGACGACTTCGCCCACGACCTGTGCCGGGTCCGATGTGACCGTGACACAGCCGGGGGCGGTGGCGACGAGCCGCCCACCGAGCCCGACCAGCGCGGCGCGGAACCCGTCGGCATGCACCTGTGCGGCGATGGCGACCGGACCGGACTCCCGGACGGCCAGCCGGTGCGAGGGGCGGCCCTGTGAGCCCGCTGCGGAACCGGGGCTTGAGTCGACGCGGATGAGGCCGAGTGCCTCCAGCTCCGCGGCGACCGCGCCGGCGGTCGCGCGGGTGACGCCGAGCTCGGAGGTGAGCACGGCGCGGGTGGGCGCGCGTCCGGTGTGGACCAGCTCCAGCGCGGGCCCGAGCGCGCTCCGGCCCCTCTCCAACTTCGTCCGGGTGGTGGTCGCCTTGCCGTTCATGGGGCCGAGTCTCCCATGATCCGGAGCCGCTGCCGACGCCCCGGTGGCCGACTTCTGCCCGCTTCGGTCACGGAGGCCGCCCTGCGCAGCCGGGTCGGATGCCGCTGCCCACTCCGGCAGGAGACCGTCTTGCGTCTGTTGTCCGTGGGCCCCTATGCTGAGTTTGTGCCGCAACTAAACAAACTGCGGACGGCCCTACCGGGGGGACCGGGCAAAGACACCGCCCCACCCTCGTCAGCCCGCCTCCGTACCGCACTGACCGTGTTCTTCGCCCTCGACGGCTTCCTCTTCGCCGGCTGGGTGGTCCGCATCCCGGCCATCAAGCACCAGACCGGCGCCTCCGCCTCCACCCTCGGCCTCGCACTGCTCGGCGTCTCCGCCGGGGCGGTCATCACCATGATGCTCGCCGGCGGACTCTGCCGACGATTCGGCAGCCACCCCGTGACCGTGGTGTGCGGAGTGCTCCTCTCACTCGCCATCGCCCTGCCCGCGCAGACGCATTCGGCGCTCGCACTCGGTTCGGTGCTGCTGGTCTTCGGCGCGGCGTACGGCGCGATGAACGTGGCGATCAACAGCGCAGCGGTCGATCTCGTCGCCGGCCTGCGGCGCCCCGTGATGCCCAGCTTCCACGCCGCGTTCAGCCTCGGCGGCATGCTCGGAGCCGGCCTCGGCGGACTGGTCGCCGGCGGACTCTCCCCCGCCACCCATCTCTTCATCCTCACCGGGGTCGGACTGCTCGTCACGGCCGCCGCCGGACCGACCCTGCTGCGGCACCGGGCTCCCCGGACCGTATCCGTGGCCGACCGCACCGAGGAGCCACGCCGGATGACCGGGCGCGCCCGCAAGGTGGTGCTGCTGTTCGGCGTGATCGCGCTCTGCACCGCGTACGGGGAAGGCGCACTGGCCGACTGGAGCGCGCTCCACCTGGAACAGGACCTGCATGCCCGCCCGGGCATCGCCGCAGCGGGATACTCCCTGTTCGCCCTGGCCATGACCGCGGGCCGGCTCACCGGCACCATGCTGCTGGAACGACTCGGGCAGACCCGCACGCTCGTCGCGGGCGGCGCCACCGGTGCGGCCGGCATGCTCCTCGGCTCGCTCGCCCCGACGACCTGGCTCGCCCTGCTCGGCTTCGCCGTCGCCGGTCTCGGGCTGGCCAACATCTTCCCCGTCGCCGTCGGCCGGGCCGGCGAGCTGGCCGGTCCGAGCGGAGTGGCCGCCGCGTCGACGATCGGCTACGGCGGGATGCTGCTGGGGCCGCCCGCGATCGGGTTCCTGGCCGACTGGTTCTCGCTGCCCGTCGCTCTGACGACGGTGGCGGTGCTGGCGGGCGCGGCATCCGTGCTGGGCCATGCGGCTCGCCATGCGGTGACCCGCGCCTGATCGACGTACGCACGTCTCACGTACCGATGCCCGATTGAGTAGGTGTACTCAGGCAGGTGCCGCTCCCCGGTCGCACCATGGAAGTGTCAACCGTCTACGGGGAGCAGGCCATGAACAAGCCGGTCATGAACAAGCAGCACCTCCGCGCGCTCGCACGACTGACCTTCGGCAACCCCGCCTCGCTGATCTACCTCGGCGTGGTTCTGGCGACAGCGGTGTTCGTCGCCGTGGACACCCTCTTCGTCCCGCACGAGGACGCGTCGTTCGCGGGCGTGTGGCTGTTCCTGCTCGCGGCGCCGACAGTGTTCGTGTTCTTCGTCGGCAGCACGCTGTGGGGGGCGGACGCCGCCGGTCCGGCCTGGTTCCTCTATCTCGCCCTCGTCGTGTCCGTCCTGGTGCAGGCGCTCGCCCTCGGTTGGTTCGTCAGGCTGGTGCACCGTGGCGGCCGGTCCCGTTCCACCCACCCCCAGGGCGCCTGAGTCGCTGTCACAATCTCGACCATGGAAAGCATGGAGACGACGGAAATCGCCGACCACATCAGGTCGCTCGCCGGCGCGGGACACCTGCTGGCCGCCGCGGCGGAACAGGCAGGGCCCGGCGCACCGGTGCCGACCTGTCCCGGCTGGCAGGTACGCGATCTGCTCCGGCACACCGGCATGGTGCACCGCTGGGCGACCGCGTATGTCATCGAGGGCCACACCGCGTACCACCCCGACGGCGGGGAGCCCGATCTGGACGGGGGCGCGCTGCTCGACTGGTTCCGCGAGGGGCACGGCGGGCTGGTGGCCGCATTGGCAGGCGCCCCCGCCGATCTGGAGTGCTGGACGTTTCTTCCCGCGCCGTCCTCGCTTGCGTTCTGGGCCCGACGGCAGGCGCACGAAACAACGATTCACCGGGTGGACGCCGAGTCCGCGCGCGGCGGTCCCCTGTCACCGGTGGCGGCCGGTCTTGCGCTGGACGGCATCGACGAGCTGCTGCGCGGGTTCCACGCCCGCCCGAAGAGCCGGGTGCGCACCGACGTCCCGCGTACGCTGCGGGTGCGCGCCGCGGACACGGACGCCGCATGGACCGTGCGCCTCTCGGCGGAGCCGCCGCAGGCCGTCCGCACCACGGAGGCAGGTGAGCCCGAAGACGGTTCCGCGGACTGCGAGTTGAACGGAACAGCCGAGGACCTTTATCTCACGCTCTGGAACCGGAAGCCGCTCACGACGGTAGCGGTATCGGGCGACCAAGGGCTCGCACGCCTGTGGTGCGAGAACTCCGGGATCACCTGGTCCTGACCGGCGTACGGACAGCCGCGGACCGCCCCCGCCGTGGTCCGCACCGCACTCAGCCGGTCGCGCCGTTCAGCATCCGGGCGAGCACCGAGCGCTGCAACGGCTTCACTTCGGCATGGCGCGCCCGACCCTTCGCCGTCAGCTCGACCCGGACGCCTCGGCGATCCTCGCTGCACATCCCGCGGCAGACGAGATCATCCTTCTCCAGCCGCGCGACCAGGCGCGACAGCGCACTCTGGCTGAGGTGGACCCGGGACGCCAGCTCCTGTACACGATAGGCGGCGCCGCCGTCCTCCGACGCACCCTCCGCGAGGACGTCGAGCACCTCGAAGTCACTGGCGCCGAGGCCGTACCGATGCAGCTCGCGATCGAGTTCGCACAACGTCCTGGCGTGCAGCGCGAGGATGTCCCGCCATTCGTCGACGAGCACGTGCTCGGGCTTGTTCGCGGCCATGTCCGCACGTTAGCAGAGAAAAGGTCGATTGTTGCATCGGAATTAAATGCACTTGCATTCAATGCATGTACATGTACTGTCCTCGCCATGACCACTCCGCTCAACGTCCCTGATTCCCATGCGCGCTGGAGCCCGCGGCTGTGGGGCACCCTGCTCGTGCTCTGCGCCGCGATGTTCCTGGACGCGCTCGACGTCTCCATGGTCGGCGTCGCTCTGCCGTCCATCGCCGACGATCTCGGTCTGACCACCTCGACCCTGCAGTGGATCGTCAGCGGCTACATCCTCGGCTACGGCGGACTGCTGCTCCTCGGAGGACGTGCGGCCGACCTCCTCGGCCGGCGCCAGGTCTTCCTGATCGCCCTCGGCGTCTTCGCCCTCGCCTCGCTGCTCGGTGGATTCGTCGACTCCGGACCTCTCCTGATCGCCAGCCGCTTCATCAAGGGTCTGAGCGCCGCATTCACCGCACCGGCCGGGCTCTCCATCATCACCACGACCTTCAAGGAGGGACCGCAGCGCAACCGCGCCCTGTCCATCTACACCACCTGCGCGGCCACCGGCTTCTCGATGGGCCTGGTGCTGTCGGGGCTCCTCACCCAGCTGTCCTGGCGCTGGACCATGCTGCTGCCCGCCCCCATCGCACTGCTCGCACTGGTCGCGGGTCTGAAGCTGATCCCGCACAGCGACCGCGAGAACACCCACGGCGGGTACGACCTGCCGGGCGCCGTCACCGGCACGGCCTCCATGCTCCTGCTGGTATTCACCGTCGTGCAGGCCCCTGAGGCCGGCTGGGCGTCCGCCCGCACGCTGCTTTCGTTCCTCGCCGTCGCCGTCCTGCTCTCCGTCTTCGTCGCCATCGAACGGCGTACCGCGAACCCGCTGATCCGGCTCGGCGTACTCCGTTCCGGCAGCCAGGTCAGGGCCCAGCTCGGCGCGGCAGCGTTCTTCGGCAGCTATGTCGGCTTCCAGTTCCTGGTCACCCAGTACATGCAGTCGCTCCTCGGCTGGTCCGCCCTTGAGACCGCGCTGGCCTTCCTGCCCGCCGGTGTGCTGGTCGCACTGTCGTCCACGAAGATCGGCGATGTCGTGGACCGGTTCGGGACGCCGCGCGTGATCGCCGCCGGTTTCACCTTCCTCGTCGTGGGCTACGCGCTCTTCCTGCGGATCACCCTCGCTCCGTCGTACGCGGCGGTCATCCTGCCGTCCATGCTGCTGCTCGGGGCGGCGTGCGCGCTGACCTTCCCGTCGCTCAACATCCAGGCCACCAACGGAGTGGACGACGAGGAGCAGGGCATGGTCTCCGGTCTTCTGAACACCTCGATCCAGGTCGGCGGGGCGATCTTCCTGGCCGTCGTCACCGCGGTGATCACGGCGCACGGCAGCGGCGACGGCTCCCCCCAGGCGGTCCTCGACAGCTACCGCCCCGGCCTGCTGGTGGTGACGGTGATCGCGTTCATCGGACTGCTGATCACCCTGACCGGCCTGCGCCGCAGCCGACCCGCTCAGCACACGGTGCTGGTCGCCTCGTCCGCCGGCGACCGGGCGGCCGCGGAGGCGGCAGCCGCCGAGAAGGTGGCGGTCCGGGACTGACCGGCCGGTCCGCCGCCCCGATGACCGACCGGCGCGGGGAAACAGGGCGGTGGGCGGCGAGGCATCCTTGCCCGCAGCCCACCGCCCCTGTGACACTTCCGACATGGGGCGACGAAGTCAGGAAGACCGGGACGCAATGACCGTCGAGATCGTCTTCGCCCTGGTCAGCGGGGCCGCTCTGGCCGCGGCCGCGTTCATCGCCGTCGCCGCGACCACCGTCTTCCTCGATCTGTCGCGCGCGGCGGAGCGAGTGGTGCTCCTGAGCGGGGCCGTCGTCTCGGCCGTCGTCTTCGTCGCCCGCCTCGTCGATGTGCTGTGGGGATTCCCCCGCCACAGGCGCGATCGCCCGATGGTCACGCGCCGCCCGCAGGCTCCGTCTCAGCCGAGCCAGCCGGGACGCACGAGGCCCGACTCGTAGGCGAGCACCACCAGTTGGGCCCGGTCGCGTGCGCCCAGCTTCACCATGGCGCGACTGACATGGGTCTTGGCGGTGAGCGGGCTGACGACCAGCCGGCGGGCGATCTCCTCGTTGGACAGACCGATGCCGACCAGCGCCATCACTTCCCTTTCCCGTTCGGTCAGTTCACCCAGACCGGCCGCGGCCGCGGGCTCCTTGGAACGGGCCGCGAACTCGGCGATCAGGCGGCGCGTCACCCCCGGCGAGAGCAGGGCGTCACCGGCCACCACGGCCCGTACCGCCCGCAGAAGCTCCTCCGGTTCGGTGTCCTTGACCAGAAAACCCGAGGCGCCGGACCGGATCGCCTCGAAGACGTACTCGTCGAGCTCGAAGGTGGTGAGCATGACCACCTTGACGTCGTCCAGCTCCGGGTCGCCGGTGATGGTGCGGGTCGCGGCGAGACCGTCGAGATGCGGCATGCGGATGTCCATCAGCACGGTATCCGGGCGCAGTTCGCGCACCAGCCGCACGGCTTCCGCCCCGTCGGCGGCCTCGCCCGCCACCTCGATGTCCGGCTGGGCGTCCAACAGGGCGCGAAATCCTGCGCGGACCAGCAGCTGGTCATCGGCGAGCAGTACGCGGATCACGGTCTCTCCTCCGTCGTGTCGTGCACAGTGTCCATGGTCGACGCGGAGTCCATGCTCGACGCCGGGTCCCCGTCCGACGCCGAGTGCAGGGGAAGCTCGGCCCGTACCCGGAAACCGCCGTCGGTCCGGGGGCCCGCCTCGATGGTGCCGCCCAGTGCGGCGGCCCGCTCCCGCATGCCGGCCAGCCCGTTGCCGCTGCCGCCCGCCTCGCTGCCGGTGGCGGGGCCGTCGTCGTCGATACGGAGCCGTACGCGGCCGGTCCCGTAGCCGATCCGGATCCGTGCGGTGCGCGAGCCCGAATGCCGCACGACGTTCGTCAGCGCCTCCTGCACTATCCGGAAGGCGGCCAGATCCGTACCGGGCGGGACGGCGCCGCGTACGCCTTCCGTCTCCACCGTGACGGCCAGTCCGGCGCTCGCCGCCTGGTCGACGAGCTCGGGCAGCCGGTCGAGTCCGGGGGCCGGGGCCCTGGGGGCGTCCCCCGGGGTACGGAGTGTGTCGAGGACCTGACGGACCTCGCCGAGCGCCTCCTTGCTGGCCGCCTTGATCGTGGTGAGGGCGTTCCGGGCCTGCTCCGGGTCGGAGTCGAGCAGCGCGAGTCCGACGCCTGCCTGGACATTGATGACGGAGATGCTGTGGGCGAGCACGTCATGGAGCTCCCGGGCCATCCGGAGCCGCTCCTCGTCGGCCCGTCGCTTCTCGGCGGCCGCCCGTTGGGCACGCTGGGTGGCCCACTGCTCGCGGCGTACGCGTACGAACTCCGCTGCCGCGACGATCGCCACCACCCAGGCGGCGACGCCCAGTTCCTGCCCCCAGGGCGCAGCCGAGTCGCCGCTCGGCGGCAGCCAGCGGTAGAGCCAGTGCGTCATCAGCAGGTGGCCCAGCCACACCATTCCCACGGCCGTCCAGGCCGCCCGCCGGTGCCCCGCAACAACCGCGCTGAAGCAGCCGACGGCGACCGCGAGGAAAACCGGGCCGTACGGATACCCGGCGCCCAGATAGACCGTGGCCGCGGCCGCACTGACGAAGACCGCCAGGACGGGGTGGCGGTGGCGCAGCAGCAGCACGGCGACGGCGATGAAGAGCAGCGCCCGGGCGAAGAGGTCCAACGGGGCGCGCTCACCGAGCTGACCGCGGGCCGCGACGGAAGAGCCGATCATGACAAGGGCGCCGAGGAGGACGGTGGATGGCCAGGGCAGCCGGGCGGCGGACCGCTCGCGCATCCCCGTCAGCCAGCGCGGCGGCCCGTCGTGCCCCCAGGGTCCCCAAGGCCCCCGGGGGCCTCCTGGGGCCGCGTGCGCCCAGGGCTGCCGCTGCGGCGGTCCGCCCTGCGCCGAGGGGGGAGCGCCGCTTTCGTGTGAGCGCTGCTCTTCCATATCGGCAACGCTAGACCGCGGGCCTCGACGGCGGCGTCAGCCGGGCGTGGTGATCACACGTACTCCCCGTGGAGTACCCCGGCCGGCGCAGGCGAGATATCGAGCCGGGCCGACGGGCCGACAAACGGGCCGGCTCAGGCACCGGCGCTGTCGGTGGCTGTACGGTCGGCCCGGTCGTCGAGCAGTCCGACGTTACGGGCCAGGTCGGCGACCGCCTGCCGGAAGAAGGCCTCCCGAGCTTCGACGATCCGCTTGAACTGGCCGAAGATCTCGAAGGAGATCAGCCCGATGAGCTGCGACCAGGCGGCCACGAGAGCGGGGACGACCGCCGGAGGGAGATCGGGCGCGAGGTCGGCGGCCATCCGCTCGGCCTCGGGCCGCAGCTCGGGGGCGAGAGTCGGCACGGCGAGGCCGTCCGTGCGGTGGGCGTCCTCGACGATCCCGATGAGAACGAGGCCGATGCGGGAGGCGGGGCCGACGGTCGCCTGAGGTGCCGTGTAACCGGGCACGGGCGAGCCGTAGATCAGGGCGTATTCATGGGGGTGGGCGAGGGCCCACTCGCGTACGGCGCAGGCGACCGCGATCCAGCGGGCGAGATGGGCGGCGGGTACGGGTGGGACGTCGCACGAGGCCCGGTGAGCGGTCTCGGCGGCCTCGCCCACAGCGTCGTACGCATCGACGATCAGGGCCGTGAGCAGCTCGTCGCGGCTGGGGAAGTAGCGGTACAGCGCGGACGAGACCATGCCCAGCTCACGTGCGACGGCGCGCAGGGAGAGTTTCGCGGCGCCTTCGGCTGCGAGCTGCTTCCTCGCCTCGTCCTTGATGGCCGCGGTGACTTCGATACGGGCCCGTTCCCTGGCTCCTCGGATGGTGCTCATGGAGCTCAGTCTGCCACGAATTGGAGCACCGACCAACAAAGAGAGCAGCGCTCTTGCTTTTGAGCACCAACCCCGTGCACACTGATCTCGAACGAGAGCAGTGCTCACACTTTCCGACAAGGGGAATCTCATGTCCGTGCATGTTCAGAAGCCCGGCTGGTTCACGGTCAACGTCTTCAACCGCACCGTCGCCTGGATCACCCGGCGCGGCATCAGCGTCTGGGGATCGAGGGTCCTGGCCGTCCGCGGCCGCAGGAGCGGCGAGTGGCGCCGCACCCCGGTCAACCTCCTGACCGTGGACGGGCAGCAGTATCTCGTCGCGCCGCGCGGCCATGTCCAGTGGACGCACAACATGCGGGCTGCCGGCGGCGGTGAGCTCCACCTCGGCAAGAAAACCGACGTATTCACCGCCGTCGAGATCGCCGACGACGAGAAGCCGGACTTGCTGCGGGCCTACCTCAAGCGCTGGAAGGCGGAGGTAGGGGTGTTCTTCGGCGGCGTCGGCCCGGATTCGTCCGTCGAGGAGCTGCGCCGCATCGCCCCCGACCACCCCGTCTTCCGGATCACGATCACATCCTGACCCGGACGGGCACCGAACTGCCTGCGCCCATGTCGGGCAAGGGTCGACGGCCTCGACAGATCGCCCGTCGCAGACGTCGCGGCCGGGCCTGTGGCAACCACCGGGGATCGACGGGTTCGCCTCCGACGGGCGCAGCACTGCCCGTCGATGCATCAACCGACGCATGGGACGGCGAGGCCCGGGCCACCCGCCGGGACGGGACCGTCACCGTCCATCGGCCCGAACTCCGGCCCGCCGGCGTCCTGGTCCGGTCGGCAGGGTGAGCGCCGAGAAACGGGCTAACGATCCATCGCCGACAGGGCCCGCTGCGCCAGCGGGTGGGTACGGACCAGCTCGGCCAGCGAGGTCGTCCCGCGGGTGACCCCGGCGAACGCCTTCCAGGCCGGGCGGAACCCGGTCAGCACCGCATGCAGAATTCCCGGGCGGCGCTCGAACAGCTTCAGCATGCGCCGACCGACCCCCATCTCGACGCCCAGCCCGGCCTTGATGGCGAAGGCGTAGTTGAGCGCCTGGCGGCGGGCGTCCACTGCGTCGTGCGATTCCGCGATCCGGACCGCCCACTCACCGGCGAGCCGACCGGAACGCAGTGCGAACGAGATGCCTTCGCGGGTCCACGGCTCCAGCAGCCCCGCCGCGTCACCGCAGACGAGCACCCGCCCGCGCGACAGCGGCGAGTCGTCGCTGCGGCAGCGGGTGAGATGACCGGAGGAGATCTTCGGCTCGAACCCGGCGAGACCGAGCCGGGCGATGAAGTCCTCCAGATACCGCTTGGTCCCTGCGCCGTCACCGCGCGCCGAGATCACACCGACGGTCAGGGTGTCGCCCTTCGGGAACACCCACCCGTAACTGCCGGGCATCGGACCCCAGTCGATGAGCACCCTCCCGGCCCAGTCCTCCGCGACGGTGGCCGGGACCGGGATCTCCGACTCCAGGCCCAGGTCCACCTGGTCGAGCTTGACCCCGACATGGGCTCCTATGCGTCCCGCGCTGCCGTCGGCGCCGACGACCGCGCGGGCCAGGACGGTCTCGCCGCCGGCGAGCACCACGGCGACCGTGCGCCGGTCCGGGACCGAGGCGCCGTGCTGCTCGACCCGGGTCACCGATGCCCCGGTGCGGAGTTCGGCGCCCGCCTTCTGCGCCTCCTCGACCAGACCCGCGTCGAACTCGGGCCGGTTGATGAGCCCGAAGAGCATCCGCCTGGAGCGGCGGGTCCGCGCCAGCCTGCCGTTGAGCGAGAACGTCACCGCATGGATCCTGTCCTGCAAGGGCAGTTCGAATCCGGGTGGCAGCGCATCACGGGAGTAGCCGATGATGCCGCCGCCACAGGTCTTGTAGCGGGGCAGTTCCGCCTTCTCCAGCAGCAACACCCGCCGCCCGGCGACCGCCGCCGCATATGCCGCGGAGGCTCCGGCCGGTCCGGCGCCGACTACGACGACATCCCACACGGACGACTCTTCAAGCTCACGTCCGGCGTCTGCGTTCTCGCTGCTCACGATGTGCTTCTGCTCCCGATCCCGACCAGTGGCCCAAGCTGCTCACGGCATCCTACGGCGCCTTGCGACCGGTCCCCGCTGTGGGAGGATCGACCGTGCGTTCGCCATACATGCAGCGCCGCACACACGGCGTTCATGCAGACGGATTCGTACACATAACGTCGCACCCACGAGGAGCGTGCCCATGACCGCCCATCCGATTTCCGAGACCATTGCCTCGCTGATGCCCCGTGCCAAGGGGGAGCTGACCGAGCTGGTGGCCTTCCAGTCGGTGGCGGATCCCGCGCAGTTCCCGAAGAGCGAGTGCGAGGCGGCCGCAGCCTGGGTCGCCGACGCACTGCGCGCCGAGGACTTCCAGGACGTCGCCCTGCTCGACACCCCCGACGGCACCCAGTCGGTCTACGGCTTCCTGCCCGGCCCGGCCGGCGCCCCGACCGTACTGCTCTACGCGCACTACGACGTGCAGCCGCCGCTCGACGAGTCGGCCTGGATCTCCCCGCCGTTCGAGCTGACGGAGCGCGAGGGCCGCTGGTTCGGCCGCGGCGCGGCCGACTGCAAGGGCGGCTTCATCATGCATCTCCTCGCCCTGCGCGCTCTCAAGGCCAACGGCGGCGTCCCGGTCTCCGTCAAGGTGATTGCCGAGGGTTCCGAGGAGCAGGGCACCGGCGGCCTGGAGCGGTACGCCGAGGCGCACCCCGAGCTGCTGGCCGCCGACACCATCGTCATCGGCGACACCGGCAACTTCCGGGTCGGTCTGCCGACGGTCACCGCGACACTGCGCGGCATGACGATGCTGCGGGTCACCCTCGACACCCTCGAAGGGAACCTGCACTCCGGGCAGTTCGGCGGCGCAGCCCCCGACGCGCTGGCCGCAATGATCCAGCTGCTGGCGTCGCTGCGTGCCGAGGACGGCACCACGACCGTCGACGGGCTCACCACGGACGCCGAGTGGGACGGGCTGCAGTATCCGGAGTCCGACTTCCGCAAGGACGCGAAGGTCCTCGACGGTGTGGAGCTGATCGGCACGGGTACCGTCGCCGACCGCATCTGGGCGCGGCCCGCCGTCACCGTCATCGGGATCGACTGCCCGCCGGTGGTCGGCGCGACGCCGTCGCTGCAGGCGAGTGCGCGGGCGCAGATCAGCCTGCGGGTGCCGCCGGGCCAGGACGCGGCCGAGGCGACGAAGCTGCTGACCGCCCATCTGAAGGCGCACGCCCCGTGGGGGGCGAGGGTCTCGGTGGAGCAGGTCGGCCAGGGCCAGGCGTTCCGTGCGGACACCTCCAGCCCGGCGTACACGTCGATGGCGCAGGCCATGGAAGCCGCGTACCCCGGCGAGAAGATGCAGACGTCCGGGATGGGCGGCTCGATCCCGCTCTGCAACACCCTCGCCGCGCTCTACCCGGAGGCGGAGATCCTGCTGATCGGTCTGAGCGAGCCGGAGGCGCAGATCCACGCGGTGAACGAGAGCGTGTCGCCCGAGGAGCTGGAGCGGCTGTCGGTCGCCGAGGCACTGTTCCTGCAGAACTACGCGGAGTCCAAGCGCTCCTGACGTCGCGACACCTGTTCCGGGGCGGACGCACCTCTCGTACGCGGGGGGCACGGCCGCCCCGGAATCCGGATCCCGGCCCGCACGCGCACGGCCCGCGGTTCTTCCGGGCTACGCGCTGAGCGAAGCTCGCCCAGAGCGTAGAGCCGTGCGGCGGACGGACGGGTCTGCGTACGTTCGCCACATGGATCTCGTAGAGGTGCTCCCCCGGCTGCACATGTTCCGCTTCCCTGTCGGCCAGGCGTATCTCTGGCGCGACGGTGCGGACCTGACCCTGATCGATGCAGGCGCCATCGATGCGGCGACCGGCATCGAGGACGCCATGCACGGCCTGGGCCTGGACCCGGCCGGGATCAGCAGGATCGTCATCACCCACGGCCACCGCGACCATTACGGCGCCGCTCAGGAGCTCGCCGACCGGTACGGGGCCGACATCCTGGCCCACCGTCTCGACGCCCCGGCGATCCGTGGCGAGGAACGGGTCCCCGATCCCGTACTGCTCGACTGGGAACGTCCGCTGTACGAGCATGCGCTGACCGTGCCCGCGGCCCCGCCGACCCGGGTCGACCGTGAACTGACCGACGGCGACGAACTCCCCTTCGGCGGCGGGGCGCGCGTGGTCCACTCCCCCGGGCACACACCCGGGTCACTCGCCATCCATCTGCCGCACCATGATGTGCTGTTCACGGGCGACTGCGTGGCCGGGGTCGGTCAAGTGATGCTGGGTGTCTTCAACACGGACCGGGCCGAGGCACTGGCCTCGTTCCGGCGGCTGGCGGCGCTGGCCCCGTCCACGGTCTGCTTCGGGCACGGTGATCCCCTCACTGTCGACGCCGCGGCCGTGCTGCAGCTGTCAGCCGACCGGGACTCCGGCCTCCAGGTTGAGCACGGTTGACCGCTCGCGGGCCCGCAGCGCCCAGCGGAGCCGCTCGTACCGGTTCGGCGGCAGCATCGTTGCGGCCTCCGCCTCGGTGACGAACCGCCAGCCGCGCAGTTCGGAGCCGGGCAGCAACAGCCGTTCGGCGTCCTGGCAGTGCAGCAGCCCGCCGTCGAAGAGCAGCCTCAGCCCTCCGTACCCGGGCGGGTCCGGCGGCTCCCAGTCGACGACGAGGAGGCTCGGGATCCGGTCGAGCTGAATCCCTATCTCCTCGGCCACTTCCCGTATCCCGGCCTGTGCCGGTGCCTCGCCGGGCTCCACCACCCCGCCGGGAAATTCCCAGCCGGGCTTGTAGGTGGGGTCGACGAGCAGGACCCGGTCGTGTTCGTCGAAGAGCAGCACCCCGGCGGCGAGGGTCTCCGCGGTCGGCGCGGGCGTCTGCACGATCTCGCACACGCCGGCGGCCCCGGTGCGTACGGCGTCGGCGATGCGCTCGGCCGTCTCGGACGGGGTCAGCGCGCTGGTGTCGATGGTGTGCGCGTCCGCGGAGATCCAGCCGAGCGCTGTCCGGTAGGGCTCGATGTGGTCGTACGCCCACTGCCGTACCCGCTCGCCGGCTTCCGGGTCGTCCGGTACTTCCTCACGGTCGGCGATCCGCTGCCGCAGGATCGTTTCCTCAGATGAGAGCAGTACATGACGCACGGGAATGCGCCTGGAGGCGAACCCTCCGAATATCTCGTCGCGGTACTCCTGTCGCAGCAGCGTCATCGGCACCACGAGCACCCCGGGCACCTCGGCGAGCAGAGCGGCAGCCGTGTCCACCACCAGCCGCCGCCAGATCGGCAGGTCCTGGTAGTCGGTCACCTCGGCAAGCCTCTTCTGGGGCAGTAGGTACCGCAGTTCCCCGCCGATCAGTTCGGGGTCGTAGAAGGTGCTGTTCGGGATCAGATCGATCAGTTCGCGCGCGGCGCTCGTCTTGCCCGCCCCGAACGCACCGTTGATCCAGACGATCACGGTTCCCCCTCTTCCGTAGCCCTCTGTGGCTTGCCCGCAACACCCTGCCGCGAAAACCCGGCTGTGGCGATGTTGTTGCACGAAAGCGAGTGCCGGACGCCCGTCGGCAGGCGTCCCACCGTACGAGTCGGGCGCGCGAGCGGCCGTAACGGGGACGGCGGGGCGTCGTTGGAGCCGACGAGGCAAGGGGGTGCACGGTGCAGCGCACAGTACTGGAGCGGTTTCCCGCGGGAGGTCCGCGAGGCAGCTGGCCTGCGGAGGAGTTCGCGGCTGCGCGCCGGGGCGAGGGTATGGCGGCCGAGGTCGTGATGGACCTGGAGGAGGACGCCTTCTTGGTGGTCGTACCGTCGCAGGCGGCGGACCGGGGCCGGTGACCCCGCCACGGCCTGCGGCCGGAATCCGGTCGTCGTGTCAGAGCCTGCCGGTGACCCTGACGGGGGAGACCCGCACGACAACCCGCTGACCGTCGTTCTTCGAGGCCGGATTGAACGTTGCGTAGTCCTGACCGGTGTACTTGTGCGCCAGCTCGTTCAACAGCTCGTGGGTGCTGTCGGGCGTGACGGTGGCGGTACCGCGGATCTCTGCATAGGTGTACGGGTTCTCGGGCGGGCTGATCAGCAGGGTGATGCGCGGGTCGCGGGCAGCATTCTTGCCCTGCAGCCGGTCCACGGTCGTGGAGAACAACAGGTCGTCTCCGTCGCGCGTGATCCAGACAACAGTCAGATGCGGCCGCCCGTCCGGCAGGACGGTGGCTACGGTGGCGAAGGCCTTCGAGTCGTCGAGGTACTTCTTCAAATCATCGGAGAGCTCGGCTGCCACAGTCGGAATCCTTCGTTCGAGGTCGAGGTCCGGGGTCGTGGGCGCTTCGGCACCCCGGGAGTTCATCGGGGTCAACTCCCGTCACCGCAACAGAAATTCCGGCGGCGACCCGTTCACGCGTCGATGCGCAGGTGTCTCGCGACGACCTCGGACGGCTGGTGGACACGCTCCGGGCGAAGCCGACCACGTGCACCTGCTGGTGCACTACCCGCCGAAGGTCGCCCTGCCGAAGCTGATCAACTCACTCGAGGGAAGCCTGACCGCACCATTCGCCCCCGGACCGGTGATCACAAACATCTGGTCAGGCAGGTACCTCGAGGACCCCCGCCGCCGACCAAGGGCCATCGGCCGAAGGACGGGGCAACCGGACCACGGCCCTTACCCCTGATCCTCGGGGACCACACATCCGGACCAGCCAGATGCGCGCACACCGGCATCACGCGCCACCCTGGAACCATGTCGACTCCACCGATCATCGTTCACGCCCCCACACCGTCCGGCGCCAGGCTCGTGACCGTCCATATCAACGGTCGCGACGAACAGCTCGGGCTGGCGCACAGCGACCGCGACATCATTGTGTTTCTCGCCGACGCCGGCATGGCGGACCCTGAGCGGGCCCTCGACACCCCCGCCCTGGTGGAATGGCAGGGCGCCGCAGCGCACCAGTACGAGGCGACCTGATTCAGGGCGTGTCTCCCCGCCAGTCCCACTTCAGTGAATCGTCCGCCCGCGGCCCGTACTCCGACCTGCCACCCGGGCCGTGCATGCCGATCTCGGTGATCAATGCGGCCCCGTCGGCGAGTGCCACCTCCGACCAGCCCGTCACGTCGAGGAGCAGCCCGTCGAGCGGGCCGCCGACCAGCTCGCGGTATGCACGCCCGGGCTGCGGGCCCGGATCAGGATCGTCGTGGTCGGCGCCGTACACCCGCCGTCGCATGATTTCGTCCATGCAGGCAGCATCGCAGCCGCCACTGACATGGCCCACGCCTCACGGCACTGCGCCGCTCCGGACCCACGTGGACGGATCGCCTTCCTGATGCTGCCGTGGGCCGGCTTCCGCAGTGCCCGCGTTCCCGCCGCGCCACGAAGCCGCGATCGGCGGCGCCTCGCCGGGGCTCCTGACGCCCGCGGCAGGTCGGGTTTCCGGTGTCGAGAAGAAATCCCTCGTGGCCTTCGGTTGCCTCGCCGAAGGGAATCCATGTCGGCGTCCACCAGCCGGGGTCGTCGTTCTCCTGGGCGATACTGAGGCCCCGCGCAGTGGCGCGGTCCTGTGCGGTCAGGTCCCGGGTCTCCAGGCATGCGGATCCAAGGTCCTTCTCGACATGACATCACCTGAGAGGAAGCGCAAGCTAGGAGAGGCAGACCGGGTGGCACCTTGGCGGCCAATCAGGCGCAGAGAACTGGGCATTGGGCTCCTTGCCAGGGGCTTTGCCACTCTGAACCAGTGCCGGTCCGAGGAGTGAATCATGACTGCCAGACGCCTGCTTGCTCGGCTCAGCCCAGCGCTCGTTGTCGCCACTCTCGCGTTCTCGCCGGCGGCTGTCGCCGCCCAGGTCTCAGCCGTGCCGAGTTCTGCAGCACTGGAAGCCGCACGCTATCCAAACCAGGACGGCTACCAGCAGGGTTACCGAGACGGTTACCGAGACGGCTTCAGAACCGGGTATACGGACGGTAGGGACAGCTGCCGGGTTGAGACAGCCCTACAGCTGCATCAGCAGCAACTACGGCTGTTCCCCAACTTCCGCACCCAGGGCTACGCGGATGGCTACAACAGTGGATACACCAGTGGCTTCAGCCGGGCCGAGGATCGGTACTGCTAGGGCGTGTGTCGGAAGTCCCGCCGTCCGCCCGAAGGGCGGGCCCGGCGGCGTCTGGTGCGTGCGATCGCAAGGCGGAGGGTCGTCCTCGTACGGGACGTACTCGGGCGAGCCCGACAACGCAGCGAGCGTGCGTGCCAGGCGTCGCCGGGCAGGCGGGACTTCCGACACACGCCCTAGCACATCCGCTTGTGGGGCACCGTTCAGGTCCCCCAGCCCGCCGACCCGATCGGGTCGCTGCCCCTGCCAGTCGGAGCGTCAGTTACTGAGGGCCAACCTGATACCGAAGATACCGATGACGGTGCCGGTGATTCGGTCCAGCAGGCGGCGGGCCTGGGGCGTGCGGAGCCAGCCGTGCAGGATGCGAGCGAAGCCGATGAGGACGGCGGACCAGAGCAGACCGATGAGGATGTGCACGGTGGTGAGCAGGAGGCCCATGGTGAAGTGGCCGGTGCCTGGGGGGATGAACTGGGGCAGGACAGCGACGTAGAAGGCGCCCATTTTCGGGTTCAGGAGGTTGGTGAGCGTTCCCTGCCGCCAGCCGCCGCCGACCGAGTCCGCGCCGGCGGCCAGAACGGAATCGTCCATGCCCGGTGTAGGCAGACCCCGGAAGGTGTCCCGGAGCATGCGTGCCCCCATCCAGATCAGGTAGACGGCGCCGATCCAGCGCAACGCGGTGTAGGCGAGGTGAGAGGCCGTGAGGAGCGCGGTCACTCCGAGGGAGGTGAACGCACCCCACACCAGGGTGCCGGTCTGGATTCCGAGGACGACGCCCCAGGCTCTCCTGCGCCGGCCAAGGGCCGACGTGCGCAAGATCAGCGCCGTGTCGAGGCCAGGAGTCAGAGTGAGGAGCCCTACGACTAGGGCGAAGGACCACAGGGCAGTGCTTATTGCCATGGAATGCCAGCCTACCCCGGCAGATCGCCTGCCTTCTTGGCGGGTCCGGTGGATCTTGCGCCGTTCGGCTTCTACTCCTGAGAGACAGGCTCTAGGCCATCGCGTAGAGCTGGGTGATGGCATCGACCAGGTCGCCCAGGCCGTTGGGGTGGTGGTCGTGCCACCATGCGAGTCTGACGGGGATGCGGGGGCCGTCCTTGATGGGCCGGTACGTCACTCCAGGGCGCAGGTGATGGTGCGCGGTCGCCTCGGCTGTGGTTCCCACGCCGCGCCCGGCGGCGATGGCGTCGAGCCAGCTGTCGACATCGGTGGATTCGATGAACTGGGGTGAATGGTCGGCGCCGTTCCACAGCTGGCTGCTGGTGGTCCCGACCCGCGGATCGATGATCACGGTGCGGTCGGCGATCTCGGCCATGCTCAGTCGGCGCCGGCGCGACCACTGCGGGTCGTCGGAGGCGAAGGCGACCAGCCGGCGTTCCAGCCCTACCACGAGCGAGTCGAATCGCTTCTCATCGACTGGTCTTCGCACGATCGCCACATCGCACAGGCCCTCGGCCAGGCCTGCGGTGGGCGAGTTGTGCCGGACCAGCTCCAGCTCGATGGCATCGTGGCGCTGAGCCCAGTCCCTTTGCAGGCGCGCGGTGTGCCGCCCGAGAGCCGCCCACGCATATCCCAGCCGCAGGACGCCGTGGCGCGAGGTCAGGAACTCGGTGAACCTCTCAGCCTCGGACAGCACCCTCCGCGCATGAGGCAGGACCTGTTGTCCGGTAATGGTGAGCTCGCACCCTCGCGGCACCCGCCGCAAGAGCCTGTCCCCGACGGTCTTCTCCAGGCCCGCGATCGTGCGCGAGACCGCCGCCTGCGAGACGTACAACTGCGCGGCGGCATCGGTGAACGACCCCGCTTCGGCGGCAGTGACGAAGAACCGCAGCTCTCGAAGACTCCAATCCATAACCCAAGCGTATGGCAAGGCCGCAACATGCAATAGGTTATGCAGCTCCGTGATCCCACCATGGGCGTATGGACACTCTTGAGACCACGGATCGCATGCACAACGCACCGGCCGGCGGCGAGCAGCTCTCTGCTGCGACGGCGACCTCGCGTCAGCGTGGTGCCGGCATCGTGATGATGCTCACCAGCTCGGCGTCGAACCAGACCGGCGCCGCCCTGGGTGCGTTGGCGTTCCCGGCGATCGGTCCGGTCGGCGTGGTCGCGGTCCGTCAATTCGTCACCGCAATCGTCCTGACGCCGATCGTGCGCCCGAACCTCCGTGGCCTGCGCAAGGACCAGTGGTGGCCGATCCTCGGTCTGGTGGTCGTGTTCAGTGTGATGAACCTCAGCCTGTATGCCGCGATCGACCGAATCGGGCTCGGCCTGGCCGTCACCCTGGAGTTCCTCGGCCCGCTCACCGTCGCCATCGCAAGCTCACGACGTGTGCTCGACATCGCCTGTGCCGTCCTGGCCGGTGCCGGCGTGCTGGTGCTGACCAACCCCGGCCCCACTGCCGACATCATCGGCATCACCCTGGCACTGCTCGCCGCGACGGCGTGGGGCTCCTACATCCTGCTCAACCGCACCCTCGGCCAGCGTCTTCCCGGCCTGCAAGGAACCGCCGTGGCCGGCCTCGTCACCGCCGCCGCCTGGACCCCGATCGCCGTGACCTGGTTCGCCTTCCACGCCCCCACCGCCGCAGCAATCGCCCTCTCTGTCGCCTGCGGACTGATGTCCTCGATCGTGCCCTACGTCACCGACCTGCTCGCCCTGCGCCGAGTACCCGCCCGGATGTTCGGCACCTTCGCCAGCATCAACCCCGTCTGGGCGGCCCTGGCCGGCTGGGGCCTGCTCCGCCAAGCCCTCGACCTCAACGAATGGATCGGCATCGGGATGATCGTCATCAGCAACGTCGTGGTCTCCGCACAGGGATTCACCTCGTCCAAGGAACGGGTGCGAGCTGCGGCGCTCCGGGACATCGCGGACTGACCGTGGCTGACAGCGGCCCGGCGGGCCGCGGGGCGTGGGGCGTGGGGCGTTTCGCCACCAGCATGTGGCCGGGGCCCCGTAAATCGGGGCCCGGCCGACGAGTCGCACGACCATGGCATGGGCGTACAGGCCGTCGTCGCCGGGCGGGGCGGGCTGTGCCGGGTGACAGGTGTGGTGGGTGTCGACGCCGATCTCATCGCCGTCGCGCGGCCCGCCCTCAAACCTGAGTGTGATCACCCGGTTCAACGGCGGGCCGCGGGCGGAGATAACTGATCAGCTCTTCTTCGCGGGGCTTTCGACACCGATCCACTTGAGTCGCCTGCCGCGGTTGTTCGCCTCGATCGAGAGCGGCTGCGTCAGCGGTGTTCCGCTCTCGATGGCTTTCTGTACGAAGTCGCCGAGCTCCCCGAGGGTCAGTTCCTGTCCGTTCCTGGCGGGCTCTTGGGATATCCATGTGGGTGGCATGAACCGATCCTTCCCCAGGTGCGGCCGGGAATCACCAGCACCTGCCGGGCGACCCCGCCGAGTCGGGGGGAGGTGCGCGGCGGGGCGCTTCTGTGGCGCTCGGGTGCGGTGTGCCCAGGTCGGACCTATCCCTTGCTCGATCCCAAGGTGAGCCCCGCAATGAAGTGCCGCTGCAGCAGCAGGAAGACCACGAGCGTCGGCAGGGCGACGATCACCGAGCCCGCGGCGAGGAGGTTGTAGTCCGTGAAGAACTGCCCGCGCAGGTTGTTGAGGGCGGAGGTGATCGGCAGCTTGTCGCCGTCGGAGACGAAGACCAGGGCCCAGAGGAAGTCGTTGTACATCCAGGTGAACTGCAGCGTGCCGAGCGCGGCGAGGGCCGGGCGGCACAGCGGCAGCGTGATCCGCCAGTACTGCGTCCAGACGCCCGCGCCGTCGACGATGGCGGCTTCCAGGATCTCCTGCGGCAGGGTGCGCATGAAGTTGGCGAGGACGAAGACGCAGAAGCCGATCTGGAAGCCGATCTGGACGACGACGACGGCCCAGTACGAGTCGTACATCGTCATCGAGTCGGACATCCAGTACGGCAGCGGGATGCGGTTGAACACCACGTACAGCGGAGTCACGATCACCTGCTGGGGCAGCAGGTTCCCGGCCGTGAAGAGCATCAGCAGCACGATCCCGCCGCGCATCTTCAGCCGGGCCAGGGCGAAGGCCACGAACGAGGCGAGGAAGAGGGTGACGAGCACTCCCGGAACGGCGATGATCATGGTGTTGACGAAGTACTTCGTCATCCCGGAGTCGGCAAACGCCTGCCGGTAGTAGTCGAACGACAGATGCCTCGGCAGCGAGAAGTAACCGTACTCGGAGGTCTCGTCGTACGGTCGCAGCGAGGCGTACACCGCCAGCAGCAGCGGCGCGAGGAAGGCGAGCGAGACCGCCATCAGGAAGGCGTGCACGCCGAGCCGGCCCGGGCGGAGGCCGCGGCGCACCGCAGCGGGTGGCGGGGGCGCGGGCTGTGCGGCGGGGCGGGCGGGGGCGGTGTCGACGGTCATCGGTTCTTCTCCCCTCGGAGCTCCTGGACCAGGTACGTCACGACGAATCCGAGGGAAACGGTGAGCAGGACCACGGCGATGGCGGATCCGAAGCCGACGCGGCTCGCCTCGCCGATGATGTTGTCGGTGACGAGCACCGAGAGAAGTTCGAGTCCGTTGCGGCCGTGGTTGACGGCGTACACGATGTCGAAGGCGCGCAGGGACTCGATGACGGTGATGACGCCGACGATGACGTTGACCGGCCGCAGCGTGGGGAAGACGATGCGGAAGAAGGTCTGGGCCTCGTTGGCCCCGTCGATGGCGGCCGCTTCTTTCAGCGAGGGGTCGACGGCCTTGAGCCCGGCCAGGTAGAGGATCATCACATAGCCGGTGTGCCGCCACGCCGCGGCGAGCAGGACCATCCAGATGTTGAGGTCCGGGTCGCCGAGCCAGTCGGTCGGCGACCGGGTGTCCCCGATGATCGCGTTGAGGGCCCCCTGGTCGCGGGAGAAGATCAGCTGCGCGATGAAGCCGACCACGGCGAGCGACAGCACGACCGGCATGTACAGCGTCGACTGGTAGAAGCGGCTGAACCGCACGCCCCGGTCGATGAGTACGGCGAGGAACAGCCCGAACGGCGCGGCGACGAGCCCGAGGAAGGCCAGCCAGAGCAGGTTGTGCCGGGCGGCGGGCCAGAACTGCGGGTAATTGGTGAAGAGGTTCACGTAATTCTGCGTACCGACCCAGTTGATGTCGCCGATGCCGTCCCAGCTGGTGAAGGAGAGCACGATCGAGGCGAGGGTCGGGCCCCACACGATGGCGATGTCGAGCAGGACGGGTATGCCGAGCAGCAGACCGATGACGGCGAGGTCGCGGCCGGAGAATCGCCGCGGGCCCCGCCGTTCGGTGCGCCGCTCCGAGAGGAACGACACGGTCGGTACTCCAGATTCAGTCGGAGGCGAAGATGGTCTTCTTCTGCCGCTCGATGTCGTTGACCAGGCCGTCCACATCGTTCGGGTTGCTGATGAACTTCTGGATGGCGGGAATCATGACGGTCGAGGCGAAGTCCGGCCGGGTGTCGCGGTCCAGGAACTGGGAGATCTGCTTGGCACCGGAGACGAGTTCCACGGCCTTCTTCTGCAGCGCCGAGTACTGGGAGATGTCCGCCTGATCGTTGACCGCGATGTTGTTGGGGTCGCTCTTGAGGTAGATGTCCTCGGCCTTGCCGGTGGCCAGCCACTTCACGAGGTCCTTGGCGCTCTCCAGCGTCTTCTTGTTCTTGAGGTTCTTCGACTTCTTCGCCAGCAGGAACCCGTCGATCGGCGCCTCGACGGCGTCCTGGCCGTGCTCCGGGTTGATGACCGGGAACGGGAAGAAGTCGATGTCCTCCTGTTCGCCCTTGGGGAACTGGGCGCCGGGGTGCGGCAGCCCGAAGACCGCCATGCCGGCTTCCTTCTTCTGCAGGCTGGTTGCGGCCTCCTGCCAGGTGCGGCCGTTGGCACCCTGCTGGCAGTACGGAAGGAGGCGGCGCCAGGTGTCGAAGACGTCCTTGACGCGCTTGTCCGTCCAGGCTTCCTCGCCGGCCATCAGGCTCTTGTGGAAGTCATAGCCGTTGGTCCGCATGTTGATGTAGTCGAAGGTGCCCATCGCGGGCCAGCCGTCCTTGTCGCAGAACGCGATGGGGTCGAGCTTGTCCTTCTTCATCTGCTTGGCGAGCGCCACGTACTCGTCGAGGGTCGTGGGCGCCTGGTAGCCGCGGTCGGCGAAGAGACTCTTCCGGTGGAAGACGGCCCACGGGTAGTAGTAGTACGGCGTGAGGTACTGCTTGCCGTCCTCACCGGTGGACTGGGCCTTCAGCGCGGACGAAAACCCTTCGTAGTGCTGCCAGTTGTCGCTGATGTCGTGCAGCAGTCCCTTCTTGGCGAAGAACTGCATCCGGTAGCCGGCGAACCACATGAACACGTCGTCCGGATTGCCTTGCAGGTATTTGTTGATGTTCTCCTGGAAGGTGTTGTGGTCAACGGTGTTGACCACGATCTTCCGTCCTCCGGACTGCGCCTCGTATGCCTTGAACGCGTCGGCGAAAGCCTTCTTGGGAATGGGGTCGGACGAATTCGACCCCAGATGGATCGTCTTGCCGTCACCACCGGGGCCACTGCTGCATGCCGTGAGCAGCGAGGGAAGCGTGATCGCGCCCGCGCCAACTGCTGCACCACGCAGCAGATTTCGCCGAGACATCCGATGTCCTGCCACACTGCCGGGCACGCTTGACCTGTCGTACGACGAGTGCGCCATGACCCCCTCCTCCGGGATGCAACCCAACACAACCGAACGTGCGATTGGATCCCACCCCCAAGTAGGGGTGTCGTCAAGGGTTTTGACGAGATACCGAACAACCTTTACCGCACCCCTTCCAACAGACTCCAACACGCCCTAACGTAATCGCGCGCCCTTGGCGTGCACATGTTGTCATCCGATCTGACACGAGTGTGGAGGAACGTTACGATGCGTCATCTTCCAACCCGTACGACCCGCACAAGCGGCAGAACAGTCATCGGAGCGCTGGCCGCCGGTCTGCTCTGCGCAGCGGGCGCAACCGCTCCCGCCGTCGCGGACTCACCGACGACGGCGCCTGCCGCAGCGATCAGCCCGCAGTCCGACAACGGGCTCGCGCTCACCCCACCGATGGGATTCAACAACTGGAACTCGACCCACTGCCGGGCCGAGTTCAACGAGGCGATGGTCAAGGGAATCGCCGACATCTTCGTCGAGAAGGGCCTCAAGGAAGCCGGCTACCAGTACGTCAACCTCGACGACTGCTGGGCGAAGCCGCAGCGCAACGCGGACGGCAAACTGGAGGCCGACCCGGTGCGCTTCCCGAACGGCATCAAGGCCGTCGCGGACTACGTCCACTCCAAGGGGCTCAAGCTCGGCATCTACACCAGCGCGGGCACGAAGACGTGCGACAGCGTCGGACTGCCGGGGGCACTCGGCCATGAGTACAGCGATGCACAGCAGTTCGCGGACTGGGGCGTCGACTACCTCAAGTACGACAACTGCAACAACCAGGGCGTCGACGCGAAGAAGCGCTATACGACGATGCGCGAGGCACTGGAGGCCACCGGCCGTCCCATCGTCTACAGCATCTGCGAGTGGGGCCAGAACAAGCCCTGGGAGTGGGCCGCCGACGTCGGCAATCTCTGGCGCACGACGGGTGACATCAGCGACAGCTGGGGCAGCATGCTGTCGATCATGAAGCAGAACCTGCCGCTCGCCGCCGCCGCGGGACCGGGGCACTGGAACGACCCCGACATGCTCGAAGTCGGCAACGGCGGAATGACGGACACCGAGTACCGCACCCACTTCTCCATGTGGTCCGTGATGGCGGCGCCGCTGCTCATCGGCTCCGATCTGCGCAAGGCGACTCCGGAGACCTTCGAGATCCTCTCGAACCGGGAGGTCATCGCGGTCGATCAGGACCCGCTGGGAAAGCAGGGCGCCGTGGTCTCCTCCACCGGCGGGCGCTGGGTCGTCGCCAAGGAGATGGAGGACGGCAGCCGGGTCGTGGCGCTCTTCAACGAGACCGGGTCCGCGCAGCGCATCTCGACGACCGCGAAGGAGGTGGGTCTGCCGGAGGCCGACGCCTACACGACGCGCGACCTGTGGCAGCACACGACGTACAACACGGCGGGCGGCATCTCTGCGACCGTCCCGGCGCACGGCACGGTACTGCTGCGCGTCGCCGCCGACAGCAAGTGGGCCGCCTACCCGCCGGCCGTGGAACTCGGCCTGAACGGAAGCCCGTTGGTGGAGGCCGGCCGCAGCGCGCCGCTGACGACGACGGTCACCGATCTGGGCCGTACGCCTGCCAAGAGCGTCTCCGCGACACTCACCGGCCCCTCGGGCTGGCAGATCGAGGCGCTGTCGCCGACCGGCACCGACGCCGTGCCCACCGGCCGTGCGCTGACCACACGCTGGCAGGTGACGCCTCCCGCGGGCACAGCCACCGGTACGTACGATCTGAAGCTCAGCGCCCAGTACCGGTCACCGACCGGGACGCACGTGCGGTCCTCGGTGCCGTTCCAGGCGCATGTGGTGGTGGCACCCCCGGCGGGCAACAGCTATCTGAGCGATCTGCCGCAGCTCTCCGCGTCCAACGGCTGGGGTCCGGTCGAGAAGGACACCAGCAACGGTGAGAGCAAGGCGGGCGACGGCAATCCGATGACCATCGGCGGCACCGTCTTCGCCAAGGGGCTCGGGGTACACGCGGACAGCGCCGTCGAGTTCTACACGGGTGGTGCGTGCAGCGCCGTGACCGCCCAGGTCGGAGTCGACGACGAGACGGGGACCAATGGCACGGTGTCGTTCGAGATCTGGGCGGACGGCACGAAGGTGGCATCGACCGGTGTCCTGACCAACGCGATGGCCGCGCAGCCGATCACCGCGGATGTGAGCGGCGCGCAGGTGGTACGTCTGGTGGTCACCGACGGCGGGGACGGGATCAACTACGACCACGCCGACTGGGCGAACCTGCGGATCGGGTGCTGAGTCCGGCACGGGTGCCGGGCGCCGTAGGAGGAGTGCCCGCCCGGTAAGAGGGCCGGGCGGGCACCGAGTACGGGCCTGGAGGCGCTTCCCGAACGGTTCCGGGCAGGGGCGCGGCCACCGGGCACGCCCGGCTTCCGAACCTGGTTGGGCTGCCGGAGGGGACGGGTCGCCGCGCACCGCCCGGCAGCCGGACCGTGTTCAGCCGCTCAGTACGGCCGCGGCCGCCGCCCCACCCGGCCTGACCGCCGAGGCGGCGGCCGCGGCGCCCACCAGACCCGCGTCCGTACCCATCACCGCGGGTGCCACCGTGAGCTGTTGGACGAACGAGAGTGTGGCGTAGCTGCGCAGGGCGCGGCGCAGCGGAGCGAAGAGGACGTCGCCCGCACCGGCCACTCCCCCACCGATGACGGCGATGTCGATCTCGACCAGCGTGGCGGTGGCGGCGATTCCGGCGGCCAGCGCCTGCGCGGCGCGCTCGAAGGAGGCGACCGCCACCGGGTGTCCGGCCCGTGCGGCCGCGGCCACGGCGGCGGCCGTGGCGTCGCCGTCCGGGCCGGGCTGCCAACCGCCCTGCAGGGCGCGGCGGGCGATGTTCGGCCCGCTGGCGATCCGTTCCACACAGCCACGCGAACCGCACGGACACGGGTCGCCGTCCAGATCCACACTGATGTGACCGATGTGACCGGCGTTGCCGGTAGGCCCCGGGTGCAGCTTGCCGCCGAGGACCAGACCGCCGCCGACCCCTGTCGACACGACCAGGCACAGCGCGTTGTCGTAACCGCGGGCCGCACCGAGCCAGTGCTCGGCCGCGGTCATCGCGACCCCGTCACCGACCAGCTCCACGGGGAGCCCCCCGGCGGCCCTCCGCACCCGGTCCACCAGCGGGAAGTCGCGCCAGCCGGGAACGTTGACGGGACTGACCGTCCCCGCCGAGGCATCCACCGGACCTGCGCTGCCGATGCCGACGGCAGTCGCCCGGTCCCACAGCGGCGATGCGGTCAGCTCGGCCAGCACGTCCGTCACCGCGCCCATCACCGTCTCGCCGCTCTCCCGGGCGGGCGTCGGCCGCTGCGCCCGCACGAGGAGCGTGCCACTGCCGTCCACCAGAGCGCCGGCGATCTTGGTGCCGCCGATGTCGAGCGCGGCGACGAGGTCGGTATGCATCGGTGTGGGCTCCGGATGAGTGAGGGGTCGGGGACCTGCAGCTTCAGTAAATAGTCTGCCTAGTCTCTATTCAGTTGACAACGTTGTCCAGGGCCTATGCTCGACGGCACAGCCTCCGGCACCTCCGCGGCAGCCGTCTGCGACCGGCCGGACAGCCCGCACCCGACGACAGGACAGCGCATCGTGGCAGAGACCGCCCGTCACTCCGAGCCCCGCTACGGCAACCGGCCGACCATGAAGGATGTGGCCGCCAGGGCCGGAGTGGGCCTCAAGACGGTCTCCCGCGTGGTCAACAGCGAGCCGGGGGTCACACCGGACACCGAGCGCCGGGTCCAGGAGGCGATCGATGCGCTCGGCTTCCGCCGCAACGACAGCGCGCGTGTGCTCCGCAAGGGTCGCACCGCCTCCATCGGCCTGGTCCTGGAGGATCTCGCCGACCCGTTCTACGGGCCGCTGAGCCGCGCCGTCGAGGAGGTCGCCCGCGCCCACGGTGCCCTGCTCATCAACGGTTCGAGCGCCGAGGACCCGGAGCGCGAGCAGGAACTCGTGCTCGCGCTGTGCGCCCGCCGGGTGGACGGGCTGATCGTGATTCCGGCCGGTGACGACCACCGCTACCTGGAGCCGGAGATAAAGGCGGGGATCGCCACCGTCTTCGTGGACCGCCCGGCGGGCCGGATCGACGCCGACATCGTCCTCTCCGACAGTTTCGGCGGCGCCCGGCAGGGTGTCGCCCATCTCATCGCGCACGGACACCGCAGGATCGGCTTCATCGGTGACCAGCCGCGTATCCACACGGCCACCGAGCGTCTTCGCGGGTATCACGCCGCGATGACGGACGCCGGGATCGCCGTCGAGGACTCCTGGGTCTCCCTCGGCTCCACCGACCCGGCGCGGGTCAGGGCGGCCGCCGAGGCGATGCTCTCGGGTCCCGAACCGGTCACCGCGCTCTTCGCGGGCAACAACCGGGTGACGGTCACCGCGGTGCGCGTGCTGGCGGAGCGGGAGCGTCCGGTCGCCCTGGTCGGTTTCGACGACATCGAACTGGCCGACCTGCTGGGCATCACGGTCATCTCCCAGGACGCCGCGGCCGTGGGCCGGACGGCGGCCGAGCATCTCTTCCGCCGGCTGGACGGCGCGGACGACGCCCCGGCGCGGGTGGAACTGCCGACGTCCCTCATCGCCCGCGGCTCGGGCGAACTGCCGCCCGCCTGAGCCGGGGCGTCGACGGACCGGCTCGATCAGCTTCCGGCGGGCGTCAGCAGCGCGTCCGCCACTGACGTGCGTGCGTAGAGAACCGAGCGTCCGGCGCGGTGGGCGGTCACCAGGCCCGCGTCGCGCAGGGCCGTGAGGTGCTGGGAGACGCCGGCCGCGGACAGTCCGGAACGCCGGGCGAGCGCGGTGGTCGACGCGGGGGTGTCGAGCTCGGTCAGAAGCAGGGTGCGGGAGCGGCCCAGGACAGCGGCAACCGCATCGGCGGCTGCGGTGCTGCGCGGCTCCCAGAGGGTGCCGATACCCCTTGCCGGATAGGCGAGTTGAGGAGGGTCCGGCGCCACCGAGCGGGTGAGCACCCGCGGCCAGGCGAACACGGAGGGCACCAGCAGCATCCCCGCGCCCGAGTCGGCGCGGGTCAGGGCGCAGTGGCGGCGTACCAGGCGCAGGCTGCTCTCGTCCCATCGCACCGAGTCGTGCAGTTCATTGAGGACCTGCGCGGCCCCGAGCTCGGCAACCTGCCGCGCCCGGCGGAACACATCGGCTTCGAGCAGCCGGCGGATCCGGGCCCAGTACGGCGCGAGCGCCAGCTCCCAGTAGGTCTCGATCTCGGCGGCGACCTTCTCCAGCGCCGGTTCCGGAGCCTCGCGCAGCAGTCCGAGCCGCGCGGACCGCCCGAGGTCCCGCTCGACGCCGAGCCTGTCGAGATCGGTCCGCACCCGCTCGGGCGGGGTCTTCCGGATCGCCTCCAGTTCGGCCGCGAGTTCCGGGAACGGGGCGGGCGGTGTCGGGTTGAGGAAGTCGGCGAGATATCCACCGGCGGGGATCAGCTCGGCGAGCCACCCGCGGTCGAGCCCCGCTTCCGCCAGCCGGGGCCGTACCTGCGCGGCCCAGCGCCGGTGCAGCGGCGGTTCGCTCTCGGCGCGCAGCAGCCGGAAGCTGGTGACGACCTCCCACATCGGGGAGATGGCGAAGCGGGTCTGCGCCAAGTCTGCGGTGGAGAAGCTCAGTTCCGACTCCATGTGCCCCCGCTGTCCCGGTCCCTCGGGCCGATCGCCCGTTGGATTCGGTCCCACCTTAATCAATGGTCCGGTATCGCGGTGGGGCTGCACGCTCCTCGCATGCTCTCCACCTTTCGCGGCCTTCCGCCCACGGTCTGGACCCTCTTCGCCGGCACGATCATCAACCGGCTCGGCTACCTGGTCACTCCGTTCCTCGTGTTCTTCCTTGCCGCACGCGGCGTCACCGGCACCCAGACCTCGTACGTCCTCGGCGCCCTGGGCGCGGGCAACCTGCTCGGCCCCGCAGTCGGAGGACTGCTCGCCGACCGGATCGGCCGCCGCCCGACGATGCTCATCGGTCTCCTCGGCGCCTCCGGAGCGCAGGGTGCGCTCTTCCTCGCACCGGGTGTGCTGACGATGGCCGGCGCCGCGCTGCTGCTCAGTGCGGCAGGCGCGATGATCAGCCCTGCGGTGTACGCGCTGATGGCCGACTCCGTGGACGCGGAGCGCCGACGGCGGGCGTACGCACTGTTCGGCTGGGGCATCAACATCGGTACGGCGGCGGCAGGCGTCCTCGGTGGATTCCTCGCCGCCCACGGCTACTGGCTGCTCTTCGCGGTCGACGCCGGGACCATGCTGCTGTACGCCGTCGTCGTCGCCACCCGGGTGGCCGAGACACGGACGCCGAAGGACCGGGCCGAGGCGCACGACGGCATCGGATACGGCGTCGTCCTCCGCGACCGGCTGCTGCTCGCATTGCTCCCCCTGTTCGGGGTACAGCTCTTCGTCTATTCACTGACCGAGGTCGCCCTGCCGCTGGCCGTCCACGACAGTGCGCTTTCCCCTGCGGTCTACGGGGCCATGGCGGCGGTCAACGCGGTGCTGGTGGTGGTCCTGCAGCCGTTCGCCACAGCCCACCTCGCACGGCTGCCGCAGATTCCGGTGCACGCCGCCGGCAGCGTTCTCATCGCCGTGGGTGTGGCGCTCACAGGTGTCGCGGACAGCGTCGCGGGTTACACGCTGTCGGTGGTGGTCTGGTCCGTGGGCGAGGCGTGCGTGTCCGGGATCGCCTCCGCGATCGTCGCCAACCTCGCCCCGGCCCACGCACGGGGCCGCTATCAGGGGGCGTTCCAGTGGACCTGGGGGGTCTCCCGGTTCGCGGCCCTGACCCTGGGCGTCACTGTCTATACGGCTCTCGGTCCGGCGGTCCTCTGGTGGTCGGCACTGCTGGGCGGTGTCCTCTGCTCGGTCGCGCCGCTTGCCCTCGCGGGCCGCATCACAGGTCGCATGAACCACGAGCTGGCGGCCTGAGACACCGGAGAGCCCGGTCTCAGCCTCTGCTGAGCCGTCCGAGCGCCAGCCCGGCGAGCAGCGCCGCGGCGTCACCCAGTACGGAGTCGTCGAAGACGGCTTCCGGGGAGTGGTTGTAGGGAGCTGTGGCGGGGTCGCGATCGGCCGGGCAGGCACCGAGCATCAGATAGGCGGAGGGGACGTGTTCACCGATGAAGGCGAAGTCCTCGGCCCCGGCGATCGGGTGCGGCAGCTCGAAGCAGCGGTCCGCCCCGAACAGTTGGGCCGCCGTCTCGGCTGCGTACGCCGCCTCGACGGGGTCGTTGACGGTGACGGGATAGCCCTCGTCGACGACTGCTTCCACGGTCAGCCCGTGGGCCTCCCCGATGCCGCGTACGACCCGGGGCGCTTCCTGGAGCACACGGGCCCGCGCCCCGGCCGAGAAGGACCGGATGCTCGCGGAGAACACGGCCTCGTCCGGAATGACGTTGTGGGCGGTGCCCGCGTGAAAGCTGCCGACGGTCACGACGACCGGGTCGAAGGCGTCGAAGCGGCGCGTCACCATGGTCTGCAGCCCTGTGACGGCTTCGCAGGCAGCCGGGATGGGGTCCAGGGCGCTGTGCGGACTGGATCCGTGCCCGCCGCGCCCGCGCACGGTCACGTCGAGGCTGTCGGCGGCGGCCAGGATCGGTCCGGGGCGGGTGCTGACGAAACCGTGCGGCAGCAGGGCGGACGCAACATGGAGGGCGTACGCGGCCACCGGCCTGGTCCCCGCGGCATCGAGCACACCTTCGTCGATCATCACCCGGGCCCCGGCGTCGCCTTCCTCGCCGGGCTGGAACATGAACACCACGGTTCCGGCCAGAGTGTCGCGCCGCTCGCAGAGCAGCCGCGTGGCGCCGACCAGTCCTGCGGTGTGGAGGTCGTGGCCGCAGGCGTGCATCACGCCGGGGACGGCGGAGGCGTACGGCAGTCCGCTGGTCTCCTGCACCGGCAGCGCGTCCATGTCGCCGCGCAGCAGCACCACCGGTCCGGGCAGCGCGCCGCGGAGCACGGCCGTGACCGAGGTGAGCTGCTTGCCGAGGGTGATCTCGAGGGGCAGTCCCTCCAGCGCTGCCAGCACCTTCGCCCGGCTCAGCGGCAGTTCCAGGCCGATTTCCGGCTCCTGATGCAGCGCGCGGCGCAGCCCGACCAGTTCGGGCAGGAGCGCGGCAGCGGATCCGCGGAGGTCGGCGTGGCGGCGAGCGGCATCGGTCATGGCGTCTCCTCGCGAGTCGGTCCCGCCATCCTCGCCGTTTTCGGCTCCCGCGCCACCCCCGGTCCTCCCGGCGGCAATCGGCGTATCGACGGGGAGTTCCGCGTAAACCGCTTGTTGTGTCTGTCGTACGGTCACCAGGATGGCCCCATGCCTGCTTTCACCGCTCCCGACGGAACCGAACTCACCTATCACCTCGTGGGTGAGGGCGAGCCGGTGCTCGTCCTGCCCGGTGGACCCATGCGCGCCTCCGCCTACCTCGGCGATCTGGGCGGCCTGGCGAGCCGGCGCCAACTGGTCATGCTCGATCTGCGGGGCACCGGCGGCTCAGGCATCCCCGCCGACCCGGCCACCTACCGCGTCGACCGGCAGGTGGCCGATGTGGAGGCGTTCCGCGATCACCTCGATCTGGACCGCGTGGACGTTCTGGCGCACTCCGCGGGCGGCGATCTCGCGATCCTCCACGCGGCCCGGCACCCCCGGCGCGTCCGGACCCTCACGCTGATCACCGCCCGTGCGCGTGCCCTCGGTGTCGACTTCACCGAGGAGCATCGCCGCGAGGCCGCCGCGCTGCGCAGGGCCGAGCCGTGGTTCGAGGCCGCACACGACGCGTACGAGGCCGTCTGGGCAGGCTCCGCCACCGACGCCGACTGGGATGCCATTGCCCCGTTCTTCTACGGCCGTTGGGACACCGCCGCCCAGGCGCACGCCGCGGCCGATGCCGAGCAGAGCAACTACGGGGCCGCGGACGTCTACGCGTCCCCCGATGCCTTCGCCCCTGCCACGACCCGCGAGGCCGTTGCCGCGCTGGACGCCCGGGTCCTGGTCCTCGCGGGCGAGCTGGACAGCGGTCCGCTTCCTCGCGTCGCGGCCACCGTCGCAGGGTTGTTCCCCAAAGCCGAACTGGCCGTCCAGCCCGGCGCAGGTCACTTCCCGTGGCTCGACGATCCCGTCCGCTTCAGCGGGACCGTCGAGACCTTCCTGCGGGGCTGACGGTACGGCCCACGGCCTACGGCGCCGTCACCGTGAGTCCTCCGCGCCGGGGCGAGGCGAACGCGTCGAGGTCCGCCCGCGTCAGCCCCGTCAGGCGGGCGACCTCGGCGGTGTCGAGTGCACCGCAGTCGATGCCGCGCAGCAGGTATCCACTGAGAGCCTTGGCGGTGGCGGGCTCGTCCATGACGTCGCCGCCGGCCTTGGCGACATACGCGGCGAGCCGGGCGGCGGCCTGTTCCAGGCCCTCGCGATAGAAGGCGTAGACGGCCGCGTAACGGGTCGGCAGGTGGCCGGGGTGCATGTCCCAGCCCTGGTAGTAGGCGCGGGCCAGCGCACGGCGGGTGAGCCCGTAGTGGAGCCGCCACGCCTCGTGGACCTGGTGGGTGGGGCCGACCGGGAGGACGTTGGTCGAGCCGTCGGAGACACGTACGCCGGTACCCGCGGCAGCCACCTGCATGACCGCCTTGGCGTGGTCGGCGGCCGGATGGTCGCTGGCCTGGTAAGCGGCGCTGACGCCCACGCAGGCGCTGTAGTCGAAGGTGCCGTAGTGCAGGCCGGTCGCGCGGCCCCCGGCGGCATCGATCATGCGGGCCACGGCGGCGGTGCCGTCGGCGGCGAGGATGGACTGGCTGGTCTCGATCTGGATCTCGAAACCGAGCCGGCCCGACGGCAGGCCGTGGGCCTGCTCGAAGGCGTCGAGGAGCCGGACGAAGGCGGTGACCTGTTCGGGGTACGTCACCTTGGGAAGGGTGAGCACCAGGCCCTCGGGGAGCCCGCCCGCCTGCATCAGGCCGGTGAGGAAAATGTCCGTGGTGCGGATGCCCCGGTCTCGCACGGCGGCCTCCATGCACTTCATCCGGATGCCCATGTACGGGGCCGCCGTGCCGTTCTCGTACGCCTCCGAGACCAGCCGCGCGGCGCGGGCGGCAGCCTCGTCCTCCTCGGCGTCGGGGCGGGGGCCGTAGCCGTCCTCGAAGTCGATGCGCAGGTCTTCGACGGGCTCGCGCTCCAGCTTGGCGCGGACGCGGTCGTGAACGGGCGCGGCGAGCTCCTCCGGGATGCCGAGGACGGTGGCGAACGAGGCCGCATCGGGGGCATGCTCGTCGAGGGCTCGGAGCGCCCGGTCGCCCCAGGAACGGATGGTCTCTGCGGCAAAGGTGTCGCCGGGGACGTAGACCGTGTGGACGGGCTGGCGGGTGCCGGGGTCTCCCGGGTAGCGGCGGGCGAGTTCGGCGTCCACCGTGGTGAGGGAGGCACTGATCTCCTCGCTGACCGCACCGGCGAGGCTCGTTGCCACCTTCTCCTGCTGACCCATGTCCACACCCTCCACAGTGCCGCTGTTTCCGCTTCCCGGAATCAACAATCCGTATAGTGAAGTTATAAGGCCACCGGACCTGCGTCAATGGTGATCAGAAACGGTCCGGGGCCGCGCGGTGAGAACACCACGCGGCCCCGGACCATCGAGCAGGGGTACAGCCCCCCGACAGGTCAGCCCTTGCGGGAGTTGACCTCTTCGGTGAGCTGGGGGACGACCTGGAAGAGGTCGCCGACGATGCCGTAGTCGACGAGGTCGAAGATCGGGGCCTCGGCGTCCTTGTTGATCGCGACGATGGTCTTGGAGGTCTGCATGCCGGCCCGGTGCTGGATCGCGCCGGAGATACCGGAGGCGATGTAGAGCTGCGGGGAGACACTCTTGCCGGTCTGGCCGACCTGGCTGGAGTGCGGGTACCAGCCGGCGTCGACCGCGGCGCGCGAGGCACCCACGGCCGCGCCGAGCGAGTCGGCGAGCGCCTCGATGATCGCGAAGTTCTCCGCACCGTTGACCCCGCGGCCGCCGGAGACCACGATCGCGGCCTCGGTCAGCTCCGGGCGCCCGGTCGACTCGCGCGGGGTGCGCGAGACAACCTTCGTGCCGGTGGCCTGCGCGGAGAACGAGACCGCCAGGGCCTCGACCGCACCGGCGGCCGGGGCCGGCTCGACGGGCGCCGAGTTCGGCTTGACCGTGATGACCGGGACACCGTGCGAGACACGGGACTTGGTGGTGAACGACGCCGCGAACGCGGACTGGGTGGCGACCGGACCCAGCTCACCGGCCTCCAGGTCCACCGCGTCCGTGATGATCCCGGACCCGATCCGGACCGCGAGCCGGGCCGCGATCTCCTTGCCCTCCGCGGAGGACGGCACCAGCACCGCGGCCGGGGACACCGCATCGAACGCGGCCTGCAGCGCATCGACCTTCGGCACGACCAGGTAATCGGCGAACTCCGACGCCTCGGCGGTCAGGACCCTGACCGCACCGTGCTCGGCAAGCACCGCCGCGGTACCGGCCGCACCACCGCCCAACGCGACCGCGACCGGGTCACCGATCCGGCGGGCCAGCGTCAAAAGCTCCAGAGTGGGCTTGCGGACGGCACCGTCCACGTGATCGACATAGACGAGAACTTCAGCCATGGGACTTCAATCTCCTGCACAAACGAGGGTGAGAGGAACGTACGGGGCCGAACAGGCCGACCGATCAGATGAACTTCTGGCCCGCGAGGAACTCAGCCAGCCGCTTGCCGCCCTCGCCCTCGTCCTTGACGATCGTGCCCGCCGTGCGGGCCGGACGCT